>JBKPNX010000124.1:0-35037 GCA_046732855.1 Pseudomonadota bacterium
AACTGCGGGTCGCCGAGCTCTTTCTGTTCGGCAAGATGGTTGATGGCGCTTTGGATGTTCTGCCTGGCGCGCTCGGCGATGTCGTGATCGAGCCAGGGTGCCAGTGCGGCCAGAGCCCGGGTATAGCTGACCAGCTCAAACGGATCCGTAGGGGCGAACTGATCGCTGGCGACGTAGGTCATGCTCCGCTTGGCGATCTGCAGAGCGTCCACCGGCCAGCGCAGTCCAACCGCACGCCCGATCGCTTGCGGCTTGTAGCCGAACTGCCGCAGCAGCCGCTGATCATCGGCCAGCTGGCGGACGAACGCCACGCGCACGTCCTCGTCCTGTTGGGTCAGATCCCACAGGGTCGCCTCGTCGTCCGGCGTCAGCGGATCACGCCACAGCTGCTGGAGGCGGGACCACAACGAAGTCGCGGTCGTCTCGATCACCGCGGCAGACGCTCGGTCCGCCTGCCACCAGCTCCAGCTGGCGACTCCGGCAGCGACGAGCGCCGCGATAGCGAGCGAGCCGGCGATGATCGCAAGGCGCTTCGAACGGCGACGGCCGGCTTCGGCGTCTCTGGCATGCGCTTCAGCCTCCATCGCCCTTTGCCGCTCGGCCTCCGCGCGCTGGCGCTGCTCCTCGGCGATCTGCTCTTGCGCCTTGACGTAGTCCTGGCGCCGCCGCTCTTCCTCCTCGCGCGCCAGCCGGCTGCGCGCCATCAGCTGCTGGACGTCGTCCCTGCCGCCGTCGTAGCGCAGGGTCCAGACGGGGGAGGGCAGGGTTTCGAGCCATTCGTCGCGACTGGCGGTCGCCGCGGCCGAGAGCGTCTCGCCCCTCTGCGCCTGAAGCCGCAGCGTCTTCCAGATCAGGCCGTCGCGAAACTCGCGCTGGAGCCAGCCGTCCTTCTCATCCGCGATCTCGCGCCAGCAGCGGATCAGGGCCTCGTGGCTGACGTCGATCAGGGTGTCCGGTGCGATCGGGGTACTGCCATAGGGGCTCAGGAATGAGACGCCCTCCGCGCGGAAGCGATCGAGGATGTCCCGCAGCGTCGCCCCGTCGCTGTCGGTCACCGCCATGAGCTCGGCGAAGGTCTGCGGGCGACGGATCGCCTGGCCCTCGGCATTGATGTCGGTGAGCGCGCGGAACAGATGCTCGACGATCTGACGGCGTCGGGCATCGGGGGCCGCCTCTGCCATCACGGCGTCGGCATGATCCGAGAGCAGCGCGGCGAGGCCGCCGGCACCCTGATAGTCCTCGAGATCAAGTCGCCAGACCGGATCGCGATCGTAAGAAAAGGAAGCCGCGGGCGCATAGTCTCCCTGATGAAGCAGACGGGCAACAGATTCGTCCCACCCTGTCTCATGGCGGAATGGCACGGGGGCGTCTGCGAGCACATTGTCCTGACGAAAAGCTGTGCCCACCTCGGCGAGGCCAAAGTCACGTACTGGCGGCGGACCCGCCGCGCACCGCCAGAGCCGCATCAGCCCATGCTGGATCAGCGGCAGCTGGTCCTGGCCGCCGCCGGCGTCGGCGATCAGGCGCTCGGCGAGCTCTTGGCTCACCTCACCGCCGTAGAGCGGCGCCGGCTCGCGGATCGCGCGCAGGAGCAACGGCCGTTCCATCCGCGGCAGCAGGTACTGGGTCCGGTTGACCGCCTCGGCCAGGCCCTCGAACCGCGCGCAATGGCCGAGGAACTCCGAGCGCATGGTTACGATCGCATAGAGCCCGGGCGGCGGGTTCTCCTGGAGGCCGACCAGAATGTCGACGAACAGCCGTGTCTCCTCGGGACTGCGCCTCTTGGCGAAGGTGAACAGCTCCTCGAACTGGTCGACCAGGATGCAGATGTGATCGGATTCGCCCTGTCGGAGAACCTCGGTCAGCGTCTCTGGCGCGCGCCGTCCGCGATTGAGGATGTGGCGGACATCGAGGATCTGATCGGGCGTGGGCTCGTCCGCGAGCAGGCCGGCGAGCGCCCGGGCGAGGTTGTCGAGCGGATCCTCGCGCGGCAGCAGCGCGCAGGTGCGCCAGCTCGCATCCGTGGCGGCATGACCCTGCTGCAACTGGACAAGGACGCCCGCGCGCACAATCGATGATTTCCCGGAACCGGAATCGCCGTGGACGACGACGAGGTGCTTCTTCGTCACGAGATCGATGATCTCGTCGGTTGTCGTCTCGCGCCCGAAGAAGATCGGCCACTCGGCGCTCGCGAACGGGCGCAGGCCTGGATACGGGGGAAATTTCAGCGAAGCGTCGAAGGGGTCCTCGAGCATGGTGACCCCGAGCGGGTCGGCACGCGGCGAGGGGGCGAGGCTGGCGGTCACGGCGCCACCATCACGCCCATGGTCGCCCCGTGCAGCCACGCTCTGAGGTCGGCTGCCCAGTTCGGCGCGGTGCCGTCGATCCAGGCGATCCCGAGGTTACGCGCGTTGATCAGACGGCGCTCGGGGTGCCTCGCCTTGCCGACCAGGTCGTAGACCGCGCACGGCAGGGGCTTGATCTCGAGCGCCTCGGCCAGCCTTCGGCTGGTCTTGCCGACCACCACGATGTCCTTGTCGACGCTCGGATCGTCGGTGCCTAGCACGACCATCGCATCCGAGCTGCGCAGCTCATCGGCCTGATCGTCGTCGAGCCGGCCGTCACGCAGCAGCGGAGTTGGCGCCTGCGGGGTCACGGCATAGCCCGCCCCTTGCAGACGCGCGAACGCGTCGTCGAACGGGTCGGCGAAGTCGGCCCGCGCATGAAGATAGAGAAGGAGGTGGTCCGGCTCCCCCTGCAGCTTGGCCAGCGTCTCTTGGGCCCTGCGCTCCTCCTCGAGACGCGCCCTGATGTCTTTGAGGCGTTCGCCGATCCGCCCGGAGATCTCGATCACGAACTGCCTGTAGGCTGCCCTGTCCTCTTCCGTCCCGATCCAGCCCCACGGCACGCGTTGAAGCTCCGGCTTGGCGCGGTCGTACAGGAAGAAGCCCTTTTTCGCGACCTCCGCGAGATCCTTGAAGATCTCGGGCCATTCGTCCTCGATCGTGTCCATCAGGCGGAGGATGAAAGCGCGATCGAAGCCTCTCGCGATGGCCGGCGCGAGGGTCCGGGTGCCATCGTGCCACCACTCTCGCTCTTTCGCGCACCACTCGGACCTAAGGTACCAGGGCGACATCATTGCGCACAGCAGTGCCGAGGCGCCGGCCGCCTTCTGCAGGCTCGGCGTCAGCGCGGCGGTCTCGTCCAGGCGTTCGCCCGTGCGCGGGCTTTCGTCCAGATAGAGGGAAAGCGCCGCGAACTCGGGGAAGCGCCTCAGGGCCTGGCGCACGTCGTTGGCGCACTTCTGGCACCACGTCTTGATCTCGGCGTCGCCGGTGCCATCGACGTCGGCATGCGCGTAGCTGAAGAAGAAATCATGCTCAAAAGGTGGACCGACGAAGGACATTGTCTGCTCAGAGCGATCAATCGTTACGTGGTTTCTCCTGCAGGTAATGCTAGCCCGTGGCCCTGGCGCCGTCTACGGTCGTACCGATTGCGAGGCGAGGGCAGGCGAAGGCGGCCGTCGCCGGCAGGTGCGAGGGCGGCCGGCGTCGGCCCGGCAAGAATCGCGGTGATGGATGCTCAAAACCGCACCCGGATCTGAGAGCGCGAGAACGGCTTGCCTGCGACCTCGAACTCATAGGTGATCGGCTCGACCGTCACGCCGCGCTCGTGGAGCTGGCGGACCCGTGCGGCGACGCGTGGGTCGTCCCATACGTCGTTGACGAAGTTGCACTCGAGCACGATGCCGTCCTTCGAGTTCAGATCGAGCGCGGCGTGGGTCGCCAGCGCATCGTCCTTGAGCAGGGTGAGCACGCGCTCGACCCGGAAATCCAGAATGCGGCGCTGGCGCTCGCGCGAGGCCTGGTGGAGCTGTCGGCGCAGCGTGGACGGGCGCGCCATCTCAGGACTGGGCGCTGTCGCGCGACGACGCACTGGATCGCGATGGGGCATCGCGTCCCTTGACCACGCGCAGCCCGGCGGGTTCCGCGGGCGGTCGCTCCGGCGCGGGCTCGGTCTCGTCGCTCAGCTCCGGCGGGGCGAGGCTCGCCTTGTCGGGCACGAGATAGACCGACTGAAGCCGCGACGGCATCTCGATCCCGAGCTCATCGAACCGCCGCTTCATCAGGCGGTTGAACTGGCGTTTGACGTAGAACTGTTTGAGCGGCCGCGTCTTGATCCGCGCCTTGATCACGACCCCGGTTTCCGCAACCTCGTCGACCCCCCAGACGTCGATCGGCTCGAGCATGAACTGGCCGACCTGGGGGTCGGCCTCCAGCTCCGCGCCGATCTGGCGGAGCAGCTCCATCACCTCGTCGACGTCCTCGCCGTTGGCGACGCTGACCTCCAGCTCGGCGTAGCCGAACCCCCGGGCCCAGTTCTTGACCGTGGTGATCTCGCTGAACGGGATGGTGTGGACGATGCCGGCGGCGTCGCGCAACTCGATCGTCCGCACGGAGATCCGTTCCACCGTCCCGCCGTGGCCGCCCACCTCGACCAGATCGCCGACGGAAATGATGTCCTGGAACAGAATGAACAGGCCGTTGATCACGTCCTGCACCAGCTTCTGCGAGCCGAACCCGATCGCGATGCCGATCACGCCGGCGGTCGCCAGCAGCGGCGCGAGATCGAGGCCCATCACCGACAGGGTGTGCAAGAGGAGCACGATGGCGACGACGGCGACGAACACCGTGCGCAGCAGCGGCAACAGGGTGCGCGCGCGGCCGCTGCGTTCGACCCGGGTGCCGGTCTCATCGACCGCCTCCAGATAATGCTCGATCGCCGCGCTGCTGAGCTCCCAGGCCAGGAACATGGTGAGCAGGAGCACCCCGACGTTGACGAGCTGCGCCCCAAATCCGGTGCGCAGCCGGGCGCCCGCCCAGCCGATCAGATCGATCCCCCAGATCTGCATGATGACCAGCGCGATCAGCACGTAAACCAAAGCCACGCTGAACCTGTGCAGGATGGTCAGATACCGGCTGACCCGCGCCTGCAGGGCCGGATAGCGCTGCTCCAGATCGGCGCCGACCGCGAAGCTGCGCCCGACCAGCGCCTCGGCCCCTTGCGCCAGCGGGCGGCCGAACGCCAGCAGCAGCGTGGTGATCGCGGCGCCGCGGGCCATCAGCTCGAACCCGCCCGGAATGTGCAAGGACCAGACGAAGTAGGTGCCGACCAGATAGGCGATCGCCAGCAGATGCCAGACGCTGGCCAGAAACCCGCGCATGGTCAGGAACGCGCCGCGCACGCGCCCCGCCGCACCGGCCTGGCCGCCGCGCAGCCAGGAAGCGACGGTCTCGCGGTTCTGCAGAACGAAGATCACCAGCATGAGGGTGACGACGAGACCGACGAGGTGGGTGAGGCCGCGCAGGATGTCGCGCGGTATGCGCAGCACGTCCGGCTGCAGCACGAAATGGCTGTACAAGACGAGATAGCTGAAGCGCTTGATCCAGACGTAGAGGTAGGCCGCGGTCTCGTCACCCACCGGCAGAAAGCGCAGGAACGACATCTTCGGCATCAGGATCGCGCGGGCGACGAGCAGCACGCTCTGCACCCCGATGGTCGCCAGGACCAACGCGAGAGCCACCGGCTCTGCGGCAGGTCCAAGGCCGAGCAGCAGCAGCAGACCGAAGCTGACCGCGGCGAACGCTGCCGCCGGCAGCAGATCGAGGATGGTTCGGGCCGCGAGGCGCCGCAGCCGGACGAACGCGCCGTCGCCGGCGGCCGATGCGCCGATCCGGTCGCGCGCTGCGACGGTGAGCCGGCGCACCAGGTAATGGGCCAGCGCGCCGAGGAGCAGCAGGGCGGTGATCTTGCCGACGATTTCATACCAATAGGTGCGCGTGTCCTGCTTGGCTTGCGCGACCAGCCACCGCCACATGTCCGGCACGTCGACCATCGCGAGCGCGACGCGCGCGATGGAATCGGAAAACGCCCCGAGGCGGGCGCCGAGTTCCGCGGCAAAGCTGCGTCCGAGGGCTTCGATTTCGGCCGGCGTGGCGGGCTCGACCGCCTTGCTGCTCGCGATCAACGCCTTGAGCTGCGCGATGAACCGATCCCGTGCCGCGGGATCCTCGAGCGTGGTCACGAGCTCCTGCAGCTGTGCGGGATCGATCGCCGGCGGCGGCGCGGGCTCGTGAACGAGCGCCGCCTGCTGCGCCCGCGCGCCGCCGATCGAAGCCGCGGTGAGGCCGAGCAGCACGAGGGACAGGCCGATGCTCGCCCAGGCACGCAGCCAGGACGCGCCGGCACGGCGGTCGGGCCGCTCGGCCCGAGCGCGCCGCGTCATGTCGGGCGCGCTCTCCGCACGGTCCGCAGCCGGCCAGGGCATCGAGCCTCACCTGAATCGCACATCGATCGGCTTCGCCATCGCGTTGCTGGCTCTCTATAACGGAATACGCGCCCGAACTGAAATGCTCCGCACGCTTGCGGGCGAAGCTGACCGCAGGTTGGCATGCGGGCTCACGGCCGCGGGGGCCGGGCGTCGCTCAGGACGTCCAGCCCTCCTTGGCGAATAGCGCCGAGAGCTGCTTGGCGATGCCCTTGGCCGCCCGGTCCGCGTCGGCCACCACGTCGGCGCCTAGGGCTTCGTCGGCCACGTGGAGACCGCCGCCGACCACGGTCGACACCAGCAGGTGACCGGTCAGACCGCCGACGCCCATGGTCTCGGCCATACCCGGCGCCAGGCCGCTCTTCGCGTCGACCTCGACGGTATCGATCAGCTGGCGGCCCGCAGGGGTGGCCTCATAGACCTGGACCTGAGCGCGGACATCGCTGCGCCCGGCGCCGAGCCCGATGATCACCCGCTCGGTGCGGTTGCCCTCGTCGATCGAGACCAGCTGGCCCTTGATCAGCGCCGCGTTCTGGACCCCGGCGGGCAGAGCGCTGCCACGCTCGGCGCGCAGGCCCATGTCGCGGATCTCGACCACCAGCTTGTCCGCGATCGCGTCGGCGACCTGTCGGCCCGCCTGCAGTTCCTGCTCGGTCCGCGAGGTGCCCCGCTTCTCTTTGATCGCCTGCTCGATCTCCGTGCTCAGGCCCTCGTCCAAGGTCACTTCGTTCGCCGAGGCGGCGAAGGTGTCGACGATCACGACCTGCGGGCGCGGCAGGGTCCGACCGGCGGTTTCCATCTGGCTCTGCGCCGACGTGCAGGCGGCGAGGACTGCCAATCCCAATATTGCCGCCGTTTTCGGCAGCGCCTTCGCGCGGCCGGCGGCCGGGCGCTCCAGCGTCAAGGTGCATGGGCTGCCGGGTAGACCACCACGGATGTCCATCAGCATCGCCTCCTCCTGTGCGTTCGCCTGTCCGGGGAAGCCGGACGGGTTGTTGCCGGGTGTCGAATACGGTCGGCGCTTCCGTCGCGAGAGTCGCTCAGTCGGCCGCTCCGCCGAAGCGCCAGATCAGGTTCACGGCGAAAAAGTGGAAGTCGAACGACTTGTAGTCGCCCTCGAGCCCGCCCGCCAGAGGCCCACGCTGTACGTCGATTTTGTTGTCTCCGCCGTTCATGTACTCGTAGGCGGCACCCACGGTGATGTTGTCGTCGAAGCTGTATTGAACGCCGGTGCCGATGCGAAACTGCTCGTCCATGGGCAATGACGGCGAGCGCTGGCTCTTGGACACGGGCGAGCTGTCGTAGCCGCCGCCGAACGACCACAGCCAGCCGTCCGATCTCAGCGGTACTACCGCCGTGCCGGGGCCAGGCTCCGAATGGCAGAGCGTAGCCAGGAGGTAACTCTCTGTTTCAGCTGGGAATGCTGCGCCCCGTTGCCGGAGCGCCTGCCGGGCGAGGTCGCGAGGTCGCGCCCGTCTGTTGCAGCTAGTCGCTCGCGTGAGCATGGTGCTCGCCCCCTCAAGTCAGAACGTGAACTTGAGCCCGACGAGCGGCCCGTGGATGGTCACGTCCCAGTCGAAGCGGTCGCGGCCGTCGCCGTTCTCGTACTTTT
This sequence comes from Pseudomonadota bacterium, assembly GCA_046732855.1. GTDB lineage: Bacteria > Pseudomonadota > Alphaproteobacteria > Geminicoccales > Geminicoccaceae > JBKPNX01. Next base: position 7,941 of record JBKPNX010000124.1, read on the forward strand.
GCTTCAGCACCCGGTAGCCGGCGAGCGCAGTGGCGTTGTTGCTGCCGAACAGGCCGAACTTGTAGCCGACGGTGCTCCATGCCTCAGCGCTGTATTGGTCGCTGGTGCTGATGCCGCCGACATCGCCGGCCAGCACGAAGACCCAACGCTCGCCCAAGGTCCAGGCGGTGCGAACGCCAATAATTGGATCAACCCAATCTTCGCTTTGCTCCGTGGTCCGGCGCGCGCTGATGCCGAGGTCCGGCAGGTCGAGCTCTCCCTTCAGCTCGGCGTTCAAATGGGTGTAGCGGGCGCCGGCATAGGGATCGAGCGTGACGCTGAGCGGGCCGGTGCTGCCGAAGTCGGCGAGCTGCCAGGTGCCGACGCGATAGGTGCCTGCCAGCGACTGGATGAACAACTTGCCGGTGGCGTCGATCTTGATCCGGTCGTCCCCTGTGGCAGCGTTGTCCTCGAGGTCGGCGTAGATGCTGTCCGAGAGCAGGCCGAAGGCGCCCTTGCGCGCTTCCAGACTGAGCATCAGAGCGCCGTTGAGATGGTCGAGTATATCCTTGAAGCTGGCGTCGACGTTGGCGTCGGTCTTGCCGACTCCGACATCGCCCGTGAGCGCCGTTCCCCAGACATAGGGCGTGATACTGAACTGCCAGGGTGCGCTGCCGGTGGCCGCATCCTCGGCGCGGGCATGCCCGCCGGCGAGGATAGCCGGAACCAGCACCGCCAATGTCCAGTCCACGCGTCGGCTCATGACCTGATCTCTCCGTGCTCGTGGCTCGCTCAGTTCGGGGGTTGCGCCGGCCTGATTTGCGGCGCACGCACCGGCTTCGCCATGCCGTAAAATACGGTCACGGCGTCCTTGGCGCTCGCCGCCCGGCCCGCCGAGGCGGTACCGAGGTCGGGCGTGCCCATCTGGTACAGCCAGAACCCGGCGGCCTTCGCGAGCGGCGCCGATACCATGCTGCCGGCCACTGCCAAGGCGGCCGCACAGGCTGTGCGAACCAGCGCTGCCGCGGATAGGCCAATCCGATCCTCCGGACGCCGCCGCCAAGCTCCCGACTTCCTTCCGGCGGGGCCTGACAGGCTCATCGGATGGTGCGCTGCCGCGCCCAGTTCCGGCGTAGCGCGCCACCGAAGCTGCGCCGGGTGCCGAACTCGAGTGGCCGCCTGATGTATTTGACAGGCTTTATTGGCTCTACCGGGAGCCGCGGGTCTGATCTCGGGCGCGACCGTGCGCTGGCGCATGCTGCTACCTTTCCCAAGAATGCCCCCTGGGGCCGCGCCCCCGTGGTCATGCGGCCGGTGGCGGTTGGATCAGCTCCAGGCCCTGGCGCGCCGCGGCGGCGACCGCCTCCTCGCTCCCCGCGACCTGCACGGTCGGAAAGGCGATCTTGATGCCGTTGGCATCGAACGCCTTCTTGATCATGGCGTAAGCCCGCCGCCGAATCACGAACTGCTCGCCCGGGCGGGTCATCATCTTCATGCTGATCTGGATCGCGAAGTCACCAAACTGCTCAACGCCCTGCATCTTGAGAGGCGCGATGATGTGCGGCGCGAACTCGGGATCCTGCGCCAGCTCCTTGCCGATCTGCTTGATCAGCGTCTTCACCTTGTCGAGATCGGTGTCGTAGGTGACGCCGACCTTCAGCTTCTCGATCACCCAGTCGCGGCTCATGTTCTGAATCGCGCCGAGCTCGCCGAACGGCACCGTGTAGAGTGGCCCGCGTTGGTGCCGCAGCTTGACCGAGCGCAAGCTGAAGGATTCGACCGTGCCCTTGTAGCTCCCGCTTTGGATGTATTCGCCGACCCGGAAGGCGTCGTCGAGCAGATAGAACATCCCGCTGATCACATCCTTGACCAAGGTCTGGGCGCCGAAGCCGATGGCGACGCCGACCACGCCCGCGCCGGCGATCAGCGGCCCGATCTCCACGCCGAGCGCCGAAAGCGCCATCATCGCCGCCATAACGATCAGCACGACGAACAGAATGTTGCGCACGATCGGCAGCAAGGTGCGCAGGCGTGCGCGACGCCTGGCCTCGTCCGTGTTCGGGTGGCTTACGCCGTGCGCTTCCGCAAGCTTGCGGTCGATCGCTGCCTTCATCACGTGCCATGCGAAGTCGGCAAGAAGAAGGATCACGATCGCCTTCACGGCCCCGTGCACGACCCGGGTGAACAGCGTGTCGCCGGCGGTGAGAGCGCCGAGATCGACCTGCCAGGCGTGGGCCAGCAAAAGGGCGGCGCCAATAATGAGCGCGGCGCGTAAGCCGCGCTCGAAGCACACCGCGCGCACGCTCGGCGGGCCGGCTGCCGCTTCCACGCCCGGCGGACGCAGGATGTGATCGATCGAGCGCTGGGTGAAGCTGATCGCGGCGGGCAGGGCGCCGGCGACCACGGCGAGCCAGAACGCCGGCATCGCGCCCGCCACCCAAAGCGCCCAGAGCAGCAGGAAGTACCCCGAGAGCAGCACGTTGCGGGCGCCGCGGCCGAGCCCACGCCGGGCGGAGACCTGCTCGAGATCGCCTGGCGCGGCGGACGGTCGACGCCAGACCATCTCAAGCCCGATCCCGAGCAGGCCAAGCCCAAGCATGTAGGCGACGAGGTGGCGGGCGTCGGGCGAGAACCCGAGGGCGCTGAGCAAGACCAGCGTGACCCAGCCAAAGGCGAACCACGCCACTAGCAGGCCAAGCCGCCGGTACCAGAACCGGGCGGCGGCCGTGCTCATCGGGATGATGCGAAACCGCTCGATGTCGTGATCGTACCTGCCGCCGGGCGCCAGGAGGACCCGGCCGATCACCAGCGCGAGCCGCACCGCCAGGAGCGCAAGCAGATAGCCGAGCACGATCTCCCTGAGCAGCGGCGGCCAGTGGAAGATGAGGAACGCGCCGACACTCCCGAGGGCAAAAGCGACTACGAGTCCGGTGTTGAACGCGAGCCGCGCGGCGACCGCGCGCAGCCGATCGCCAGCCGTGACCAGGTTCAGATCGCTGATGCGCTTACTCGCCGCTTCCGTCATCCGCCAGAACAGCCATTCGGCGGCGAAGCCCAGCGCGACGAAGCCCCCCAGGAGCAGCAGGATTTCGATCAGGCCGCGCTCGTGCAGGTCGGCGGCCAGGGTCGCGGCGGCCTGCTCGAAATCGGCGGGCAGCATGGGAAACGTCGCCGCAAGCGAAGCGAAGTGCTGCTGGATCGCCTCGATCCGGGCGCCAAAGTACCCTTCGATCCTCGCCTTCTCGGATGGCGCGGCCGCCGTCGGGGCTTGGGTCGCGGTGCGTTGCGTCTGGAGCCAGTCGCGCACGGCCGGGTCGTCAAGCAATTCCAGAAACTCGCGGACCTGCGCTGGCTGGTCCGGGCTGGCTGCGGGTGGCGGGCTCTGAGCCACTGACGGTGCCGTCATGATCCCCGGCAGCAGAACCAGGGGGAGGAAGAATCTTCCGAGCGAATGTACGAGGCGAGAAATCATGGCGATTGCTCCTACGTCGCCGCCGCGTCCCGGCGCACCCACGTCTTTGGTCAAGACGGGCAGCCGCTTCTCGCGGTCGCCTGCCGTGACCGTTGCGCCTACTCGCTTGTCTTGTTGTTGCGCTGCGCTTGCGCAAGCCGCTTCTCGTCTTCAGGCGTCAGCTTCGGCCGATCGATGCTGATCGTGAGTTTCGCCAGCTTGCCCGTGAAAGCGAACGGCACCTGGTAGTCTTTATCGTCCACCGGCGTGCCGGTGTCGGCGCCGACATCGAAGGTCTCGTCCCACTGCAGGATCAGCGGCACGGTGTGCTCCATCTTCTGAGTCGCGACCTCCCTACCATCGACCTTGAGCACTCCGCTGCCGCCCTGGCCGATGCCGCTAAGATTGTTGAAGGCCATGGTAGCGAAGCCGAGCCCGTCGTACTTGAAGTCGAACTCCAGCGTGTGCCTGCCGGGCGTGAGCGCCTCCGGGCCTTCCCAGCGGACCCGCTTGAGATCGACCAGGTTCCAGGTGAAGACGGGCTTGCCCTTGAGTAAATAGAACCCGAAGCCGCCGAACCGGCCCCCCTCGGTCAGCAACACGCCGTCCGCGCCGCCCTGCGGGATCTCGACCTCCGCTGAGATGGTATAGGAGGTGTTGAGGATGCTCGGAGCGTCGCCGTGCGGTATCCCGGTCAGCTGGCCGGAGTAGGTGAACTCCGTCCTGCCCGCAGTGAGGTTGGGCCGGGGCGCGACGAGACGCGTCGCCACGGAGGCATCGAGCGGGAGGACCTGATACTTCGCCGCCTCGACCCAGAACAGCTCCTGCATGTTCCTCAGCTTGTCGGGCTGGGACGCCGCGAGATCCTTGCTCTGGGTCCAGTCGGTGGTGAGGTCATACAGCTGCCATTTGAAGGCGTTCGCCGGGTCCTCCACGGCGGCACCGACGATCTCCCAGGGCGGCCGGATCGGCGTGGTGCTGGCGATCCAGCCTTCGTGATAGAGCGCCCGGTCGCTCATCATCTCGAAATACTGAGTGCGGTGCGTCGACGCCGCTTCCGCGTTGGCCTGATCGAACGTGTAGGCCATGCTGACACCCTCGATCGGCTTCTGCGCGACCCCGTTGACCATGTTGGGCGCCCGGATGCCGGTGACCTCGAGGAGCGTCGGCACGATGTCGATGACGTGGTGGAACTGGTTGCGGATACCGCCGGCGTCCTTGATGTGCCCAGGCCAGGCGATCGCCACCCCCTGCCGCGTCCCGCCGAAATGCGAGGCGATCTGCTTGGTCCACTTGAAGGGAGTGTCGAACGCCCAGGACCACGCGACCGACATGTGCGGGTAGGTCTCGTCGGAGCCCCAGACGTCATAGAAGTACTTCAGCTGGTCTTCGACCGGGACGTTGACGCCGTTGAAGGACGCTACCTCGTTCGGCGTGCCTATCAGCGTACCCTCGGCGCTCGAGCCGTTGTCGCCGCTGATGTAGATGATTAGCGTGTTGTCGAGCTCGCCCAGGTCCTCGACCGCCTGGATCACCCGGCCGATCTCATGGTCGGTGTAGGCTAGGTAGGCGGCATAGACGTCCGCTTGGCGGATGAACATCTTCTTCTCGTCGGGCGTGAGCGCGTCCCAGCTCTTTAGCAGGTCATCGGGCCAGGGCGTGAGCTCGGCGTCCTGCGGGATGACGCCGAGCTTCTTCTGATTGGCGAAGATCTGGTCGCGCAAGGCGTTCCAGCCCTGGTCGAACAGATGCATGTCGCTGATCTTCTCGATCCACTCCGGCGTCGGATGGTGCGGCGCGTGGGTGCCGCCAGGCACGTAGTAGAGGAAGAACGGTTTGTCCGGCGCGATGTCGTCGAGCTGCCTCAGCCAGTGAATGGCGTCGTCCGCCATCGCGGTCGTCAGGTTCCAGCGCGGCTTGCCGACGTAGGGATAGATCGGCGTGGTGTTGCGGAACAGGTTCGGCTGCCACTGGCTGGTATCGCCGCCAACGAAACCGTAGAAATACTCAAAACCCATCCCGGTCGGCCATTGGTCGAACGGCCCGACTTGGCTCGCCTGGAAATCCGGCGTGTTGTGATCCTTGCCGAACCACGACGTACCATAGCCGTTCTGCTTCAGGATCTCGCCGATCGTCGCCGTGTCCCTGGGGATGATGCTGTTGTAGCCCGGGAAGCCCGTCGACTGCTCCGCGATCACCCCAAAGCCAGCGGAGTGGTGGTTGCGGCCGGTGATCAGCGCCGCCCTGGTCGGCGAGCAGAGCGCCGTGGAATGGAACTGCGTGTAGCGCAGCCCCAGCTGCGCGATCCGGTCGAGCGCCGGCGTCGGGATCACGCCACCGAACGTGCTGGGCGCGCCGAAGCCGACGTCGTCGGTCATGATCAGCAAGATGTTCGGGGCATCCTTGGGCGGCGTGACGCGCGGCGGCCACCACGTTTTGGACTGAGCGGCATTCAGGTTGATCTCGCCGCCGAACGGCAGCGCCGGCGCGGGCAACACCTCGCCCTCGATCGTCTGCGTCGCGCTGGGCGAGCCCGGCGTCCCGGTGATCTGCTGGGCCAGCGCCGGAATCGCGGGCGCGAGCACGCCCGCGATCAAGGTAAAACCCACAACGATCGGCAGTCGCCTCATGGTCGGTCCTCTTTCATCTTCCGGGCTGGCTGGTGCCAAGCCGTGAGTTCGTGGTCCGTGCTTTCGTCATCGCGCGACCGCGCAGCGGTCGTGGCGATCCAGCCAATTTCGGCTCCGCTGGATTGCTTCGCGCCTTCGGGCGCTCGCAATGACGACTCACACGCATGGATCGGTCGTGGCGCGCGTGAGCGCTAGCGCCCGATCCAGCCCTGCTGGGTGAACAGGCTCGAGAGCTGCTTGGCGATGCCCTTGGCCGCGCGGTCGGCGTCGGCGACCACGGTGTCGCTCAGCGTCTCGCTCGCCACCTGCACGCCGCCGCTGACCAGCGTCGACACCAGCAGGTGCCCGGTCAGCGCGCCGGCGCCCATGGTCTCGGCCATTCCCGGGGTCAGGCCACTCTTGGCGTCGACCTGGATGGTATCGATCAGCTTGCTCGAGTCGGGCGTAAGCTCCAGCACCTGGACCTGCGCCTGCACGTCGCTGCGCCCGGCGCCGAGCCCGATGACCACCCGCTCCGCCTCGTTGCCCTCGTCGATCGACACCAGCTGGCCGGAGATCAACACGGCGTTCTGAACGCCTGACGGCAGCCCGCGGCCGCGCTGCGCCTGGAGGCCCATGTCGCGGATCTCGGTGACGAGATTGTTCGCGATCGCCTCGACGACCTGATGGCCCACCTGCAATTCCTGCTGGCTTCGCGGCGTGCTCCTGCCGCTTACGATGCTCTTCACCTCCCCGGTCAGGCCCTCGTTCAGGCTCACCTCGGACGGCGAGATGGCGAAGGTGTCGACCACGACGACTGCCGGCCGCGGCAGCATCTCGCTGGTCTGGACCTCGCTCTCGGTCGAGGTGCAGCCGCCGACCCAAATCAGCCCAAGGAGCGCCGCCGCTCCGAGCGCAGCTTTGGCCGCGCCAGCGCTCCTGCGGCGTCCTGGGTAAACGTGGCCAGCCATGGCATCAGGGATATTCATCGGTTCCTCCTTGTGCTTCGTTGTGATCATGTCTTCAGTAATGGCGATCGAGCTCGTGGCCCTCACCATTCTCCCGTTACAGCACTGGCCGGTCCGAGTAGCCAAGGCCGTCGCCAGCCAGCGCATGGGTCGCTTCGGCCTCACGTTGGGCCCGCGCTGATTTCGTCCTTGGCCCACCTGCTCATTGAGTCTGAAGGAACGACGGCGCCTGGACCTTCGTGACCGGCGGCGGGTTCCACTTGCCGGTCAGCGCGTCGCTCCTCGGAGCGTAGAGGCGCATGGTCAGGTTGAAGGGGCCGGTCGGCGCGGGCAGCCAGTTCGCCTCCTTGTCGGCGCCCGGGCTCTGGTTCTGGAAATAGAGGTCAAGCGAGCCGTCGGAGTTGTACGCGAACGGCATCCAGCTGCTGACCGCAAAGCGGTTCAGGCCGTTTGCGACCTGATAGCCTTCCTGATCGTACAGCGTGATCGACCAGAACGCGTCCACGGGCGGCAAGGTATCCTGGTCGAAGTGGATCGTGTAGCTGCTCGTGCCGTCGAGCGGGCGGCCGTCCTTGTCGCCGATGTTGAGCGGATAGATCGCGTCCTCGGGCAGGTTCGCGCCAAGTCCGAGCTGGGCGACGATCGCGCGCTTGAGGTAGTAGTTGCCGTACACCCCCATCGTGTCGGTGTTCATCGACCAGCCGTTCGCGACGCGTGCCAGCGTCGGCACCTTCCACGCCATCAGCTTCTGCGCTTCGCCAGGCGCATTCTCGAGCGCCTTCTGGACGGTCGGATCTGCCCTGCCGAGGTCGAAGCTCTTGCCGGGCTCGAAGCCGATCCGCTGCAGCCGCGCGATGATCGGCTGATCCGTGATCTGCGGCGGGTGCAGCTTCATGAGCTCGGCGGCATAAGCGAAGTACTCCGCGGCCGGCATCCGGTCGACCTGGAGCTTCGGCGGGGTCTTCATGTCGATCTTCGGGTCGATCTTGACCGCGACCGGCTCGGGCGTCTGGCCCCAGCGCGACAGCGGCGTGATTTTGAAGCCGGCCTGGATCTTGTGGACGGCATCGTAATCCGACGGGCCATCGGTCTTGGTGCGGCCGATGATCCAGACGTATGGCGTGGGCGCGTCGATCCCCTGAACGCCCTCGGGCAGCTTGGATTGGGCAAGATGCCAGCCGGGCGGAATGATCGCGAAGTTGCCGGCCTGCGTGCCCGTGGTCCGCCAGCCGGGCGACGCGAACACGTTGGTCCACATGTCAAGCATCGGCAGGAGGTAGTAGCGGCCGCCCGTGTCGGGCACCGAGACGATCACGGGTTCCTCGGTGAGGTCAAGCCATGCGCTGGAATAGAGCGTGTCGAAGTTGGGCCGGACGACGGCCTTCATGTCGGCGGTCGGGTAGGCCGGGATGTTGGCGAACGTGTTTGGAGGACCGCCGAGGCCTTTGCCCGGCTCGACGTTGGTGAGCTGCCTGCGCGTCAGATCCATGGTGATGAGCGGATAGAAGTACAGGTAGGCGTCGACGCCGATCGCGTGCGCCTCATCAGGACTGACCTCGGCCGCCGCGGCTGGGACCCAAGTCGTCAGAAAAATCGACAGCGCCAAGCTGGCCGCGCCGCGGGCCACGGTGTGTCTCAAAGTCACCTGAGTGCCTCCATTCAGCTGTGTCATGGCTGCTGACCGGCGCGCCGCGCGATCTCGTCGCGCAGCGTGCCCGCCTGCGGGTCGAGCGCCGCCAGACGGTCGGCCCACGACAACGCTGCCGCCATCCGGCCGGCGTCCCGGTTGATCGTCGCCAGCGCGAGCAGCGTGTCGCGATCCGCCGGGTGACGGGCCTGAGCGGCTTCGAGAACTTGCAGCGCCTCGTCGGTTCGTCCGGTCGAATTCAGCGCGACACCCTGGACGTAGGCGTAGCGCGGATTGTCCGGATCTAGCTCGGCGGCGCGCGCGAATGCCGGTACGGCGTCCGCCGCACGATGTTGCCGCACCAGATTGAGGCCGAGCGTGAAATGCAGCTCGGCGCTGTCGGTCAGACGCGTGAGCCCTTGGCGCACCACCTGCTCGCCCTCGGCGTCGCGGCTCTGCCGGGCGTAGAGCTGCGCGAGCATGACGTAGGTCGGCACGAACTCCGGGTCGAGCTGGCGGGCAGCCAGATACTCGGCTTCGGCCGTGCCCGATTGCCCTTGCTGCGCGTACAGATTGCCGAGATTGACCCGCGCCTCGGGCCGGTCGGCGTTGAGCCGTTGCGTCGCCACGTAGTCCTCGATCGCGCGCGACAGTCGCTCCAGGTCCCCCGGCGCCAGCTGATCCTGCGGCGTCGCCGCGAGCAGCGAGGCTGCTTCGAGCCTGACCCCGCGCACCGGATCATCGAGCAGGCCGTGCACAAGCGGCCAGGTCTGCGTCGCGGGCAGCCAGCGCAGCGCGCGCAGCGCACCGAGCCTGACCAGGGGGTCGGCATCCGACAGGCCTTGCTGCACGGCGCCCGCCGCCTCGGGGGCGGGATGGGCGGCGAGCATCTCGAAGGCGCTCGCGCGTGCAATCGCCGGCGCGCCCGGCGCGGTCGCGACCTGCAGCAGCAGCGGCCCGGCCTCCGCGCTGTCGTCGCGCGCGGCGGCAAACGCCTCGGTCCAGGTCTGAAAGCCCTTGCGCTCCGGCCCATGCCAGCGCTCGATCGCGGCCGCCGCCCAGGCGGCGTCCTTGTTGGCGTGGCAGTCATTGCAGGCGTTGGAGACACCGAAGCGGACGGAGAGGTCCGGCCGCGGGATGCGAAAGCCGTGATCGTGGCGGCGGTCGACCACCATGTAGGTGCGCGCCGGCATGTGGCAGGCGGGGCAGCCCGTCGCCGGCGAGCCGTCCGCGTGATGGTGATGCGATGGGGCGTCGTATTTCGCCGCATCATGGCACTGGTGGCAGACGCCGTTGCCCGCGGCATGCAGCTGCAGCGAATGCGGCTCGTGGCAGTCGCTGCAGGTCACGCCCTGCATGAACATCCGGCTCTGGCGGAACGAGGCGTAATTATAGACCTCGCCCAGCATCTTGCCGTCGGCCTCGAACAGGTCCGGCTGCAGCAGACTCGGCACGTGGGTCTCGAGGAGCTGCTCGCCGGGCCGCCAGCCTTGGGCGATCTTGGCGCTGCGCGAATGGCAGACGCCGCAGGTCTCGAGCTCGGTTGCCCCGGTCTTCGGCGCGCTGCGCCGGGCGTTGCCGGTCGTCGGATCGATCGTCCAATGAACGCCTCGGCGCTCGTCGAAGCGGACCGTGAGCCCGTCGTCGCCGCCCTTGCCCCACGGCAGCCAGCTCTGCTGCCGCTCCCCCCAGGCGACATGCGCGGAGCCGGGCCCGTGGCAGGCCTCGCAGGCGACGTTGATCTCCGCCCAGGTGGTCCTGTAGGCGTTGGCGGCGGCGTCGTAATTCTTGCGCAGCTCGGTCGAGTGGCACTCCGCGCACATGAAGTTCCAGGTCTGGTCGATGCCGGTCCAATGCAGCGGATCGCCGGCCTTGAGCTGCCGGTCGGGGTAGAGGTGGAACCAGCGCTGGCCACCCTGGTCTCTGCGCCGCGCATCCCAGGCGATGCCGAGCGCCTGGATCCGGCCATCCGGCAACGCGATCAGGTATTGCTGCAGCGGGTAGACGCCGAACGTGTAACTGATCTCAAAGTCGCCGAGCTTGCCGTCCGGCCCGTCGGTCGCCACGAAGAACTTGCCGTCGCGCCGGAAGAAGCGCGAGGTCACGCCAGCGTGGGTGAAGCTGGCGTCATCAAAGGCGCCAAGCACGGTTTCGTCCGTTGCCTCCTGCATCGCGAGCGCGTGCTGCGAGCTGCGCCACGCCGCCATCTCGCTCTCATGGCACCCGCCGCAGGCGGGGCTGCCGACGAAGGTCGGGGCGGCGCCGGGCTGGGCGGTCGACTCCGCGCCACGCAGCACCCCCGGGGCGATCAGCACCGAATGCGCGACCACGAGCGCTCCGACCACGGAGGTGATGGCTCGTGGCAAGCTCAGGAGACCTCCGGTCGGCGGGGCGCGAAGTGCAGACGGTCGTGCATACCTTTCATTGTGCCGCCGGGAAGATCGTCTTCCAGTCGTCCTTCATGCTGATCACGACCCAGCCCTTCTGCTTCGCCTCGTCGGCGAGCGCCTGGGAGAAGGTGCCGACCTTGCTGTCCGGCAGGCCGTTCGCCGGGCCGTAGGCGTACTCCCGCTCGGCGTCGTCGTGCAGCACCAGCATCTTGAGGCGCGCGCCGTCACCCGCGCCGGTCCACTCCAGCATCTCGCGGTCGCCGCCGGAGTTGCCGAACGCCGCGTACGGCCGCTTGCCGATGAACAGGTTGATGCCGATCGCCTTGCCGGCCTTGTCGTCGATGAAGAACACCTTGGGCTCGCGCATCAGCACCGGCTTGCCGTTCTGCTCCTCGTACTTCGTCGCGATGCTCGAGCCAACCACCTGCTCGACCGGGACGTCGTACACGCGCTCGCTGTAGATGCGCACGAATTCCTGGCCGCCGCCGGTCACGATGTAGGTGCGAAAGCCGCTCGCGCGCAGGTAGTCCATGACCTCAAGCATCGGCTGGTAGATCAGCTCGGTGTACGGCCGCTTGAACCTCTCGTGCTTCGCCCTGGCCAGCCAGTCGCCGGCGATCTTCAGGAACTGCTCGGTGGTCACCCCCGCGTGAGTGGCGCCGATGATCTCCGCCCAGTCGCCCTCGCCGAATTTGGCCATCGCCTCGCGGTCGCGGGTCAGCACCGCCTTGAACGGCTCCGTCGTCTTCCACTCCGGGTGCTCCGGCGCGAGCTCGACCACCCGGTCGAGCGCGAACATGGCCTGGGTGTAGAGCGGCTGCTCGACCCAGAGCGTGCCGTCCTGATCGAACGTGGCGATCCGGTCCTCGGGCGGCACGAAGTCGCCGCCGCCTTCGGTCGTCACGCCCTCGACGAACTCGAGGATCGCCTGCTTGGCCACCCCCTCGTTCCACGACGGCAGCGGATCGTCGGACTGAGCGGCGGCCGCGGCCGCCCAACATGCGAGCGCAGCAGCGACGCAAGCGCCGGCGGCCGCCTTTGAGACCGTGGCGATCAGGGTAGTCTCTTCGTGTCGCATCGGAGATTTCCCTTCCCTTCGACGCTTCTCACCGTTGGCGAGCGGCGAGGAGCCATGTCGGGGCGCTCAGTTGCTGCTGGTGCCGCCGGCGGTCAGCTGGTCCATGACCTGGTCGATGCCGAAGGTCGCGGCCTTCTGGCGCGGCGGGAACTCCTTGAAGCTCTGCAGCCAGTTGGCGACGAAGGCCTGCGCCGGCACCAGCGCGAACGCGCGCTCCACTCGCCAGGCGTCGTAGCCGATGCCCTCTTCGTCGGCGCGCTCGAATGGATCGCCGCGCAGAGTGAACAGCTTCGGCAGGCGCAGCCGGACGAACGGCTCCTCCCAGACGTCAAGGCTGTGCGCCCGCTGCTCGAGGAAGGTCAGCTTCCACTGGCCATAGCGGAGCGCCGCGAGGTCGCCGTCGTCGGTCCAGTAGAGGAATTCCCGGCGCGGCGCGTCCTGTTGCTCGCCCTTGAAGTATGGCATCAGGTTATAGCCATCGAGGTGGACCTTGTAGTCGCGGCCGATCGCCGCGTGGCCGGAGAGCAGCTCGTCCTTGATGTCGGGCTCGCCAGCCGCGGCCAAGAGCGTCGGCAGCATGTCCTCGTGCGAGAACACGTCGTTGTAAATCGTACCCGGCTTGATCACGCCCGGCCACCTGATCAGGGCCGGGACCCGGTAGCCGCCTTCCCAGTTGGTGTTCTTCTCGCCGCGGAACGGCGTGGTGCCGCCGTCCGGCCAGCTCATCACCTCGGCGCCGTTGTCGGTCGAATACATCACGATGGTGTTGTCGGCGATGCCGAGCTCATCGAGCTTGTCGAGCAGCTGCCCGACCATGCCGTCGTGTTCGACCATGCCATCAGGATAGATGCCGATGCCGGTGACGCCCTGGGATGCGGGCTTGAGATGGGTCCAGATGTGCATTCGGGTCGAGTTCCACCACAGGAAGAACGGCTTGTTCGCGGCGTGCGCCCGCTCGATGAAGTCGAGCGCACCATCGGTCACCTCCACATCGACCGTCTCCATCCGCTCCCTGGTCAGCGGGCCGGTGTCCTCGATCGTCTGGGTGGCGTCGGGATTGGCGATCGATTTGATCACACCCCGTGGGCCGAAGCGCTCCCTGAACGTGGGATCCTTCGGGTAGTCCGGATTCTCCGGCTCCTCCTCGGCGTTCAGGTGGTAAAGGTTACCGAAGAACTCGTCGAAGCCGTGGTTGGTCGGCATGTGCTCGTCGCGGTCGCCGAGATGGTTTTTGCCATACTGGGCGGTCATGTAGCCGTGGTTCTTGAGCAGCCCGGCGATGGTCGGGTCTTCTGTCTTGAGCCCGAGATCGGCCCCGGGTAAGCCGACCTTGGTGAGACCGGTGCGCACGGGTGACTGGCCGGTGATGAAGGCAGCGCGACCGGCAGTGCAGCTCTGCTGCCCGTACCAGTCGGTGAACAAGGCACCCTCCTTCGCGATCCGATCGATGTTCGGGGTCTTGTAGCCCATCACGCCGAGATTGTAGGCGCTGATGTTGTACCAGCCGATGTCGTCGCCCCAGATGATCAGGATGTTGGGCTTCGGCTCCTGCGCCGCGGCGGGCGATGCGAACCCCACGCCCCCGATGATCGCGAGCGCGATCGCGGCCGCGAGCAGTCGTCTCCATGAGATTTTCACGACGGTCTCCCTACCTCGATTGACCAACTCCGGATCTATCGGCCGCGATCACCCAAGCGCCAATGCCGAGCGCCGGATCGACAATCGCAAAGGCCCCGAGCAGATGAGGAAACACACCGGCGATTGCCAAGGGCCCGAGCACGGCGGGCACGAACAGCAATCGGTCGACCACGGACGCCGCGACGATCTGCCGTGCACCTGATCGGCCACCGAACAGGTAGAGCCAGCCGATGACTACGACGGTCAGCCCCACCACGCGAATCAGCGCCGCCTCGTCTCCGACGAAAGCCCGGTCCATGAAGACCGCCTGAGTCGCGCCCGGCCATGTGATCAGTAGCACCCCCGCGCACATGTAGAAGGCGCCGTTCAGCACCGTGTATTTGGAGGCGCTGGACAGCAGCGTGGGTTTTGCAAGCAGATCTGTCAGGAGCTGCACCTGCTTTCTCCGCTGAAACGACACCCGCAATGGCTTGCCGCCTCCGCACCGTCAGTTCTCGCTGAGCCATAGCGTCGCGTCGCCGTCCCCGGATCATTGGTTCGCCGCGGCTTCATCGAGCCCCAGTACGACGATCTTGGCGGTAACGATCTTCGTTGGCCAGGCGATGTGCGTAAAGCCGCTCGCCACAGCGACCTTTTGTGCACCTTTTGCGGTATAGGTGATCACACCGCCGCCGATCGCGCCGCCGAGGTCCTGGCCCCACAGCTTCTGGCCGTTGCCGGCATCGAGCGCATAAAAGTTGCCGCCAATGTCGCCAAGGAACACGACACCCCCGGCCGTCGGGGTCATGCCCCCGACGATCGGGTAGTTCGACTTCAGGCGCCACTTCCAGACCCCGGTGTCGCCGTCAATGGCATAGACCCATCCAGCCCAGTGCCCCTCCGCACGACCTTCCCTGCCGAACATCCAGAACGGATTCCAAGTCGCCATCCCGGCCCATGGCTGCCCGATCTTCACCGACCGCAGTTCATTAAGATCCTGCGGCGTTACCGTGTCGCACCACTCGACCTCGCCCACGAGGATGAGATTCGTCGGCGGCACATAGGCCGGGCTGTTCCATTCCGCGCCCCCGACGCTGCCCGGACAGAAATGGACGGCTTTGCCGGGCGAGAAAGTCGCGGCGACATCCTCGACCCGGGTCACCGGCACGCGGTACAGCAGGCTGTTGCTTACAAGATCGAAGCCGTAGAGGTGGCCATCTTTGGGCGCGACCACCATGAGCTGCTTGCCGCCCGTCGTTTGGATCAGGACCGGCGGATTGGAGACGTCCCAGTCGTGCCAATCCTGCGGCACGATCTTGAAGTGGTGCTTATAGTCCCCGGTCCTGGCGTCGAGCACGATGACCGAGTCGGTGTAGAGATTCTCTCCCTCGCGCGCGGCGAGAGCGAAGTCGGGAGCCGGATTGCCGCCAGGGACGTACAGCTGCCCGGTCTTCGTATCAAGGGTGTATGACGTCCACGTCCCGCCACCGCTGATGGGTATGCCCGGCGCGTTCTGCCAAGTCGACCTGTCGAGCGGCGTCGTACCATGCGATCCGCGAGTCACGTCGCCCTCGGCTTTGGGCACCAGAAAGAACTCCCAGACGATCTTGCCAGTCTTCGCCTCGAGCGCGTACATGCGCCCCTTCCCACCCTTGAAATCGCCGCCCGCATTGCCGACGAAGACGAGGCCGTCCCATGCAATCGGGGCCGACGGGACCGACTCGCCAAGTTTCGCGTCCGCGATCGTCGCTTCCCACATTCGCCTGCCGGTCTTGAAGTCGTAGGCCAGCACCCGCCCGTCCTGGGTGCCGCGAAACAGCACGCCGTCCATGTAGGCGGGGCCTCGGTTGGCTGGCAGGAGGCTCGGCGGGTAGTCCTCATGCGTTCGCCAATTCTCGGCGCAGGTCGCCGGGTCGAGCGAGAAAATATCGAATTCGGTCGTGCCGATCAGAGCGTTGTCCACCATGATCAGACCGGACTCAAAGGCAGCGAACTGACCGACGTCGTAAGTGCACAAAACCTTCAGCTGACCGACATTCTTCGTATTGAGCTGGCTGAGCGGCGCGTAACGCTCGAAGCGAGTGTTCTGTTGTAGCTCGGCCAATCCCCGGCGGTGGCGTCGGGCAATGACGTCGCGGCCGCAGGGACGGACGGAATAGCCGCGGCAGCTTGGTAGGCCGTATTCGATTCCGTCGTTGTCGTGCCCGGAGGGGCCGACCACGAAATGACGTAATTGCGCGTCAGACCCGCGAATACCGACACCTGGACCGGGTAAGCGTAGTACAGCGCGCCCGCCGCGGCTGCGCCGATCACGACGAGCGCGCCAAGGATGATAAGGAGCTTGCGCCTCATCTGAGCTCCTGTGTTCGCTCCGTGAGCACTTTGCCACGGAAGATCCAGTACACCGCGACGGTGTAGATCAACACGATCGGGAAAACCACGATGCCCGCGCCGTAGAACAGGAAGGTCAACGATTGCGGCCGGGCCGCGGCATCCCAGATCGTCACCGAGAAGGGGACCATGTAGGGCCAGAAGCTGCCCACCAAAGTCAGATAGGCGGCGAGGAAGATCAGGACGGCCATCGCGTAGGGGAGCCAGTCCCGCTGCCGTTCTGTTCCCTGCCAGAGGCCGTACGCCGCCAGCGCGCCGATTGCTGGAAACCCGAGCATCCACGGGGCGTCGAGCCAGCGGTCCATCACCCGGAGATGCCTGGCGAGGGCGAACACAAACGCCACTGCCAGGAACGCGAGCACCCCGGCAAGCAGCCAGTTGACCCGGCGATAGGCCCAGTCGCGCAGCGCGCCGTCGGTCTTGAGCACCAGCCAGGCGGCTCCGAGAAGGCCATAACCCAGCACCAGACCGACGCCGCACAGGACCGAGAACGGCGTCAGCCACACGAACGACCCCCCGGCAAACCGGCCATCGACGACCGGCAGCTCCTGGACCATCGTGCCGATCGCCGCGCCCTGCACGAAGCCGACGATCAGCGAGCCGAGGAAGAACCCCCCGTCCCACAGCGAGCGCATGCGTTCGGTGCGATAGCGGAACTCAAACGCAACCCCCCGAAAGATCAGCCCGAGCGGCAACAGCGCAACGGGAAGGTAAAAGGCGGGCAGGAAGATCGCGTAGACCATCGGGAAGGCGCCGAACAGACTGGCCCCGATGATCACCAGCCAGGTCTCGTTACCATCCCAGAACGGTGCGATGGCGGTCAACATCTGCCCGCGGAACGCTCCATTCCGGGTGGTGCCGAAGAGGATTCCGACGCCAAGGTCGAAGCCGTCGAGCAGGACGTACACAAGGATCGCAAACGCGATGAGTGCAGCCCAAAAGACCGCCAGCCAGGAGGGGTCCACCGAATTAGCCCCCGGCCTGCGAGATGCCGCCCGTCGCGGTCTCCGCCGAGCCCGCGGCAGCCATCGGGCGACTGGGGGTCGCGCGGGGGATCTCGTGCGCCTCAGCGGCCGGTCCTTCGCGCGGCAGATGATAGATGTAGTAGAGACCAAAGGAATAGATCACCGCGTAGACCACGATGTAGCCGATCAGCGAGGTCAACACGTCGCTCGTCGTCAGCGTCGGCGTATGGGCGTCGGCGGTGCGCAGCAGGCCATAGACCACCCAGGGCTGACGGCCGACCTCGGCGGTATACCAACCGGTGATGATGGCGATGAAACCGGCGGGAAAGGCGAGCAACGTGCTCCCCAGGAACCAGCGCGTCGTCTCAAGCCGATCTCGCCAGCGCAGCAGGTTGCCGAACCAGCTGATCGCGAGCATGACCAGGCCCATGCCGACCATGATGCGAAAGCCGAAGAAGGGGATCGCGATCGGTGGCCGCTGATCCTTCTGGATCGTGACGATGCCCGGCTCCTGCTCGGTGAAATTGCCGGCGTCGGCGAGGCTGCCCAGATAGGGGACGGAGATCTCGAACCGGTTGCGCTCGTTGTCCGGATCGGGCCAGGCGAACAAGAGCAGCCGCGCGGGTTGCTCGGTCTGCCAGCGGCCCTCGATCGCGGTGAACTTCGAGGGTTGGTACGTCTCGGTGTACCGGCCATTGAGATGCCCGAGAACCAGCTGGATCGGGATGAGCACGGCGGCGAGGCCGAGCCCCCAATGCAACATGACGCGACCTTCGCCGACGTGGACGTCACGCAAGCGGTACCAGGCGCCAGTCGCGGCCTCGCACATCGCCGTGGTCAGGAAGGCGGCCAAGAGCATGCGCAGCCAGCGGATGTGGAAGACGGGGCCCCAGATGATCGCCCGCCAGTCGCTCGGCACGAGCTCGCGGTCCACGATCTCGTGGCCGACCGGCACCTGCATCCAGCTGTTATTGGCGAGAATCCAGAAGGACGACGCCATGGTGCCGAGCGCGACCATGCAGCAGGCCAGGAGGTAGAGCCAGGGCGGCACCCGGTCGCGCCCGAGCAGCATGACGCCGAAGAAGGTGGCTTCGAGCACAAACCCCGTAAACGCCTCGTAGCCGAGCAGAGGCCCTTGGATCGACCCGGTCTTCTCGGCCAGCACGCTCCAGTTGGTGCCGAACTGGAACGCCATGACGATGCCCGACACGACGCCCATCCCGAACGACACGGCGAAGACCTTGAGCCAGAAATCGAACAGCCGCCGGTAGACCGGGTTGCCGGTGGCGAGCGACATGCCCTCGATCGTCGCGAGCCAGGCTGCCAGCCCGATTGTGAACACCGGAAAAATGATGTGGAACGTGACGACGAATGCGAACTGGATTCGCGACAATAGTACGACGTCCACATCCATCGACTTCCGCCTCCCTCCTGGCGAACTGCTCGGCCCAGTTTCGTTCGGGTCTCTGCCCGCCCTAAGGATCACGCTTGACCAGGACCGTGCGGCCGGCAATCGGCAACTCCGCCATGAGAAAATTCCGGTCCTTCCCGAACCAAACGGTCGCGGCGAAGTCACCCTTGATCGTGACCCGGTCAGCCGGAATCCTCTTCTTATCCAACTCGACAGTATCGGTTCCCTGCGTCGTGGTCACCTTCAGCAGCTTCAGGTCGACCTCGTTGAACAGCAGCGAGTGATTGACGATCCCGTAGTGCCAGATCGAGTTCGGAAATGCTTCGATCGGTAAGGTCACCGGCTTCTTGTTGACCTTGCCCGAGTAGTCCTGCGCTTCGCGCGTGAGCTGCAGTTCGTATTTGGTACCATTGTCGTCGGCCATGCCTTGCAGCTTCTGCAGTTCGCCGGCGCGCCAGGTCTGCGTTAGATCCTGGGTGAACTCGTACAGCTTGATTTTGAGCATGGACACGGATGCCCGCGCCCGGAGCTCCTCGATCTCGCCGGTTTCGGCCCGGCTGACACGCACGTGGAACTGGCCGATCTTCTTCTTGTCCAGGAACACCGAGGCGAAGAACTGCTCCAGCTCGGCGGCCTCGCCGACGGCGCCAAACCCGAAAACAAGCAGGAGCAGGCCTGCCGCCAGCCGCCAGCCTCTCATGTGGAGCCTCCCTCGTCCTTATTCGATTCTTCGAAACCAGACGGAGGACGCCGTGCCGCACCGGACCGAGCCCGGCCGCTCCATGGTGAAGCGCCCCCCAAGAAGCGCTCACCTCGGTCTGCGACGCATCCGGCGACGCTGGCCGCCTGGATCGGCGGGAACTCGGTCAAGGTCCAGGCGGCGTTGGCGACCGTGCTATCTGCGAGCGCCGCCGCCTCCGCCGCCTCCGCCCATCCGTTGGTTTTCGTCCTGCTGCTCTTCCATCTGGCGCATCTGGTCGGCCTCATGCGTTGGCGAATCGATCACGCCGCCGCCCGTGTCGTTGGGTTCGGGCGTGATGTCGCTGCAGCCGGCAGCGAACCCGGCCACGGCGCTCGCCACGAGGACGCCGCAGCACACTCGCTTCAGTCTTGTGGTATCACCGGACATGGAGCTTCTCCTTTCAGCTTGAGAGGGCCGGGCGCCCGTTTGCCGGAACGCTCGCCCGGCGACGCCACGCCCGTCGGTTACAGCTGGTGTCGACGGAGCGTGAGACGTGGCCTTGAGCGCAGTCATGAGCGCTGCCTCCCCCGGCTCAGGCCGGTTGCGGTACAATGCGGTACGCGACGGCGCTCCCCTGATACACCGGGCTGTAATAGACGCCGCCGGATTGGAAGTAGACGCGGTCGCCGTAGGTCTTAGCCTGCGCGCCCGGCGGCAGGTTCGGCACGGTAGCGCCGAACGGCGGCGGTGCCACCTGGTAGCCGTCGCCGCTCCGGGAGTAGAAGATTCCATCACAATCGGCGATGCCGCGTCCGTTCGCATAGACGGTGTCGCATCCACCCGGCAGGGACGGCATGACCGCGGCCCCACTCGGGGGCGGGACCACGACATAGCCGTTGCCCTGGGGCTGCAAATAGTTGCCGCCCACCTCATAGTAAGTCGTGCCGCCCACCGGGACCGCCCTGGCCTCGGCCGGGAGGGCCGTGAGCGTCTCGCCCAGGGCGAGGCCGGCGGCGGAGCCGATCGCCGCCCCGGCAAGACCGGCGCCCCAGCCGCCACCGCCATAGTAGCCGTGCCAGTTGTTGTTCCAGTCCTTGTACTGGTTGTGCTCCCAGTCCTGCTGACTTTGCTGCATGTTCTCCGCCGTGTTCTCCCGGCTGGACTGCATCTGCTCGGCAGTCGATTCCCGGCTGGAGGTCAGCTCGTCCTGATGCTCCTGCCGAGATTGCTGCATCGAGCTGAGATTGTCGTAATTCAGCTGCTGCCGCGCGAGGTCCTGGCTGTTGTCCTGCCGCTGCCATTCCGAGGCGCCGCCGTCCTGGTGATCCCAGCCGGCATGGGAGACGCTGCCGTAGCCGCCGTTGCCGAAGCCACCGCCCGTGCGCGAGGCGAAGTCGTCCCCGCCGCGGAAGCGGTCGAATCCGCCGCCAAAGCCGCCGCCGCGAAAACCCCCGCCGAACCCGCCGCCAAAGCCGCCGAAGCGCCCCCAAGCCCCGCATTCGGGTGCATGGGCGGCCACCGCCAGGAACACCGCAAGCCCGATGGCGCTGCGAACCGCAAACCGGCGCCTACTAGCTGCCCTGCACATGGCATCAACCTCCCTTCTTCACTTGGGCGGGGCGCTGTTCGAACTCGATCCTGGCCGCATCGGACGGCAGCTCGACCCGAAACAGGGCCGGGGCGACCGGGGTCGCGAAGTCCCAGTTCTTCAGCGTCGCGGAGTATTGCGGCTCGCCGGGGCGTATCTTGTAATTGATCAGGAGCTTGCGCGGCACCCAGGCCGCCCCGTCCTCCACCCAGATCTGCCAGTCGACGGTTTCCTGGACGAACGCCAGATGCTGGACCGCCACGCCGTCGATCTCGCTGCGCCCGACATAGATCCCGATATCCACGTTGGCCCGCACGGTGCTGTACGGGTCGTCCACCAGTAGGTCGCTGAGCGGCGGCACGAAGCCGAGCTGGGCGAACAGGCCGGCCAGCATCGCGCCGACCGTGGCCGGAGCTGGCGCATCGGCGTAGAAGCCGGTCTGCGGGTCGAACAGGGTAACTCGCTTGCCGTCGTACCAGAAAGTGCGGCTGCCGAGCGGACCGCTCTGCTCGACGTACAGCCCGTCCGGACGGCTCAGCGCGATCCTGGTTGCGGCCTGATGCTGCAGCTTCTGTCCGGAGGGCAGCACCTCATCCATGGCCACCTCGGCCTCGAACGTGAAGTGCGGCGACTTGGCCAGATAGTCGCTCATCTGCCGTAGGATCTGATCGGCGCGCGGGTCGATCACGGCGACTGGCCGTTCCTGCGCCGCGGCGGGCGACACCCCGGCCACGGTTGCCGCGAGCGCAATCGGTATCGCGGCTGCCAGCAGTCGTTTCAATGACGCTTTCATCTGCCTCTCCTCGTTCTAAGCGGCCGTCCCTGCCCGACCGCTTGCCTAGAAGCGGTAGCCCGCGCCAATCCCGCCGTTGATGATCCCCTTGTCAAAATCGTTGCGGAAGTCGTGGTCGTAGGCAGCCTGAGCGTAGAGGAACACGTCGCGCGCGACGTCAAATCTCACGCCGATCTCGGGGCCGACGATCCCGCCGTCCTGGACGCCCTTGCCGCTGATGTAGCCAATCTTAGGACCGATGAAGGGGTGCCAGGCGCCGAGGTTCCACTGATGGCTGACGCCCAGCGCCGCCCGGCCGCCCCACCCGTCGTCGCTGCTCGTGCCGATGGTGTTGAAGCCGACCAGATCGCCATAAAGCGACCAATTCGAGGTCAGCGCATAGTCAAGCCTGAGCTCTGGACCGACCAGGTCGCTTGATTTGTTCTGGCCCCCTGAGTTGGTCTCCTTCAGATTGTGCCCGTACCATGGTCCTAGCGAAAGCGCCCACTTCGGCGGCGACCGGCGGTGGCGCAGGCGGGGCGGCCGCGCGCTCGGAGAAATCGATCGCGACGTAGCGGTTGCGCGCCTCGGGAACCCCCTGGGGGGTCGGCACGATCGGCGCGTTCTCGCCTTCGGCGCTGACCGTGATCGCCGAAGCCGGGACGCCCAGACGCTCCAGCTCGGTGCGCACGGCATCGGCGCGCCGGCGCGATAGCTCCTCATTGTAGGCCGGCGACCCCGTGCGGTCGGCGTTGCCGACGAGCGAGATATGGGTGGACCCCGCCCTCTTGAACGACTCGGCGGCCTCCGCCACGACCTCGCGCGCATCGGGCCGGAGATCCGACCGGTTGAAGTCGAAGAAGACCCAGTAGCGACCCGGCTCCGTCTGCTGGGAGACTGCGCTCGTTGGGGGTGGTCCAGGGGGCTGCTGCGCCAGCGCCGCCGGCGCGGCGAGCGCGAGGCCGGCGATTCCGAACATCAGCATGCGCATGTTGGTCACTCCCATTCGGTGGTTATCCGAACGCCTGCCATCCTCGACGCCTGCTTCGTCACGGGCTGGGCGCCCCGTTGCCGGGGGCGCCCGCCGGGCGACGTCGCGCCCGTCTGTTGCAGCCAATCGCTCGCGTGCGCTTCTTCTTCATCTGGTCCAGGATTCTCTCAAGAGTAGATCGCCGGCGCTTGGACCGGTAGAAACTCCACACGGCTCGAGCTCCTTCAACCACAATTGCTGGCCGATCGGCAGCATGCTCCCGTCGTTCCTGATGCTAGTCACGAACCAGCCGCGCTGCTTGGCCTCGTCCGGCAGGGCCTGGGAGAAGGTGCCGACTTTGGTGTCCTGCGGGCCGTTCGCCAGGCCGAGCGCACTCGCGCTCGTCGTCGTGCGGCACGTTCGGGCACTCGCGCGTATCATGACACCGGCCATTCTTAGAGGCGAAACCAGGGCATGGTGAGGTAAACGCAAGCGATCATCGCGAGCAGCGGTGTGAGCCACAGCCAACCCGGCCAGAACGCTCGCCACCAGCGATCAGGCAGGAGCGCAGCGCCCAGGCCGATCACCAGAGCGCCGACCGCGGCCGAGGCGGTCCACCCATACCACCACATCTGTGGCGCAAGGAAAGCCATCGCGGGAGCGACGACATCGCGCGAACGGTGCATGCCGGCAAGGACGATGCCTTGGGCGGGATAGACGGTGAACAGCGCGAGGTCCCACGCACGCGCTGCCACGAAGAGGAGCGGGAACGCAGTGCCGTAGGCAAAGGCGAACCGGCGGAATGAGAGAGCGGGCGTCACGCCGCGAAACCCAAGATGTTGTTCATGACGTGACCGATGAGAAAACCCCACCACACGACGAAAGCGAGGATGGCGGTCAGGGCCGCAGCCGTTCGCCCGGGCTCATTGACGATCGG
Organism: Pseudomonadota bacterium; assembly: GCA_046732855.1. Taxonomy (GTDB): domain Bacteria; phylum Pseudomonadota; class Alphaproteobacteria; order Geminicoccales; family Geminicoccaceae; genus JBKPNX01. The sequence continues at coordinate 31,376 of JBKPNX010000124.1, forward strand.
CCGACGCCAGCTGACCCAGTAGGCCGGCAGCAAGCCCAGGCCTATGGCGACGAAATCTTCCTTGAGATCGAACAGACCCATCGCCCGCCAATGATGATCGCGTTCCAGCGTCGGCTGGATATCGAGCTTGAAGGACAGATAGATGACGGCGCCCAGCAGCGCGGCAGCCACGTACAGGACCACGATGGCGTTGGCGAACGCGGCTGGGCGCACCGCACGGAAGCGGTTGAAGAAGGCATGCGGACCGGCCCGGGATGGTGTCCATGCCGCCAAGGTCTGGTGCGTGATCGCGCCGAGCAGCGCGACCGCCACCAGACCGTGGAGGATCAGAAGCGCCGTCGCCATACGCTGCGCTCAGCCGTTCGCCAGATCTACGCGAACAGAGCCTCGGTGGCGAACGGCGCGGCCGATCCCGGCCGGAAGCGCGTCAGAGTGAACTTGGTCTTCTGGCCCGGTTCGACATCCACCAAAATGTAGTTGTACTCTAGCTGAGGCGGCTTGCCCTTCCAATAGAGATCCGGCGGATAATCGGCGGGGACCTTGATGCTGGTACGCCCGGGCAGAATCGGGTCCTGTTCCGCGCCACCGCCACCCAGCATCAGGTATTTCACATTGTCAACTTCGTACATCTCAGTCGTGTGGACATGCCCGTTGAGCACGACCAGCTCCATGTCCTTGGCGTACGCCGCGATCACCTTGTGGGGATTGTCGGGCTCGGGGATCGGGCCGAGACCGGCGCGGCAGAACACCGGATAATGGAAGATGATGAACGTCTTTTCGAGGCCTTGTGCCTTGGCCTCATCGAGCCACTGCCGCAACTGCTCCATCTGCTTCGCGTAGATCGGTCGGTCGCCGTCCCACCCCGAGGGCGAACGGTAGTCGTACTTCCCGCTCCACAGGAAGACGAAGCGGGAATCCTTGAAGTCGAACTTGTAGATCAGCCGCTCGGGCGTCACTCCCAATTTCTGCAGGTAGGGCACGGCGCCGAGCGTGCCCTCGATCTTCGGATCGCCCCATACCTCGTGATTGCCGATCGAGATGAACCAGCGCCCGTCGAGCCCGGCCGCGCGCATCTCTTCGTCTGGCGGCGGCAGCAGCTTCAGCATCGTGTCCGAGACGCGCTTCCAGTACGGGCTTTCCTCGATGCTCCGGCCCTGATTGCCCCACCAGACGACATCGCCGCTGTTGATGACGAACCGCGCGCGCCCAGTCTGCACGTGACGCACGATCTCGCGCGCTACCCAGTCGCCGCCCTCCAAATTGAAGATTTCCCGGTGCACGCCGGGCAGCAGCTTCACGTCCTCGACGCTGGCGCGGGTGACCCAACCCTGGTCCAGCGACAAGGTCATGACCTCGCTCCGCGACATGAAGGGCATCACGATCTGGATCAGGTCCTTGCTGACCGGATCGAAGATCAGCCTGACGTCGCGCTTGACCACCTCCTCCGCCACTCGCTCCGGCATGGCGAGGCCGAACATTTCCACAAACATCCTGACCAGGTCCGGATTGCCCTCCTTGTAGGGCAGATACATCATCGGCCGCGTATCGCCGCAGCACGCGAACGAGAACCCACTCGCGGTCGCCGCCTGGGCTTTTGCCGCGGCCGGGAGCAGGGCGCCGGCCAACGCAGGCACTGCCGCCATGCCTGCAAGCACCGCACGGCGATCGACGGCGGACGCTGAGATGACTATGGCCATGGTTCCCTCCCAGGCACATGAACCGTTTGCAGGGTACGCGAGCTAGCCCCCGGCGAGGCCGCGACCGCCACGCCGCCGACAAGGCGTTTGGATGAGACTTTCATCCAGGAACTGCCTCCCAGAATTGACCAGCTGTGCGGGCGCCCCGTGGCCGGAGCGCCCGCCGGGCGACGTCGCGCCCGTCAGTTGCCGCTAGTCGCTCGCGTGCGAACCCTTCTTCATCTGATCCAGGATACCTTCGAGGTTGTAGGTCGCCGGCGCCTGGAGCGGCGGGAACTCCTTGTACGACTCGAGTTCCTTGAACCACAGCTGCTGGCCGATCGGCAGGATGTTCCAGTCGTAAAGGAAGGCCGTCGCCGGAGCGCCGAGCGCGCCGCCGATGCTCATCGCCGTCTTCTGGTCGATGCCGACCGCCTGCTCGAACGGGTCGCGCTTGATGTTTTGGACCAGGGTGAAGTGGAACGGCACGAGCGGCAGGATCCAGCCGGCCGGGCCGGGCTGGGACATGTTGTAGTACATCTTCCAGTTCTTGTAGCGCACCGCGGACGGTGTCGATCCCGAGTAGTAGAAGAAGTAGTCGCGCGCCGAAGTGTCCGACTTGCCCTCCAGGTAGTCGCGCTGGTCGACGCCATCGAGCGTGGTCTTGACGATGCCCGGGTACTGGCCCGCCTCGATCTGCTTCTTCAGCCCGTCGCCCTTGGGCCCGCCCGCGATGTCGACGAAGGTGGGCAGCCAGTCGAGCGCGGCGAACAGCTGGTTTTTGACCGTGCCCGGCTCGATGACGCCGGGCCAACGGATGACCGCCGGGGCCCGGTAGCCGCCTTCCCAGGCCTCGCCCTTCTGGCCTTTGAAGGGGGTGACGCCGCCATCGGGAAAGCTGATCGCCTCGGCACCGTTGTCGGTCGTGAACACGACGATGGTATTGTCCGCGGCGCCCATCGACTCCAGCTTGTCGAGGACGTAGCCGATGTTGTCGTCCATCTGCTTCATGCCGGCCTCGTTGACGCCCCAGTCCTTGCCGCCGGGCTCGCCCACCATGGCATAGTACTTGTCCGACAGAACCGTCGTGACGTGCATGCGCGCGGGGTTGTACCAGACGAAGAAGGGCTTGCCGGTCTTGTTCGGGTCGTTGCGGTCGAGGAAGTCGATCACCTTGGCCGAGATCTCCTCGTCCACCGTTTTCGAGCGCTCCAGCGTCAGCGGGCCCTCGTCCTGGCACGTCTGGTTCGCCTCCGTGCCGTCGGACGACTTGCACCAGAGCACCGGGCGCGGCGGCGTCAGGCAGGTCGTCGTCTTGGGATCGACGGCGCCGGGGACCTCAGGGACACCGGGAATCGGCGTGTTCTTGCACGGCGGCGCGATGCCCTGGACGGTCGGCGACTTGTTGATGTCGGGGAAGCTCACCTGCTGCATCGCGTCCAGGTGATAGAGATAGCCCCAGTATTCCTGGAAGCCGTGCGCGGTCGGCAGGGCCTCAGTGTGATCACCAAGGTGGTTCTTGCCAAACTCGCCGGTGGTGTAGCCGAGATCATGCAGGAACTGGGCGATCGCCGGGGTGCCTTTGCGCAGCCAGGACGGGCTGCCGGGCAGCTGCGGCGGGATCATGCCGGTGCGCAGCGGATACATGCCGGTGAAGAAGGCGTTGCGCCCGGAGGTGCAGCTCTGCATGGCGACGTAGTCCATGAAGATCGCGCCTTGCTGACCGATCTTGTCGATGTTGGGCGTCTCCCCGACCATCAGGCCGCGATGGTAGATGCTCGGCTGCATCCAGCCGATGTCGTCGCCCATGATGAACAGGATGTTGGGCTTCTTCTCCTGCGCCGCGGCGGGCGCCGCGGCGGCGACGGTTGCCGCGAGCGCGATCGGCACCGCGGCCGCCAGCATAAGTTTTGATCGGATCTTCATCGATGGTACCTCCCTTTCGGCTTGGCCCACTAGTGCGTGGTCCATGACAGATTCATGACA
>JBKPNX010000125.1:0-25357 GCA_046732855.1 Pseudomonadota bacterium
CTGCTCAGCTCCCGCTCGATTCCACGGCCGCACTGTGTCACAAATCGGAAGGCGGACACCTGCCTGCCGCGGGCGCTCGATGTTGACGGAGGACGATCCTTCTGACATCCAGCCGCCGGCTAGGCATCCGGTCACGATCGCGGCGGCGGCCGTCGACCTTCGCTCGATCCGCAGCGAAAGGACCCGGTCGACGCAGACGGGTAAGGATGGCGTCTTGTGACCACCGTCGCAGATATCGGGCTGAGCAGGAGCGAGCGCCTCGACCGGCTGCCGTTCACCCGTGCGCACCGCCGGCTGGTCGTGGTCGCCGGCATCGGCTGGGCGCTCGACGCGATGGACGTCGGGCTGATCAGCTTCGTCATGGCGGCGTTGGCGGTGCAGTGGCGCCTCGACACGACCACGCTGTCGTGGCTGGGCGCGATCGGGTTCGTCGGCATGGCGATCGGCGCCGGCCTGGGCGGGGTTCTGGCGGACCGGATCGGCCGGCGCCACGTCTTTGCGGCCACGCTCTTGGTGTACGGTCTCGCCACCGGCGCCGCCGCGCTCGCCTGGTCGGTCGCGGCCCTGATCGTCTTCCGCTTCGTGATCGGTCTGGGTCTGGGCGCGGAGCTCCCGGTGGCGGCGACGCTGGTCAGCGAGTTCGCCCCGGCCCGGATCCGCGGCCGCGTGGTCGTGGTGCTCGAGGCGTTCTGGGCCATCGGCTGGCTGCTGGCGGCGCTGATCGGCTATTTCGTGATCCCGCTGGCCGACAACGGCTGGCGCTGGGCGCTGGCGCTCGGCGCGGTTCCCGCGTTGTACGCCGCCGTGGTCCGGTTCGGGCTGCCGGAGTCGGTCCGCTTCCTGGAGCACAGGGGCCGCGGCGACGAGGCGGAGGCTGCCGTACGTCGGTTCGAGGACGCGGCCGCGGTTCGGCCGCCGGTCGCGCCGCCGACCGCCGGAGAGCCGGAACCGGTCCCCGGGCCGGCCGCATTGTGGCAGGCAGGAACCAGGCTGCGCACCGCCGCGCTATGGCTGGTGTGGTTCGGGGTCAACTTCTCCTACTACGGCGCGTTCATCTGGCTGCCGACGCTGCTCGTCGCGTCCGGGCTGGATCTGGTCCGGTCGTTCGGCTTCACCCTGGTGATCACCCTTGCGCAGCTGCCCGGCTACGCGGTCGCCGCGGTGCTCGTCGAAACGTGGGGCCGCCGCCCAACGCTGTCGATGTTCCTGCTCGGGTCGGCGGCCGCGGCGGTGGTGTTCGGCACCGCCCATACCACCGGGGCCATGGTGGCGGGCGGCATGGCGCTGTCGTTCTTCAACCTCGGCGCATGGGGCGCGTTGTACGCGATCACGCCTGAGGTCTACCCGACCCTGCTCCGCGGCACCGGCTTCGGGTGGGCCGCCGGCTTCGGTCGAATCGCCTCGATCCTCGCCCCGTTGTCGGTGCCGGTGCTGCGGGCGAGCGGCGACAACGTGCTCGTCTTCGCGGTGTTCGCGGCGTTCTTCGTGCTCGCCGCGGGGGCTACCTGGGGCCTGCCCGAGCGCCGCGGCGAGGCGTTGGAGTTCGCCGTCCGCGCAACGTGAGCGCGGACTCACCGAAGATGGCGCCCTTCGTCATGGTCTGGACAGCGGACGACCAGGAAGGCAACGCCAGGCAGTACCGTTCCTGTCTTCGGAACTGCTCGCCGAAGAAGCTCGCCCCCGGGTGTCTCGCCCAGGTCCTGAGGGGCGCGGTCAAATTGAACGCTCGGAGATCGGCACCGAGTCGCAGTCGTCACGCGAGCCGATCATCCGTCTCTGTCGCACGAGCGGCGCCAGCCCATGCCTGATGCAGCGCTCGGGTCCCAAGGCAGTGCACCGGCAGTCGGGGGGTTTTCGCTCGGCGCCAAGTTCGTTGGCCTCACCGCGGGGCTCATCCTGCTGCTGTCGCTCACCGCGTTCCTATCGCTGCGGAACTCGGCCGAGACGGTTCGCCAGCTCGGATCGGTCGTCGAGTTCGCGATTCCCGCCTACGGCGCCCTCGCGCGCAGCCATATCCGCTCGCTGGAGCAGGCCGTGGAGCTCCGCCGAGCGTTCCTGCTCGCCGAGGATCCCTCCGCGGCGGACGATGCGATCGCCGAGCGTGCCCAGGCCTTTCTCACGGCCCAGGCCGCGTTTCACCGGGAATCGGCCGATGCCGGACGACTGCTGAAGGCCCAGCGGGACAGCACGTCGTCCGCGACCGTCGCCGCCGATCTACAGGAGTTGACCGAAGCGCTCGCGGGGCTCGCGCCGCTGATCGAGGCCTATGACAAGGAGACGGCCGCCTGCCTGGTCGCGATCCGCGCGCGGTCACTACCCGAGGCACGCCAGCTTCTCGGGACCATCAATGGCTTGCGCGAGGAGCTGGGCGCGCGCCTCGAGGCCATCCGGGCGGGCATGTTCGCCGCTTTGAAGGTCATGTCCAAGGAGGCGCAGGACGCCGAGGCGCGGGCGCGGATGGCGACGATTGTCGTGTTCGTGCTGTCCTCGATTCTCGGGCTCGGCGTTGCCGCGCTGGGCGCGATGCGCGTGATCCGGTCGCTCAGGTCCCTCGTTCTGGGCGCAGAAGCGGTCGAAGGCGGCAATCTGGACACGAAAATCCAGATCGCGTCCCGCGACGAGATCGGTCGGCTCGCGGCCTCGTTCAACCGGATGACCGAGGGCCTGCGCATGCGGGAGCGGATTCGCGAGACGTTCGGCCGATATGTCGATCGACGCATCGCCGAGCAGCTCATTGGCTCGCACGACCTGCTCGCCGAACGCGGCGAGCGCCGCGAGGTCGCCGTCATGTTCTGCGATCTGGCAGGGTTCGCGGCCTTGAGCGAGCGCGTCGATGCCGAGCAGCTGGTGCGCTTCCTCAATGCTTATTTTTCGATCCTCGCCCGGGAGATCGCGACGACCGAGGGGATCATCGACAAGTACATCGGCGATGCAGTCATGGCCTATTGGTGTCCGCCGTTCGTACCGCCGGACGAGGTGGCCCTGCGCAGCGCCGATGCCGCCCTGCTTTGCATGCGCCAGGTGCCGGCCATCGGCGCCTTCAGCGAGGAAATTTTCGGAAGCGGGACGGCCTATGATCCAGGGATCCGGATCGGCATCGCCAGCGGGGAGGGTATCACCGGCAGCATCGGCGCAAGCGAGCGCCGCAACTACACGGTGATCGGCAATACGGTTAACCTCGCCTCACGCATCGAAGGGGCGAACCGGCTGTACCGCACCTCGAACCTGGTCTGCGCCAGGACGGCCGAGGCGATCCGTCCGAGGTTCGCGCTGCGCGAAATCGACGCGGTGTTCCTGCCGGGCATCGATGAGCCGCAGGTCCTGTTCGAGATCCTGGGGCGCGCCGGCGACGTTTCCGCGAAGCAACGGGAGCTAGGGGCACGCTACGAGCTTGCGCTTCGCGCCTACCGGCAGGGCGACCGGCCATCGGCGCGCCGGCAGTTCTCGGACTGCCTCGCCGTCGCGCCCAAAGACGGACCGACGCAGACGATGCTGCAGCGGATTGACACGCTGGCTGCGATGCCGGAAGGGACGTCCAGCTCGGGCAGCATCTGGCGGCTCCACAAGGACGACCTGGCTTAGGTGCCCCTCGCATCAAGGTCCGCGGTCGCAGCGCCCATGCGAGTGGCAGGGCCGCATCGATGAGGCGGCGACGAAAACGCCGGTCGGTTGCGATCTCCGCGACCGGCGAGGCACTGGGCAGGCGCCCCCATGGCGGGGACGCGACGACCAGGCCTGCGTGCGGCGCGGATGAGATGTCGCCCGCGCGTGCCGAGGGACGCGCGGCCTCAGAACAGATCCTTGATCTTGTCCTTTGCCTTGTCGCCCAAGTCCTGCACCGGGTCGATGGCACCCCGGGCGGCACCGGCGGCACTGCCGCTCAAGTGCGTCACGGCGGCCAGGCCGTTCTGGGCGGCGTCTGCGGCATCCCCGCCCAAGTCCATCGCTGCGTCGAGGCCACCCGTTGCGACATGCCGGGCCTCCTTGAGGAAGCCAAACTCGTTTTCAAGCCGATCCAGGAACGCGCTCGCCTGATGCTGCACGAGCTCGGCGAGCCTGCCTGTACCTAGGTCGGCGTCGACGATGCCATGCAGCGCCTCGAGCGGGTGCAGCAGGGCGAGCACCAGATCACGCTCCGCGTTCAGGAGCAGGGCCGCGAGCCCCCCCACCACTTCTTGCGGCTCGAACGCGCAGTGCCCCGCGCGGTCCACCGGCAGCACGGTGAGCTTGTCGTCGGTGTCCCGGAACGCCGCGCGGGTGAAGTATATGAGCTCGTGTCGATAGGGAACGAGCGGGTCCCCGGTGGTATGCAGCGTCACCAGGGGCCGCTGCAGCAGGCCGCTCGGCCGATAGTGCAGGTCGGCGTAAGCGCTCGCCGCCGGGTCGGCATCGAACCGCTCGATACCTGCGTTGAGGGAGGCGTCGTCCGCAGAGCCGCTGTACTCTTCAGCGAGATTGCTCACCGGCCAGCCTCCCGCCGTGTCCAGCAGATCGTTCGTTCCGAACACGCTGTATGCGAGCAGGTTCTGGGCGCAATTCGCAGCCTCGTGGTGGTCGGCCGTAGCGCAGGCCACGCCAGCCACATTGAACACTTGGCCGATCGGGGCGGGATCGGCTTCGATCGCCGCAGCGATCTTGGCCTTGAACCCGTTCGGGCCTTCCCAATGCGCGGGAGCATCTTCCGGCACGTCAAGCGCGCCGAACGGAAACACCTCGGGGTAGAAGTAATCGAACAGCACCCGGACATCGGCCAAATGCGCGAGCTGATAGCTGGTGCCGGCCAGTGGTCCGCACATGGCGAGGCCGCCGGCATAGGTTTCCGGGTATTTCTCAACCAGCATGGTGGTGATCAGCGCGCCCTCCGAGCCGCCGATGACAAAGACCGCGTCAACGTCCGGCTCGATCGCCTCGACATGGGCGACCAGGTCGTTGAGGTCGGCCTCGGCCTGTTCGATGGCGTAGCCGTTCTTGTGGTAGCTGCTCGTCGCAAAGCCGAACCCGAGGTTCAGCAGCTGCTCGATCAGCTCCCGCACGTCCGTCTCGCCCAATTCCTCCGGCAGAGCGAGCGGCTCCTGCGGCTTGACGTACTCGTGAGCATAGATGATCAGGGTGCCATTGAAGTCCGGCGGCAGGCAGGTGAGGATCAGCTGCGCCTCCGGGTAGTTCGGATCGTCGCTCGGGAGCGTCGCCTCCTGGCAGTCGTCCGGCCAGTCGGCCGCCGACGCAGGGGCGGCCAGCAGGAGCGCGAGAGCAACCACCCCCGCCCCACCGATGATGCTGGCGTGCCTCATGGCTCCGCCCTCCCCCGGTTTTTTGGTTTGGCCGATCATAGTTCGGGCCGCTGCTGGCACGCAATCCCTGGCCGTCCTCTGAGCCGGCGCGCAGCTGGAGACCTGTGCCGGCGGCGGCAGGGAATCCAGCTCGCTGCAGCGGGCCTCACACGACCCAGCAGAAGGTGTCCCCGCAGGCGGGGTCGACAGTTCAGCTCCAGGCTGGCGATGAGGCGGCGAGCGCCTCGGGCGTGCTGCGCTCTGGAGCAGAGCGCGCGTTCAGTCCGGCACCGGCACCGTGTAGTTGAGCGCGAGGCGACCGCCGTCCGGGTAGATGCACTGGCCGGTCAGATAGCTGGCATCGTCGCTCGCCAGGAACAGGGCGACCTTGGCGACCTCCGATGGCTCGCCGCAGCGGCCCATCGGCGTGCGCGAGAGGATCCGCCGGCGCGCCGCGTCGTCGTTCATCACCACCTTCAAGAGATCGGTCAGGATCGAGCCCGGGCCGATCGCGTTGACCCGCACGCCCTTGTCCGCGAGCGCCAGCGCCATGACCTTGGTCAGCTGGTTCACCGCCCCTTTGCTGGTGACGTAGGGCACCTGGTTGGCGATCGCGACCACGGCGTTCGCCGAGGACATGTTGACGATCGCGCCCTTGCCCCGAGCGACCATGGCGCGCGCGGCCGCCTGGCCGACCAGGAACACGCCCTTCAGGTTGACCCGCAGCACGGCGTCGAAGTCCGCCTCGCTGATCTCGAGAAAATCCGCGGTCTTGATGATCCCGGCGTTGTTGATCAGGACGTCGAGGCGCCCGAACGCCTGCAGTGTCTGATCGATCAGGCGCTGCGCCTCCCTGGCATCGCCGACGTCGGTTCGGATGAACCTGGCGCGGCCGCCCTGGCTCGCGATCGCGGCGGCCGCCTGCTCGCCGTCTGCGCCGTCGATGTCCGCGATGACCACCGCTGCGCCTTCGGCGGCGAACGCCTCCACGCAGGCGCGGCCGATGCCATGCGCGCCGCCGGTCACGATCGCGACCTGGTCCGCAAAGCGCATCCCGCTCTCCCCGACGATCCCGTCGCCGATTTGTAGCAGGGCGACACGTCGGGTGCGAATCTCCTCGGCGCGAATCACGGGATAAGGCCGCACGCGCGAGCGCCGGTTTCGGGGAAAGAGCTCTGCGTCCAGGCAGGGTGCGGGCGCGCGCCGCGGCGGGTCCCAGCGATCGGGGCCGTCCGGACAGGCGCGGTGGATGTTCAGGCCGGCGGTGGCGCCCAGTGCGCGAACACGCGTTCGGTCTCGCGTCGGATGAACGCCGCGGCCGCTGGACCGGTCGCCGGGCCGTCGTAGGCGCCATCCCGCCAGAAGCTGTGAAAGAAGCCTTCGCCGGGTAGGCGGTCGGCCTTGCGCACGACCAGGACCGCGAGCTCGGGCTCGCCGCGCGCCCGATTGCGCTCGCACAGCGCACCGAGATCGCGACACAATGCAAACACCCGGCGCGGCGTAATCCTGATGCCGAAGTGCGCGAGCACCTCGGCATAGGTCAGGCTCCGCCGCATCCGCGCCGCCTCGATCAGCAACGCCTCCAGACGGTCAACGTCGACGAAATGCGCCCTGGTGCCGCGAGGGCAACTCTTGTCGTCCCGCCGAGGCTTCATCGCCGGCTGTCCGGTTAACCTTTCGTTCATGATTGGCCTTTACCGTGTCTCTGTTCGATGGTCCATGTGACCCTGGGAGTCCGTGATCCCCGCCGGAAAGTTGGCCGCGGATTGCCAGGATCGCATGGACCATCCGAAGAACAGTCGAGGATCAATGGTTAACTCTTGGTCAACGGCGTGGCGCGCCGGCACCTCAGTCCGATAATCGGGATCCGGCAATTCGGCGTTCGCCAACATCTGGCACCAAACCCGATTGCCGGCGCTCGACCGGCAGCCGTGGATCAATGCTCGCCGTCATCTATCCGGTGGTCGGCACTACCTGGCCCTGAACCATTACGGGCACTCGGTCCGGCATACGGGGGTCGCGCTCCAGGGGGAGGACGGGAACCAAGTCACTTGCTCGAGCAGCAGTTCGTCCCACCGGTTCGGCCGCCCGGGCGTAGACAAGACGCTGCAGCGCGGCCTCGATCTCGGCGAGGATCGCCGGGTCGTCGATCGTCGCAGGTCTGGCACTCACGGCCATCGAGCGGCGCGCCAGGAAGCTCATCTCACCGCGTCGGCGCGGGCGTCGCCGAGGCGCTGCAGCGCGGTCTCCATCTCCGCCACGCGTGCGAAGTCGCCGACGTCGCCGGGATCTCGCGGATCGCCCTGGTCGGCCGTCGCCGGATCTTGCACTCACGGCCATCGAGCGGCGCGCCACGGACCTCATCTCACCGCGTCGGCCCGGGCGTAGCCGAGACGCTGCAGCGCGGCCTTCATGTTCGCGACAATTGCGGGGTCGCGGCCGTTGCACTCACGGCCAAAGAGCGGCGCGCCAGGCAGTTCATCTCACCGCTTCGGCTCGAGCGTAGCCCAGGCGTTCAGGGTAGCCTCGATCTCGGGAGGATCGCCGCACCGTCGATCGGGCGCCGGGACTTGTATTCGCGGCCATCGGGCGCGCCAGGGAGCTCATCTCGCCGCTTCGGTCCGGACGTAGCCGAGGCGTTGCAGCGCGGTCTCCATCTCCGCCACGAGTGCGGGTTCGCGAACGTTGCCGGATCTTGCACTCACGGCCATCGAGCGGCGCGCCAGGCAGTTCATCTCACCGCGTCGGCCGGGCGTAGCCGAGGCGTTGCAGCGCGGCCTCGATCTCGGCGAGGATCGCCGGGTCGTCGATCGTCGCCGGGATCTTGAAGTCGCGGCGATCGGCGATGCTCTTCATCGTGGCGCGCAGGATCTTGCCCGAGCGGGTCTTCGGCAGGCGCGCCACGGCGGCGACCAGCTTGAACGCGGCGACCGGGCCGATCTCCTCGCGCACCCGTTGGATCAGCTCCCGCTGCAGTTCGGTTTCCGGGCGCTCGACCCCGGCCTTGAGCACCACAAGCCCGAGCGGCAGCTCGCCCTTCAGCTCGTCGGCGACCCCGAACACCGCGCATTCGGCCACGTCCGGATGGCCCGCGAGCACCTCCTCCATAGCCCCGGTCGAGAGCCGGTGGCCGGCGACGTTGATCACGTCGTCGATCCGGCTCATGACGTACAGGTAGCCGTCCTCGTCGCGGTAGCCGGCATCGCCGGTCAGATAATAGCCGTCGTAGCGGGACAGATAGGAATCGACGTAACGCCGGTCGTTCCGCCAGAGCGTCGGCGAGTTGCCCGGCGGCAGGGGCAGCCTGATCACGATGTTGCCGATCTCGCCCGGCTTCTTCTCATCGCCCGCCTCGTCGAGCACGCGCACGTCATAGCCCGGCACCGCCTTGGTCGGCGAGCCCGCCTTGACCGGCAGATGCTCGATTCCCCAGCAGTTCGCGGCGATCGCCCAGCCGGTCTCGGTCTGCCACCAGTGATCGATCACCGGGCGCTGCAGCTTCGCCTCGGCCCAGCGCAGCGTGTCCGGATCGCAGCGCTCGCCGGCGAGGAACAGGGTGCGAAAGCGGGACAGATCGTGGCGGCCGATGTGGCGGCCGTCCGGATCTTCTTTCTTGATCGCGCGGAACGCGGTCGGCGCCGTGAACAGGCAAGCCACGCCGTGCTGGGCGATCACGCGCCAGAATGCGGCGGGATCGGGCGTGCCGACCGGTTTGCCCTCGTACACGATCGTAGTGTTGCCGTTCAAAAGCGGCGCGTAGCAGATGTAGCTGTGGCCGACCACCCAGCCGACGTCGGAAGCCGCCCAATACACTTCGCCGGGCGCGACGTCGTACACGTATTGCATGCTCCAGCGCAGCGCCACGGCATGGCCGCCGTTGTCGCGCACGACGCCTTTGGGGTGGCCGGTCGTGCCCGAGGTGTAGAGAATGTAGAGCGGGTCGGTCGCGGCGACCGGGACGCAGTCGGCGGGTGGCGCGGCCGCCATGGCCTCGTCCCAGTCGAGATCGCGGCCCGGGGTCAGCCCGGCCTTGGCCTGCGGGCGCGCCAGCACGATGCACTTCTCGGGCTTGTGCCCGGCGTGCGCGATCGCGCCGTCCAAAAGCGGCTTGTACGGGATCACCCGGCCCGCCTCGATGCCGCAGGAAGCCGAGACTAGAAGCTTGGGCGTCGCGTCGTCGATGCGCGCCGCCAGCTCGTGCGCCGCGAAGCCGCCGAACACCACGGAATGGATCGCGCCGATGCGCGCGCACCCGAGCATGGCGACCAGCGCTTCCGGCACCATCGGCATGTAGATGATCACGCGGTCGCCGGAGCCGACGCCCTCGCGCCGCAGCACGCCGGCGAAACGCGCCACCTGATCCTGGAGCTGCGAGTAGGTGAGCGTACGGATGCTGCCGGTGACCGGGCTGTCGTGGATCACGGCGAGCTGGTCGCCGCGACCCGCCTCGACGTGCCGGTCGACCGCGTTGTAGCAGGTGTTCAGCCGGCCGCCCGCGAACCAGCGATAGAATGGCGGGCGGGCATCGTCCAGAACCCGATCCCAGCGTCGGTCCCACGCCAGCGCCTCGGCCGCGTCCGCCCAGAAACCCTCGGGATCCTGCAGTGACCGGGCGTAGATCTCCTGGTAGCTGCCGCGCATGTCGTCCCCCGCTGCCCTTGCGTTCGAGTATACGGGGCGGCAGCGGTGCGCGACAACGCCGGCCGGGCGAGACTCGTAGTCGCGTCGTTCGGGCGGCGGCGCTGCGGTGACGTGGAGCTCTCGCGCCGCGCCCCGGTCTTCTCAGATCAGCACGCCCGGCCCGTCTTGGTCTCGGGCAGCACGATCCGCGGATGCCGCACCTCGAAAGCGCCCCGGCCGGCTTCCGGGCGAGCGCCTGATCGACCGGCGCCCTGCCCTCCCAGGCGCGCCCGGTCAGGCATTTCCCTCCTCGGCCTACTGGGTGGCGGCGGCGACAGCGGCGTACAGCTCCGGTCGTCGACCCGCGAGGTAGCCGTTGGCCTGGCGTGAGGCGGCGAGCCGCACAAGGTCGAGATCGGCCAGGATCAGCTCCTCGCCGCGACCGGCGCGGGCGAGATCGGCGCCATCGGGGCCGACGATGCAGCTGAGTCCGCAATAGCTGAGATCGCCTTCCCGACCGCAGCGGTTGGCGTAGGCGAGAAAGACCTGGTTCTCGAGCGCGCGCGCCGGGACCAGGATGCGCGCAACCGCCGCGAACGGTTCCATGAGCGCGGTCGGCACCGTCACCAGATCGGCGCCCGCGAGCGCCAGCAGGCGGACGCTCTCGGGGAACTCGACGTCGTAGCAGATCAGGAGCCCGACGCGGACGCCCTCGAGCTCGACGACCTTGGAAAGCGCGGCGCCGGCGCGGAACATGGCGCGATCCAAATCGCCGAACAGATGGCACTTGCGATGGTTCGCGAGGCTGTGACCGCGCCAATCGATCAGCCGCACGGCGTTGTAAGTGGCCCCGTTATCGGCCCGCTCGGGATAGCCGAGCAACAGCGCGATGCCGACCTGCCGCGCGATCGCGGCGACCCGGGCCAGCGCCGGGCCGTCCGCCGGCTCGGCGAGGCGCGAGACCTGCTCGGGGCCGATGTTGTAGCCGGACAGGAACATCTCGGGACAGATCAGGAAACGGGCGCCCCGACCAGCGGCTTCCTGTGCCCTGGCTTCGAGCACACCCAGGTTGCGGGCGATGGAGCCAGCCTCGCCGGGGCCCTGATAGATCGCGATCCGCATCGTGCTTCGTCGGCTGCCTCGGTCAGCTGGTCCGCTCATGTCTCCTTGTGCGACCACGCGCCGAGCAGCTTTGGCAGGTCGCCGAACCGGGCGATCAGGCCGAACACCAAGATCGCGACCAGCATGAACACCACGGCCACCGCCGCCATCACCGGCGTGTAGCCGTAGCGCAGGCTGTTGAAGATCTTGATCGGCAGGGTCTCGACGGTGAAGCCCGCGACCATGTAGGCGACGATGTACTCGTTCAGGCTGAGCACGAAAGCGAATGCGTAGCCCGATATCACGTAAGGGCGGACCAGCGGCAGAATCACGCTGCGAAACACCGTCCGATCGTCCGCGCCCATGACCTGCGCGGCCTCGATCAGCTGGCGGTCGATCGATTCGAAGCCGAGCGAGATCGTGACCAGCGGCAGGGTGACGAAGAAGATCGCGTGGGAGATCAGGGTCGCGATCATGTGTCCGTAGAAGCCGGTACTGACCCAGAACACGAGAAAACCGAGCGCCGTGATGACCGGAGGCAGGGCGAACGGCGCGAGGCCGAGCGCGAACAGGGCCTTCGCGTACCAGACCCGGTGGCGCCACAGGAAATAGGCGAGCGGAAAGGCGATCGAGACCGCGAGCGCCGCGGACAGCACGGCGATGATCAGGCTGTTCTTGACCGCGTTCAACCAGTCGGGCTCGCGGAACAGCTCGACATACCAGGTGAGCGAGAGCCCGCGTGGCGGGAAGAGGAGCTGCTTGCCAGCGTTGAGCGAGACGCCCGCGACGACGAGCAGGGGCGCGGCCAGGAACAGCACGATCAGGGCCACGAACAGGTTGCGCCCCGAGCCGGTCATGGCGCGGCACCTCGCCGCTGGCCGAACCCGAGCGTTACGCCGACCAGGATCAGACAGACCAGCATGAGGAAAATCGCCATGGCCGCGGCGAATGGAATGTTCGATTGGAACACCGCCTGGTCCGTGATCAGCACCGAAAGCGTCCAGTGCTCCGGCCGCCCGAGCACCTGCGGCAGCAGGAACGCGCCGAGATTGAACACGAACACCATGATCAGCGCGGTGACGATCGAGCTCCGCAGCACCGGGACGACCACCGTGAAGAAAGTGCGCAAGGGCGACGCGCCGAGCATGCGCGACGCCTCGGGCAGCTCCGGATCGAGGCGGGAGAGCGCCGGATACAGCACCAGCACCGCGTAGGGAAAGCCGAGATAGCACAGCCCGACCAGCAGTGCGCCGAAGCTAGGCGTCCAAGCCACAGGCTGCGCCAGTAGGCCGGCAAAGTAGAGCAGATTGGAGACGCCCGCGGTGCGCGACAGCAGGGTCGACCAGGAAAAGGCGATGATCACCTCCGAGAGCGACAGCACCGCCAGGATGAAGACGAGGAAGCGGACCTGGGCCGGGCGCCGCATGCGAGTGAGCAGATAGGTGAACGGAAACGAGACGCAGATCACGATCGCCGCGGCGAGCGCCGAGATCCAGATCGAGAAGGCCAGCGCCTTGCCGAAGAACGGCGACAGAAAGCGCGCGTAGTTCGCGAGCTCGAATGCCGGCTGGTAGAACGCGCCCTCGACGCGGTGGTAAAAGCTCACCGCGAGCATGATGCCGAACGGAACGACGAAGAACACGCCAAGCATCACCGCCGGGTAAAGCACTGACAGGTGCTGGCGCAGACGGTCCAAAATCGGCGCCGCCGCGGCCGGCACAGGCAGGTCGGCAGAGGCTGAAGCCCGCGCCGGGCCGGTCATGACGGCAGGACGACGCAGGCTGCGGCCGGCAGCTCGACCGCGACCGGATCGCCGATCTCGATGCGGGGCCGCTCGCGCGGTGTGGTGACCGCGAGCACCTGCTGCTCGCCGCAGCGCACCGTGATCTCGACGCTGGCGCCCAGGTCGCGCACGAAGCTCACCTCCCCGTTCAGATGGTTCTCGCCGTTCGCCTGGCTCGGCCGGACGTGGACCTCCTCGGGGCGGATCGAGAGAGTGACGCGCGCCCCCTCCGCGATCCGCTCCGGCGCTCGCGCGACGCGAATCGGCCGGCCGTCGACCAGCACCATGTCGCGGCCGCTGAGCGTGCCCGGGACCAGATTGCTGGTGCCGATGAAATCGGCGACGAAGGCGTTGCTCGGGCTGCGATAGGTGTCGAGCGGCGAGGCGACCTGCTGCACCCGGCCATGGTCCATGACCACCACGATGTCGGCCATGGTCATGGCCTCGCGCTGGTCGTGGGTGACCACGATGGTCGAGATGCCGAGCCGGCGCTGCAGCAGTCGGAGCTCGACCTGCATCGCCTCGCGCAGCTTGGCGTCGAGCGCCGAGAGCGGCTCGTCGAGGAGGAACAGCTTGGGGTTCAGGGCGAGCGCGCGCGCGATCGCGACCCGCTGGCGCTGGCCGCCGGACAGCTGGGAGACCGGTCGGTCGGTCACCCCCCTCAGCCGGACCAGTTCGAGCAGCTCCTCGGCCCGCTGGCTGCGGGCGTCCCGGCCGACGCCCCTGATCCTGAGCCCGTAGGCGATGTTCTCGCCGACGGAAAGATGTGGGAACAGGGCGAGCGACTGGAACACCATGCCGAAGTTGCGCTTGTGCGCGGGCGCGTCAGTGAGGTCCTGGCCATCCAGCCAGATCCGGCCGGCGGTCGGCATCTCGAGGCCCGCAATGCAGCGCAGCAAAGTGGTCTTGCCGCAGCCCGACGGCCCGAGCAGGCAGATCAGCTTGCCGTGCGGGAATTCGAGATCGACATCGATCAGCGCCGCGAGCTTGCCGAACGACTTGCTCAGATGCTCGATGCGCAAGGCCATGCAATTTCCCCGAGCGTCTCGATCGCCGTCAGGCGACGCGGGGGAGCCGGTGCCTTCCGGGCGTTACCCCGACCGGGACCCGCATCAGCCCGCAATCATCTCCGTCCACTTCTGGTTCAGCCAGTCGTCGCGCTCGACGTACATGTCGTAGCGCGGGATGATCGGCGGGATGTCGCTCGCGACTGCGGCGAACTCTTCGTCCGTCAGATCGAGCAGGTCGCGCTTGACGGTCGGCGCGGTGCCGACCTTGCGCGAAAGCGTGGCCTGGATTTCGGGACGGCACATGTAGTCGATGAAGACGTGCGCCTCGGCCAAGGCCTGCGACGCCTTGGACACGCACCAGGAGCCCGAATCGAGCACCCCGCCCTCCTGCGGGAAGGTCGAGCGTACCGGCTGGCCCTGCGCCGCCGCGAGGCCGGTGACATCGTGGTAGTACTGGCCCATCGGGATCTCGCCGGCTTGCAGCGCCTGCTGGAACTGGCCCTCGTCGCGATACCACAGCCGCACGTTCGGCTTCACCTCGGCGAGCTTGTTGAGCACCTGGAGAATGCCTTCCTCGGTATCCAGAATTTCGAAGCCGCCCATCCAGGTCTTGGCCGTGATCTCGAGCAGGAACGAGTTGCTGACCAGCGCCAGCAGCCCGAGGCGATCCGCATTCCCCGGGTCCCAGAGCGCTTTCCACGAGGTGGGCGGCTCGGGATATACTTCGGTGTTGGTCACCAGCGTGATGTACCACGACACGGCGCCGATCGCGCAGATCCGGCCATCCGGGTAGCGCTGGACGAAGTGCGGCTCGAGATTCTTGATATTGGGCAGCTTCGCTTCGTCGAGCGGCGCCCAGAGCTCGGCGTTCTGGCCTTTGATGCGCGTGACCTGAGCCATCATGCTGACGTCGGCCGGGGCAATGTTGCCGCGCGCGGCGGTCTCGAGCTGGACCAGCCAAGCCTCGCCGGTGGGCTCCGCGATCGACTCGATCTCGATCCCGGTCTCCTCGGTGAAGGCCGGGTAGATGTGCTCGTCGAACGAATCTTTGAAGTAGCCGCCGTAGGTGCCGACCTTGAGAGTCGCCACGGCACGGGTCCGAATCGCCGGAAAGCCCACGACCGCGGTCGCAGCGATCGCGCCTGCGCTCGCCAGGAGACGCCGGCGGCTGATCGCCGCCCCGGCAGGTTCTTTTGCCACGGACGTGCGCTTCATGGCCGATCTCCCTGATTCGCCGCCGCGCAAGCTGCGCAGCGGGCAGATCACTTTATTTTCTCGGGGAACTTGATAGCGGGCCGACCGTTCGGTTGTCAAAAGCACGCATCGCCCTGCGCCGGTCATCGCAGGCGCGCGGCGGGCCGGGAAAGCAAATGGGCACCGAGTTCTTCCGGCAGTTACGGTCTCTTGGCTGGCGAACTTTGCTCGGGCGGACTAACCAGCGGACGCCACTGCCTCGAGCGGCGGCGGCGAGGGAGGAAACGATGGACAGCAACAGGTTGCTCGTCATTACGGGCGCGGCTGCGGTCATGGCGCTCGCGGCGCCGGCTGCCGCACAGCAGGCCGCCGTCGAGATGCACGCCGTGTCCGCCGAGGGTATCGGCGACCTGGTGGGCACGATTCAGCTGGCCGACAGCGCCGAGGGGCTGGTGATCCAGACGGATCTCAGCGATCTGCCGCCGGGCCCGCATGGTCTTCATCTGCACAGCGAGGGCAGCTGCGAGCCGGGGCAGAATGACCAGGGTCAGATGGCCGCGGCGATGGCGGCGAAGGGTCATTACGACCCCGACGGCACCAAGAAGCACGCGGGCCCCGAGGGCGAGGGCCACAAGGGCGATCTACCCGTGCTCGAGGTCGCGGCCGACGGCACGGCGCGAGTGACGCTCACGGCCCCCCGCCTCAAAGTGGCGGACACTCAGGGACGCGCGCTCATGATCCATGCCGGGGGCGACAACTACAGCGACCAGCCGAAGCCGCTCGGCGGCGGCGGGGCGCGCATCGCCTGTGGCGTGGTCCAGTAGCCGCCGGAGGTAGCCAGTTCCGCCACGCTTGGCGGGTCGCGCTCACGCGGCGCGCAGCCGGAATTCGGTGACCTCGCCCTGGCAGTTGAAGCGCACGGGAGGATCGGCTAGACCGGCGCCTGGGCTGGTATAGCCCCACATCTCGCCGTAGCGCCACAGCCCGGCGTACAACTCTCGGTGGCGCGACAGATGAGTGATCACCGGCCGTCCGCCCGGCAGACAGACCTGCCCGCCGTGACAATGGCCGCAGAGATAGAGGTCATGGCCGGCAGCGGCGGCCTCGCCGGCCATTTCCGGGGAATGGGCCAGCGCGATGCCGAATGCCCGGCGATCGTGGGCCGCCAGCGCGGCCGATGCCGCCGGCGTGTAGTAGCGATGCACATCGTCGATTCCGGTCAGCGCGATCGCTTGGGCGCCGCGGCGCACATGATGCGTGCGGTTGATCAGAACCGTCAGACCGATTCGCCGGAACGGAGCCACCATGTCGGAGACATCGTGGTTGCCGAGGATAGCCAGGAAGCCGTCGCCCGCGCGGACGCTCTGGCGGATCGCGGCGAGCGGCTCGAGGATGGCGGTCTGCCTGAACGGACCGCGCTCCGCGTTGCGGTAATCGCCGGTCAGCACGCACAGGTCCACCTCTGCGCCCGCGACCGTGCGGACGATCGCCTCGGCAAGCCCGCTGCAGGCGTCGAAGTGCGGATCGGCGATCTGCAGAATGCGATAACCCTCGAACTCGCGCGGGAGGCGCGGGAAGCCGAGCTCCACCGTGCGGTAGCAGATGTCGAGACCATTCGCGAGGCCGCGCTGCCACACCCTGCACAGCTTGAGGGTCAGCCGCAGAGCGCCTTTGGCCAGCTCCAGAGGCAGATCACGCTGCAGCCCTTCCGGTGTGCTGCGCAGCGTGCGCCGCTCGATGGCGCGGCGGGCGGCAAGTGAGGTAGCATCGTCGTCATGCTCGCCAAGGTAGGTCGGCGGCAACTCCAGCAGGCGCGAGGCAAGCTTCGCCAACCCGTCTCTCCAGCGCTCTGAAATCCCGGCCTGCCCAGGGTGGGCCCGACGAGCGGATTGGAGCGCGGCCGGTTCGATCCTTCGAATCAGGTGTGCAATGATTAACAAAGAGTGTCTAGTGCCGGCAGGACACGGTCCGGGTCGAGACTGCGGCTGCAGGAGTAAGGCCGGCGACTCGACGCTCACCCGCTGAAATCGTGCTTTCGTCCTGCGGGCCAGCGTTCGAGGCAATAGGCGCTGTCCCAAAACATCCATTCCAGTTGGGAAGCGCGCACGAAGGCGTGAAACATCTGCTCGCGCACAGTCGCGCTCGCGCTTGCGGCGACCTGATCGCTGATCGCGATCACCCTGCGCACGCCTGCGCCGAAAGCCTCGTCGGCATAGGTATCGATCCAGGCCTGGTACGGATTGTCCGGCTGCGCCGCGGCGAGCAGGTGCTTGCCCACCTCCCAATAAATCCAAAAGCACGGCAGCAGCGCCGCGACCGCGACCTCGTAGGGCGCGTTGTACGCCAGCGCGAGCAGGTAGTGCGTGTAGTGGGCACAGGTCGGGGAGGGCTCGGTGGCTTCGGCATTGGCGGAAGAGACGCCGTACGCCTTGAAGAAGCCCTCGTGCAGGGCGCGCTCGACCACGACCGCCTCGCGCGCGCTGCCGGCGAACTGGATCAGGGCGTCACTGTCCGGGGCGCGCGCCGCCGTCACCGCAAGCGCGCGGGCGAAGTACGTCAGATAATGCGCATCCTGCAGCATGTAAAACGTGAAGCGCTCGCGCGAGAGGCTGCCGGCGGCCAGCTCGCGATTGAACGGCAGGTCGAGAATCGCCTGGTAAAGCGGCGCGATCCGCTGCCATGCCTCACGTGAGAAGCTCATCGGCCTCCTCCCGCCACAGCGCATGGAAGTGGTGCACAGGACCGTGGCCGTGGCCGACCATCAGGCGATCGGCGGCCCGGATCGCGGCGGTGACATAGGCCTTCGCCTCGCGCACCGCAGCGCGCAGCGACAGCCCGCGCGCGAGCAGCGCGGCAATCGCGGAGGACAGGGTGCAGCCCGTACCGTGGGTGTTCCCGGTCGCAACGCGCGGGGCAGCCAGCATGAGCGGCTCCGCGCCGTCGTCGAGCACATCCACGCTGTCAGCTCCTTTGGCCAGATGCCCGCCCTTGAGCAGCACCGCCTGCGGGCCGAGCGCGCGCAGCCGCGCCGCGGCGTCGATCATGCCCGCCTCGTCCTCCGCCTCCTCCAGATCGAGCAGCACCGCGGCTTCGGGCAGGTTCGGCGTGATCACTGTGGCCAGCGGCAACAGACGCTGCCGGAGCGCGCTGACCGCCTCGGCGCGAAGCAGCCGGTCGCCGCTCTTCGCCACCATCACCGGATCGAGCACGACGTTGCGGGCACGGTGGCGGCGCAGCCCGTCGGCGACCGCGGCGATGATCGCCGGGCGCGACAGCATCCCGATCTTGACCGCCGCAAACTCGATGTCCTCGAACACGGCGTCGATCTGCGCAGTGACGAACTCGGCCGGCACGTCGTGGATCGCGCTCACCGTACGGGTGTTCTGCGCGGTCAGCGCGGTGATCACCGAGGCGCCATACGCGCCAAGCGCCGAGAAAGTCTTGAGGTCGGCCTGGATGCCGGCGCCGCCGCCGGAATCCGAGCCGGCTATCGTCAGCACGTTGGATATCAAAGCGCCCTCTCCACCTCCGCCTTGGTCGCATCGATCGCGGCGCGCAGCTCACGGCTGGCCGCTTCGGGATCGGGCGCCGCCATGATCGCGGACACGACCGCGACGCCATCGGCGCCGGCGCGCACCGCGGCCGCGGCGTTACGTGCGTCGATGCCGCCAATCGCGATCAAGGGCAGCAAGGTCAGCCTCCGGGTGGCCGCCAGACCTTCAGCACCGGTCGGACCGCCCGCGTCCGTCTTGGTCGCCGTGGCGGCGAACGGCCCGTGCGCGACATAATCGACCAGCGCCGGGTCGATCCCACGCGCCTGCTCGGGGTCATCCAGCGAGACGCCGATAATGGCGTCCGGCCCGAGGATGGCGCGCGCCGCCGCAGCCGGTAGGTCGCTCTGGCCGACGTGACAGCCCACGCCCGCGGCATGCGCGACGTCGACGCGATCGTTGATGAGCAGCGGCACGCCCTGAGTATCAAGCCGGGCCTTAAGCGCGCGCGCCGTCTCGAGCAGAGCCCGCCCCTCCGCATGCTTGTCGCGCAGCTGGACCAGAGTGACGCCGCCGCGCACCGCCGCGGCCACTACGTCGAGCAGCGCCCGGCCGCGCGCCAGCTCCGGATCGGTCACGAGGTAGAGGGTTGGCTCAAAGCGGCGGGTCATGCGATCTTCACTCCCGCGCGCACGGTCGCTTCGTCGAGCAGCGCCAGCTCGTCCAGGAGCCGCCAGCGCAGGCTGCCCGGACCCGCGGCGAGGGCGGCCGCCCGCTCGCCGGCGAGGCCGAAGACCGCGAGCGCCTGTGCCGCCGCCTCGAGCGGATCGGGCTCGACCGTCAGGAACGCGCCGACCACCGCGCTCGCGGCGCACCCGAGCGCCGTCACCCGGGTCATGCGCGGATCGCCATTGCCGACCTCGCGCCAGCGCGCGCCGTCGGTGATCCGGTCGATCGCGCCCGTGACCGCGACCACGGCGCCGGAGGATCGGGCGAGGCGTGCCGCGGCATCGACCGCCTCATCCGTGCCGTGCGTGCTGTCGACGCCCTTGGTCGGCCCCGCCGCGGCGCCGGCCAGCGCCAGGACTTCGGACGCGTTGCCACGGATCACGGTCGGCCGCAGGCCGATCAGGTCGAGCGCGGTGCGGGTCCGATACGGGGTGGCGCCGGCGCCGACCGGGTCGAGCACCCACGGGAGGCCCAGCGCCCGCGCCCGGTCCGCGGCCAGCGCCATGGCCGCGACCCAAGGCGGCGACAGGGTCCCGATGTTGACCACCAACGCGCGCGCGATCGCGACGAAGTCCGCGACCTCCTCCTCGGCGTGGACCATAGCGGGGGAGGCGCCGAGCGCGAGCAGGCAGTTCGCCGTCACGTCCATCGCGACGAAGTTGGTGATGTTGTGAACGAGGGGCGCGTCGCGGCGGACGGCTTGCAGGCTGGCCCAGGTGGCGGCGGCATGTGGCACGGACGCTCGCTCCCTCTTGGGGAGCCGATCGCCGCTCAATGCACTCGGAGAAGCGGGCCTGGGCGGCCGTATCGGCTCCCTTCGCTGGTATGACCCAGATCAGGTTCGACGGGTCTGCTCTCAGCCCACCAAGGGGCACCCCGGCGTGATACGACGCTGTTCAAGGTGAGCGCTCACCGGGCGGCTGTCAACGGCTGGTCATGCGCAGCGCGCCGGGAGCCGGAGCAAATCATGATCGGTCGAGCGACCGCCGTTTGCCCGACGGGGCCGCCCGGGCGGCGAGCACGTGGCGCGGCTGCCGCAAGCGAAGCCCAAAAGCAGCGAGCTGGGAGGTCCTGGTTACGCTCGCCCGACCCGCGCCGCGGCGAAGCGCTGCTCGACCTCCGCCCGCGGCAGATCGACGGACACCGCGGCCTCGGTGATCTCGCCGATCGTGGTGTCATCGAGCGGAATGCCGCGCTCCCGGCGCTCCGCGCGCGTGCGCCGCTCGACGTCGCCGGGCAGCAGCACCTCGCCGCCCGGCGCGGCCGGCGGGGACGCCTTGACCCACTCGAGAAAGCCGTCGACCTCGGCATCGAACGCGGCGCGGTCGGGCAGCCGGGCCGGGTCGATGTAGATGGAGCACATGGTGTTGACCAGCTCCCGCTCACGCCGATGGGTGGCGCCGGCGCCGGTCAGCGCGCCCGCGAGCAGGTCGGCGACGATCGCCAGCCCGTAGCCTTTGTGCCCGCCGAACGGCAGCAGCGCGCCGCCCGCGTACAGGTCGTTGGGATCGGTGGTCGGCTTGCCGTCCTTGTCGATCAGGTGGCCCTCTGGCAGCGGCGCGCCCTTGTTCTTGGCGACCATTACCTTGCCCTCGGCGACCACCGAGGTGGCGACATCATAGATCACCGGCGGCCGGTTGCTGCGCGGGACGCCGGCGGCCACCACGCACAGCGACAGCCGGCGATCGCTGCCGCCGAACGGCACCATGAGCGCGCCGAGGCCCGTGGTGCCGACGAAATGCAGCGAGACCTGACCGGCCTCCGCCGCCATCTCCGCCCAGTCGCCGACGCGGCCGACATGGCCGACGTCGCGCAGCCCGACCAGGGCGATGCCGCATTGCCTCGCCTTGTCGACGCCGATCTGCACCGCCTGCTCGCCGATCACCTGACCGTAGCCGCGATGGCCGTCGACCAGGGCGAGGCAGTCGGTCTCGAACGCGATCGTCGCCCGCTGATTTGCCCGCACCTTGCCGTCGCGCGCCCACTCGACGTAGCGGTTGACCCGGATCACGCCGTGGGAGTCGTGACCGACCAGATTCGCCCCGACCAGATGCCGGGCGATCGTCCGCGCCTCCTCCGGGCTGCTCTCCGTGCGCTCGAAGATCGCCGCTGCCAGAGCCTCGAGCTGGTCGGCCTGAACATTCATGTTGCCCCCCTGCATTTGCCGGTGACGGCCGGCCGCGATCGCGGCTAACCTGACGCGCGTTGGCGAGGATCCTAGCACCGCCTGGCAGATCGTGCACATGCGGCGCAACATCCGGGAGGCAAGCGATGATCGGCGATCCGCCCGTGCTGACGCTGCGGCAGAACTTCGAGCGGCCGACCGCCGCGCAGGTGGCCGCGTTCGAGGGCGTGCCCACCGGCTTCGTGGTCGACGCCCAGATGGGCCAGGGCGCGGTCGATCAGCGGATCAAGCCGCTGTGGGCGCCGAGCGCCTTCGCCGCGCCCGCGGTCACCGCCAAATGCGGCCCGCGCGACAACATGGGGGTATGGATCGCGATGCGCATCGCGCGGCCCGGCGATGCGCTCGTGCTGCACACCGGCGACTACGAAGGCACTGCCGTGATCGGCGACCACGTCGCCGCGATCGCCAAGCGGCTCGGCATCGTCGCGGTGGTCACCGACGGCGTGGTGCGCGACATCGACGGCCTTGAGGCGGTCGGCCTGCCGGTGTTCTGCCGCGGGCTCACCCCGAACAGCCCGTACAAGAACGGACCGTGCGAGATCGGCACGCGGGTCAGCATCGGCGGCGTCGCGATCGATCCCGGGGACATTCTGGTCGGCGACCGCGACGGCGTCGCGGTGGTGCCGCGCGCGCGCATCGACGAGGTGATCGCAGGGCTCGAGGACGTGCGCCAGAAGGAGCGCGAGACCGGCGAGCGCATCGCGGCGGGCGCGACCATCCCGTCCTGGGTCGACGAGCTGATCGGCTCGAGCCGCACTCGCCTGCTCGATTGAACGGCTTTGACGAACCGGGTGACGCTGCTATCGTAGCGCCAGCGGTTGCGTAAGCCGCGGGAGACGGCCGAGGGACAATCAGCAAGACCGAGGGAGAGTTACTCATGCAACGACTGGCCCGAACTGCGTTGGCGGCGACGTTTCTCACCGCCGTGTCGACGCAGGCGTTCGCCGCCGACCTCGTGATCTGGTGGAATAAGAGCTACTACCCCGAGGAAGACCAGCAGTTCGACAAGATCGTCGCCGATTTCGAGAAGAAGACGGGCAAGGACATCGAGTACGTTTATTACACGAACGAAGATGTACCACGCAAAGTCCTGGCGGCGCTGACCGCGGGCCAGCCGCCCGATCTGTCCTACGGCTTTCTGTTCGATCTCGCGCACACCTCGCGCTGGGCCTACGATGGCGTGCTCGAGGACGTCTCCGATGTGGTAGGCGAGATCAAGGACAACCTTCTGCCCACGGCGATCAAGGCGGTTACGCTCGAGAATGGCCAGACGGGCAAGACTTCGATCTACGCCATCCCGGTAGCGCAGCAGGTCGAGCACATCCACGTCTGGAAGAGCTTGGTCGAGCAGGCCGGGCTCAGCCTCAACGACATCCCCAAGACCTGGAACGAGTGGTGGGATTGGTGGTGCGAGACCGCGCAACCCGCGGTGCGCGAAGCGACCGGCGACCGGCAGAAGTTCGGGGTCGGCCAGCCGATGTCATCCGCGGCCTCGGACACGATCTTCGCGTACATGATGTTCCTCAACGCCTTCGACACCAAGCTGGTCGACGACCAAGGCAACCTCACGGTCGACGATCCGAAGACGCGCGATGGCATGATCGCGGCGCTCGAGAGCTACACCAAGCCGTTCCTCGACGGTTGCGTGCCGCCCGGCGCCGTGAACTGGCAGGACAGCGACAACAACGTCAACTTCAAGAACCAGATCACCATCATGGTGCCCAATCCGTCGCTGTCGATCCCGGCCTCCGAGCACGCCAATACCGACCGCTACTTCAAGGAGATGGTCACCATGGAGTGGCCGGATAAGCCGGACGGGCGGCCGATCGAGTACATCGCCTCGATCAAGACCGCGGTGATTTTCAAGGACGCGCCGAACAAGGAAACGGCCAAGGAGTTCATGCGCTTCTTCCTGCAGCCCGACCAGTTGGGGCCGTATCTGGAGAACTCCCTGGCGCGCTGGTTCCCGGTCGACAAGCGGTTGATCGAGCGGCCCTACTGGAAGGACCAATCGGACCCGCATCGGGTGGTCGAGGTGCGCCAGTACACGCAGCGGCCGCAGACCGTCTGGCCGCAGTACCTGAACCACAAGATCATCGACCTCAATGCCGAGAACGCGTACGGCAAGGCGGTCGGCCGCGTCGTGCTCGAGGATTGGTCCGCGGAGGACGCCGTGGACGAGCTGATCGCGCGGATCAAGCAGGTGGCCGGCAGCTGACGGAATGACGCGGGAGGGGGTCGCCGGCGGCTCCCTCCCGCCAAGCTCGAACCGGCGAATTTGGGGAGATCGGCCATGGCGGTAACGGCTATATCGCTTCCGAGCCAGCAGGTCAGCAAAACGCGCTGGTCGCCGGAGTTGGTCTGGGGCACGATTCTCGTCATTCCCTACATCACGGTCTTTCTCGTCCTGGTTGTCTGGCCGGTTGCCTACGGGCTCTGGCTGGGCTCTTCGCCAGCAAGCTACCGCACGCTGTTTTCGGACCCGATCTACCTCGAGACCGTGTGGAACACGATCATTTTCCTCGGGGTGGGGATCAATCTCAAGCTCCTCATGGCGCTGATGCTCTCGGGTTACCTGGCCTCGGCCCGCCCGTGGATCCGCTGGCTGAGCGTGATCTTCATCCTGCCTTGGGCGGTGCCGTCGATCCCGACGATCTTCTCGTTCCGCTGGATGCTGAACTCCGAATGGGGAATGTTCAACAACCTGCTGTGGACCCTGTTCGGGATCGAAGGACCGTGGTGGCTGGTCAAGCCGGATCTCGCCTTCGGCTCCGTGATCTTCGTCCACATCTGGAAATACCTGCCGTTCTGGACGCTGATCCTGCTCGCCGGGCGGATGGCAATCCCGACCGATCTGTATGAGGCGGCCAGGATCGATGGCGCCTCGCCCCTGCAGCAGTTCTGGTACGTCACCTGGCCGCAGCTGCGAAATCTATACATCACGAGCACGCTGCTCTCGACGATCTGGAGTCTCGGTGACTTCAACAGCGTCTATCTGCTGACCGGCGGCGGTCCGGCGGACAAGACCCACGTGCTCGCCACGCTCGGCATCCGCTATGCGTTCAGCCTGCAGCAGCTCGGCACCGGCGTGGCGACGGTGATCACGGCCTTACCCTTCCTCATCCCGCTCGTCTTCCTGCTGCTGCGCCGGCTCGGGGGGAGGGTCGAGACATGAGCGTCCGTTCCCCTGCCATCTCGGGCGACACCGCCGCGCCCCGCGCGCCGGCGATCCGCAGTGGTGCGTTCTACGCGGCGCGTCGCGCCCTCTCCGAGGGCGCGTTCCTGCTGATGGCCGTGGTGATCCTGATCTGGACGCTGCTGCCGCTCTACCACATGGTGATGCTCGCGCTCACGCCGGTGTCGGACGCGTTTGCCGGCCGCCTCTGGCCGGATCACCCGACGCTCGAGAACTTCCGTATCGTCTTTACGGAAGATCACTTCTTCCTGCAGAACTTCTGGCGCCAGCTCGGCAACAGCATCTTCGTCGCGGTCGCGACCATGATCATGGTCCTGGTCGTGGCGAGCCTCGCGAGTTACGCGATCGGCCGGCTCAAGCTGCGCTTTGGCCATATGATCTCGAATGCGGCGCTGCTCACCTACCTGATCCCCGCCGCCTTCCTGGCCGTGCCGTTCTATGTCGTGATGGCCCAGTACGGCCTGCTCAACACGCTGTGGGCGCTGGTCTTCGCGATGTCGACCTTCGCCATCCCGTACGCTATCTGGGTGTTGCGCCAGTACAGCGAGAGCATACCTTTCGAGCTGGACGAGGCGGCCAAGGTCGACGGCGCGACCCCGCTCCAGATCTTCTACCTTGTCTACATCCCGCTGCTGCGCCCTGCCCTGATCGCGATCGGCACCTACGCGCTGCTGCTCGCCTGGAACGAGTATCTGTACGCTTTTCTGCTGCTGTCGACCGAGAAGCAGCACACGATCCCGGTCGCCATGGGTTATTTCCTGGTGACCGACGACTCGCC
>JBKPNX010000126.1:0-4839 GCA_046732855.1 Pseudomonadota bacterium
TCGTCGTGGTCTATAAGATCGACCGGCTCAGCCGCTCGTTGACGGATTTCGCGAAGCTGGTCGAGGTGTTCGAGCGCCACAACGTGACCTTCGTCAGCGTCACCCAGCAGTTCAACACCACGACCTCCATGGGCCGGCTAACGCTGAACATTCTGCTCAGCTTCGCTCAGTTCGAGCGCGAGGTCATTGGGGAACGCATCCGCGACAAGTTCGCGGCCTCGCGGAGGAAAGGGATGTGGATGGGCGGCTGGCCGCCGCTCGGCTACGAGGTTCAGGATCGCCGCCTGGTGGTGGTCGACCGCGAAGCGGACTTGTGCGCCGGATCTTCGACCGCTTTGCCAAGACCGGCTCGGCGCTCACCGTCGCCCGTGAGCTGAACGCTGCAGGCGAGGCTACGAAGCGCAGGACCTCCGCCGACGGCGGCCGCGGCGGCAAGGCGTGGACCAAGGGCGCCGTCTACAAGGTGCTCGCTAATCGGGTCTATCTCGGTGAAGCGGTGCACAAGGGCGTCGCCTACCCCGGCGAGCACGACGCCATCGTTTACCAGCGTGCCTGGGATAAGCCGCATGCCGTCATGGCCGAGCCGGCGCACCGGCGCAGCGCGGCGACCCGCGCGGAATTGCCTGCGCTCCTGAAGGGTCTGATCCACGGCCCGAACGGCCGGGCCATGTCGCCGAGCCACACCCGCCGGCGCGGCCGGATCTACCGCTACTACGTGGCTCGCGAGGCGATCGCGAATGGTTACGACAGCTGTGCGGTGACGAGCGTTCCGGCCGCGGACGTAGAGGGCGCCGTGCTCGATCACGTCCAGAGGCTGCTGGCTGCGCCGGAGCTGGTCGCTCGGACGTGGGCAACGGCGAAGCGGGAAGGCGAGGACAACATCACCGAGCGCGAGGTCACTGTCTTGCTCGCCGACTTCGCCACGATCTGGAACGAGCTGTTCCCTGCCGAACAGGCGCGCATCGTCCAGCTGCTCGTTGAGCGCGTCGATCTGCAGGAGGATGCGCTCGACGTGCGGATCAGGGCCGAGGGCCTCGCGAGCTTGGTAGGGGAGCTGCGGCAGCAGGGCGAAAGGAAAGCGGCATGACGGAGCGGGTTGAAAGTCGGCTCGACGGCACCACGCTCATTGTACGTATCCCGATGCGATTCCAGCGTCGCGGCGGCCGCAAGCGGATCGTCGCGCCCGATGGGAGCGCGATCGTTCCCAGCTCCAAGCCCCAACCTGATGGCACGCTCGTAAAGGCGTTGGCGCGGGCGTGGCGGTGGCGCCGGATGCTCGATGACAGGGTCTACACCTCCGTGAGCGAGATCGGCGACACCGAGAAAATCTCCAAGAGCTATGTCAGCCGGATCCTGCGACTCGCGCTGCTTGCCCCGGACCTTAATGAGGCGATCCTCGATGGAAGGACGGACCAGGCGCTGGTGCTAGAGAAGCTGGAGCGGTCGCTACCGGCCAGCTGGGACGAGCAGCGCGCTCGCATTCCCCGAGTCCAAGGCATCGTTAGCCGTGTAGCCTAGTGGCGTCGCACGTCACCCACGGTTGATTCGTCAGCAACATCGTGTTACCGGCGCAATGGTCGTTCGTAACAGGAGCTTGTTGTGCTTCTCGGAGACTTGATCGAAGGCGTCGCCACCGACACCGCCCAGCCAAAGGCCATGGTCGAGGCGATCGTGCGGGCCGCGCTCGCCCGGATCGAAGGTGCCGTCGGCAAACGCGAGACCGTGAACCTCGTCGGCTTCGGCCGCTTCGAGGTCTATGAGCGCAGCGCCCGCCGCGGCCGCAACCTGCGGACCGGCGAACGCCTGAAGATCCCGGCCATGAGGGCAGTCCGCTTCAAAGTCGGCAAGCGCATGCGGGATGCCGCCACCGGGTCGAAGCGCAAGCGCGCCGGCAAGAGCTAGTCGGCCGTGTTCACCGTACGGTCTCGAGCAGACTGAACCGGACGGACATGAGCGCTCGAATTCGCGCTCGACCCGCAACATCCTTCTCCACCACCGTCAGCTTCTGATCCTCGGCCAGCCCGGTCGGCAGCACCATCCGGCCGCCTGGCTTGAGCTGCTGAAGCAGGGCCGGAGGCACCAGTTCGGCCGCCGCCGTGACGATGATCTTGTCGTAAGGCGCATGTTCCGCCCAGCCGAGGGAGCCGTCGCCGATGTGGATGCCCACGTTGCTGTCGTAGCCCAGCCGGCGCAGTCGCGACTCGGCCTCGACCGCGAGTTCCTCGATGATCTCGACGCTCCATACCCGGCGGACGAGCTGACCGAGCACGGCCGTCTGATAGCCGAGGCCGGTGCCGACCTCGAGCACCACGTCGTCGTGCCGCGGCTCCAGCAGATCGGTCATGACGGCAACCATGAAGGGCTGCGAGATCGTCTTGTCGAAGCCGATCGGTAGCGCGGCGTCGTGGTAAGCGTGGACCGCCAGGGGTGATGGCACAAAGGCGTGGCGCGGCACCCGGCCCATTGCCGTCAATACCCGCTCATCGAGGGCCAGCTTGCCAAGCTCATCGCCGGCGAGGTCGACGTGGATCCCGATCACCTCGATCATGTGCCGGCGCAGGATGGCGAAGTGCTTTTCCTCCATAGGCAGTTGCCCTGGTGAAGCTGGTGCGGCGCCCCAGTAATTACGTTCGGTGCAAGAGTAGGACACGCCGACCTGCCGCCAAGACACTTCTCTCGTCGATGTGACTGTATCAGCTGCGCCAAGTTTGGCGCCAGCCTGTCATCCGGGACGCGCTCGCCAGCGCTTGCGTCGGATGCTGGTAGCGGCGAGCACGCCACCCAGGCCGCGCTCGCCGACGCCGAGCGGATCAGCGGCAGCCACATGCGCCGCGTCCTGCGTCTAACACTTCTCGCCCCAGATCTCGCCAAAACGCCGTTCCTTGTCGACTGGTAGCGGCAGCGCGAGCGGTTCCCTCGAAGCTGCGGCTAATTGGCCGGGCCCGCCAAGCCTGGAGGAATGCAAGTTCGGCTCGGCGCGGGCGCTTAGGCGCTGACGAGCGATGAAGCGATCAACAGGACAGCAGAGAGCTCGTCCCGCGAACCGGGCCGGCCCGACAGCGTCACGGTCAACGCGATCGCCAGTGCTTCTCGGGATCCACCTGGCCCAGCTGCCATCACGCGGGCGAGGGTCGCGCCACCATCGTGGCAGGGCACGGCTGAACAGGTGCGACGAGCAGGCGTAGTTCAGTGCCCGGCGTCGCGCTCGGCCAGGGTGCGCGCAAGTGCGCAGATGGCTTCTTGGTGCTTGCGAATCTGGATGGCGATGAAGTTGCGTCCCAGCTCCAGCAACAGACGCTGCTGCGGCGTGGCCTTGAACGCGGTGTCTCTGCCCAATCCCTCGAAGAAGTAACCCACCTCGACACCGAGCGCCTGAGCGATGTGATACAGGCGCCCCGCCGCGACGCGATTGATCCCCTTCTCGTACTTGTGCGCCTGCTGATAGGTGACCCCGATCAACTCGGCCATCTGGTGCTGCGTCAGCCCGAGCATGATCCGTCGCTCGCGCATGCGGGCGCCGACATGCCGGTCGGTATCCTGAGCACGAGCCCGGCCGGGACCCGGCTTCGTGCTCGACTTGCCCATCACTGTCGCCATTGTTCCCATCCCTCGCACAGGGGGGTGGCATTGCCCATACTCGCTGCATGGCCCCGCTGGAGCGACGCCGCGCAGCCAAGCCGTGGTCTTATGCCTCTCCACTTCAGGTAAATGATGAGATCTTAAGAAAAAGCGTCGAGGCCCAAAAAATCTCGGTGACTGGGATCGCCGAGGCGCTGGAGAATAGGTCGTCTAGTGAGCAGGATCTTCCGCGTTCCACTACTGGCGCCCGAACTGCTTGGAGCGATCCTCAGCGGGTGGACAGACAGGGCGCCGATGCTGGAGCAGTTGGGCCGGCCAGCCGAGTTGGGCCGCCATTACCGCGCCTATCCGCGGGCTGGCCGGAGGGATGGGAATCGAGTGCTTCCGGCCTGTGGCACGCTAAGGGCATTTCGGCTAGGATTCAGACAAGGCAGAAGGAGGTCAGGCCGATGGATTTCAGGGATCAGCGCATCTGGTATGCGATCGCGGCCGTGATCGTCGTGCTCATCATCATCGGCTACGCGACCGGCTGGTTTAGCGGCGCGCCCGCACCGGCACCCCAGCAGTAAGCTGCATGGGCGCATGCAGATGGATCAGAGCGAAAGTTCTGTCGTGACGGGCGATGCCGAGCCACCGCAGAGCTTGGCACAGCTGAGGACAGAGATCGTCTCAGCCTATGTCTCGCGCTTTGGACGCATGCCCCACTACCCCGATGGTGGCCCCGAACTACACCCAGCAGCGGCGGGACGTGGCGCTCGCGACTGGCCTTGGGCGGCCGAGGAAGCCGGGCGCACGGCCACGGGCGTCTGAACAAAGCCGGCGGACGGGCGACAACGCTGGCGCGTGATCGGGTCCCGCGCTCATGCTGGCTAGCAGTGTGGCAGCTCTAATCACTCTGAGCCGGCGGGGAATACCTCGACCAGATCAGTCAGTGAGATAAAGGTCAGCGCTCCGGCCTTGGCGCCGCCGCCAATCACGTACCATCGCCCGCCCACCGCGGCCGAAGCCAAGCCATGACGCGCCGTGGGCAGACTAGCGAGCGCGGTCCATGTGGCGGTCGTCGGATCATACGTCTCATGCTCACCGAAGGTGTGGCTCCGCGAGAGTGACTCGCCGCCCGTGACATGGATGTGTCCCTCAAGCACGCCCGCCGTAAGCCCGCTCCGCGCGGTCGGCAGATCCGGGCCACGAGTCCACGTGCCTGCGGCCGGGTCATAGATCTCGAGGGCCGCAAGATTACCCGCATCACCCCACCGTCCA
>JBKPNX010000127.1:0-11460 GCA_046732855.1 Pseudomonadota bacterium
ATGCAGGACCTGTCCGCAGCAGACCGCCAGATCAGCGCCTCGACCCTCGGCCAGTATCGCGCGATGGCCGCGCCGTATCGCGACGGCACCTGGAATCACGACGTCAGCCAGAACGTTCAGGCGCTGCTCGCGGCGATCGCCGGAATCCCGCCGTATCACATCCTCGACCTCGGCTGCGGCCCCGGGCGCGACCTCGTTACCTTTCGCGATCTCGGCCACGTGGTCGTCGGGCTCGACGGCTGCCCCGAGTTCGTGGCCATGGCCCGCGCGGTCTCCGGCTGCGAGGTCTGGCAGCAAGACATGCTCTCCATGACCTTGCCGACCACGAGCTTCGATGGCGTGTTCGCCAATGCCGCCCTGTTCCACGTCCCGAGCCGCGCCTTGCCCATGGTCCTCGACCGACTGCGCGCCACATTGAAGCCGGATGGTGCTCTGCTCGCCTCCAACCCACGCGGGCAGGACGAAGAGGGCTTCGTCGATGGGCGCTACGCCTGCTTCTACAGTTTCCCGACCTGGCGCCGGCTGGTCAGCCGCAGCGGCTTTGCCCTGGTCGATCACTACTATCGGCCGCCCGGCAAGCCCCGCCACCAGCAGCCCTGGCTCGCGACGGTCTGGCGCAAGTTGGCATCGCCAGATGAGCCCGACCCTCGCTGAAGGTGCGACGGGTCGTGCGAACCTCGGTGCGACGCCTGCGACGGTTCGCACCTTAAGTTCGCACCCCGGCGGGGCTCAGAAGCTCACAAGAACTCTGCGGGCTTCAGGAGGCCAGTGCGACGGAGAGTGCGACCTGCGAACCCGGAATCACGGGCTGTCGCTTAGCGAAATATCGCGCGGGGCCCCGCCGTGTATTCGCCAAAGAAGGACCAAGATGCATTGAACAGAAAGCCGATATCGTTAGCGATACTTACCTTAATACCTGACCCAACTTAATCTCCTTTTACTAGGAACTACCATGTGTCGTCGCTGATCAACATGATATTACTTGCATCCATCAAAGCGCCGCCTACGAATCGAAAGAGCCCGCCTGAGGACTGGGCGGGTTGTCGAGCGCAGGCTCTGCAAGCTTGGTCAGACGCTACATGTTGTAATGGACAGTGTCAAGGCCACAAGATGTGCCGTCAGGGATCGGAACTTTTAGCATTGCGTCATAAGCCTCCCCGTCGGCGCGCTCTTCAGGTAGTCCGTTGAAGTAGAGGCCGGTCCGCCCTTCGAGTGCAGGCGAGGTCGCGAGATTGAGGATCGCCTCGGCGCCTTCCTCGACGCTGCTTGATGGCGTGATGCCGGCCCGGCGCACCATGGTCGTGTCCATGTAGGTCGCGGGGTCCAGGGCATTGGCGGTGACGCCCCGTGCCATGGAGTTCGCCGGCGAGATCAACGGTGAACATGATCTGCGCCAGCTTACTCTGGCAGTAGGCGCGCGTGCCGCTGTAGCCGCGTGTTAGCATAATGTCGGTGAAATCGCTCGGCTGCTGCCCGGCGGACGCCACGTTGACGATGCGGGCCGGGGCGCTCTGCTTGATCAGCGGCAGCAGCAGAGGGGTTAGTGGAACCGGGCGAGATAGTTGACGGCAAAGCGCAGCTCGTGCCCGTCGGCGCTCGTCTGCCGCGGCGCGCCCGAGCCGCCGGTACCGATGCCGGCATTGTTGATCAGGATATCGAGCCGATCCGTCCTTTGTTGGACAGTCTCAGCAAAGCGGCGCACCTCGGCCAGGGCGGAGAGATCCGCCGCCAGGAATTCCGCCGTGCCACCGGCTTCCTTGATCTCGGCGACGAGGCGCTCGCCTCTCTCTCGGTTGCGTCCATGCACCAAAACGCCCGCACCGGCTTCGCCAAGCCGCTTCGCAACAACCCGATCGACGCCGTCCGTACATCCGGTGATCAGCGTGGCTGGCCGTCCAGTCTCGTCATGCCGGAGCTCCACAGCTCATCTCGGTGTCCAACATGGCGCGACGTGGGGGCCGCCAGCCAGTTCTTCCCATTCCCGCAGGGTGTACCGCCAAGAAGCCCGTCACCGATCCGGCTCCGACCTTCGGGCATTCGCACCGAAGCGCCGTGATCAGGATCCTCTTCGTCTGCTCCTGCCGCACCGGCCAGCCGCCCAGCGCCTCACGTTCGGCTTCAAAAGCGTCCGGTTTGCGATCGCATTGCGGACGTTCCCGCGTTCGCTTCAACAGGCGGCCCATAGCCAGGAGCTCACGCGGGGTAGTGCCACTCACTCAGCTACTTGCTCGGGATGTGCTGCTGTGAGCACGCGGCTGTTCACCCCACAGCAGCGGGCACCGGCGCAGATTTCATGTCTCCCGGTATCCCAGTAACGCTGATGCAAGTTCGCGCCAATGGGGCATTGGCAAAGCTTGCGGCTCCGCTGGCAGCACCTGGATACAGACATGGTCAGCCCCTGCGGATTGGTGGGCGCGAACCCGATTGATCGCGGCAGGTATATCTCCGCAAGCAACAATCGCATCGACTAACCGGTCACTCCCGCCGTTGGCGAAGTCATCATCGCTGAAGCCGAGTCGGCGCAAGTTGCTCACATAGTTCGGCAACGTGAGATACAAAGACATGTGCGAACGCGCGATCTCGCGCGCCTTGGCGGTGTCGGATTCCAGCACGACCGCCTGCTCAACCGCCAAGAATCGATCACTGCCTAGGATCTGGCGCGCCCGGGCCGTATGTTCAGGGGGCACGAAGTACGGATGGGCACCGTCGGCTCGTTCTGCGGCAAGCTGTAACATTCTGGGTCCCAGCGCCGCCAATACTCTGGCTGGCTTTGCCGGCGGTGGCACTGCGCGGTAGGGAGCCGCGTCCATTCCATCCAGGTACGCGCGCATCGCAGCGACGGGCTTCCCGTAAGTGTGGCCTCTAATCTGTTCAACCAAAGGAATGTGACTGACGCCGAGACCGAGAAGAAAGCGCCCAGGGTGGGCTTCAGCGAGCGTCTTCTGTGCCACTGCTGCTGTCACGGGATCACGGCCGTAGATGTTGGCGATACCTGTGGCAATCACTATTTTTTTCGTAGCGCCCAGAAGTAAGCACGCATGGGTCAACGATTCACGGCCAAGACTTTCAGGAAACCAGATTGCGCCAAAGCCGAGTTTTTCCAGGTCCGCTGCTGCTTTTCGCGCTTTGGCGGCAGGCTGAAAGTCGAACTGCGACGTCCAAATTCCCACCGGTCCGAGATCCATCGATGGCAACTGCATGCTCTCCTCCTTGTTGTGGGCGGCCCCTTAGGAATATTGGAGCCTACGATGCTGCTACGAACCAGTGTATCAAACCACGGCGGCAAGGGCCTTGACCTCAATGTCGCTTTGCGGCGGCTGCTCGAAACCGACCTGCTCGCCGGTCTCTCGCTCAAAGCGGCAATGATCTCCCTTAATCTGGGTTGAACCTTTCTTCCACACCGTGAGGTCGGCCGCCTTTGCGCCGAGCGGCGCAACAGCGAGCATCGCCGCACATGTCATCTCTTCGATCACCCCGCATCCCAGTATCTCCTCGCCCCCCGGGGCTGGCAACATCTCCCGCCAGAAGCCGATTTGAGAGCAGGTCAGTGGAGTTCGGGATTGTCCGCTCCGGGGTCACGAGCGGCGGTCGCCGTGACCGCTGCCGATTTCTGCTCTTCGAGCCGGAAACGGTCGCCCAAAACCGGAAAAGAATTTTGCAGGCGGTCCCGTTTGGCCTCACCGTGCCCCAACTGAGGCGTCCAGCATCTGCCCCCGGCTGCACATAGGGGAATTCCCTTCCCGGCTGCGCTCATTGTGCAGATTGCGCCAGCGCAGCGAGGCGCTCGGCCAGGCGGTTCAGCTCCCAGGCACGCGCAAGGTCAGCGGCGGTGGTCCAGGTCGGTGTCTGGTCGGGCAACGCGGGCAGCGGTGCCGCGCCGTCCATCGTCGCGATCCGGCGATAAAGCCGCAGGTCATCCGCCTGCATCGGGAACTTGCCAGCTTCGAGCGCCTGTTCGAGCGTGCCGTGCAGGCGCAGCAGCTTCGCCGCACCCTTCGGTCCGACACCCTTGGCACCCGGCAGCTTGTCCGAGGGATCGCCACGCAGGGCGATGAAGTCGGGCACTTGCCCGGGCTCGACACCGTAGCGCTCGAGCACCTCCGCCGGTCCGATGCGCGCCATCTCGCCGGCCCGCACCGGCTGCAGAATCGCCGTCTTGTCTGAGGCCAGCTGAAACGCATCGCGATCACCGCTTGCGACCAGCACCGTGCCGCCGCGCCCCTCCTCGTCAGCCACCGCCGCCGCGAGAAAATCGTCGGCTTCGTAGCCGGCAGCCTTGGCACAAGCGAAGCCGCAAGCGGCCACGAACTCCGGTAGCATTTCGAGCTGGTCGATCAGCTCGGCATCGAACCTGCGCCCGCCCTGGTAGCCTTCGAGCGCATGGTGCCGATAGGTCGGCGCATCCAGCGTGTCCCAGCCCACCAGCACGGCGCGGGGCTGCTCGTCCTCGTAGAGCCGCAAGAGCAGATTCGCGAAGCCCACGATGGCGCCTCCGCCTTGGTTGCCGCGCCGGCGGATCGACTTCGGCAAGGCGTGGTAGGCGCGGTGCGCAAAAGAGTCGCCGTCCACCGCCAGCAGCGGACGGCTTGTGGCGGCCATCTCCTCCTCCTTCGTTCAGATCGCTTAGCAGTTCAGAATATCGGCAACCGTCCGAAGGACGAAGGGGTGGGCGTCGGAAAGGATCCGCCGACCCGAGCTTGATCATGCACCGACCGTGATTGTCGGCACCTGATCGGCCTC
Source organism: Pseudomonadota bacterium (assembly GCA_046732855.1). Classification (GTDB taxonomy): domain Bacteria; phylum Pseudomonadota; class Alphaproteobacteria; order Geminicoccales; family Geminicoccaceae; genus JBKPNX01. The sequence goes on from JBKPNX010000127.1 coordinate 4,741, forward strand.
CTTCAGGAGCCGCGCCTGGCATCACCGTAACCGAATTGCGCCGCCAACACCCCAGGGGAGCCACCAGGATGCCCTGCGCCTGCTCCTGACGCACCGGCCGCACCCAGCTCTGAGGGATCGCCGGCTCCTGCACGCTGCGCTGCAAGCGCAGGACGTGCCAGACGCAACTCCCGGCCGGGGCCGTGGCTGTGTGCACGTACCTCGGTGCGAACAGCTACCGCTCTGACACGCCCTTGCATCGGCTGCGCCAAGCCCTCACGCTGACGCCCATTTCGGCGGGCGAGGGGCGCGGTCGGTGCAGCGGGTCCATCCGACAACCTGTCTCTTCGCGGCGCGCGCCTTGCGCGACTTCGGGGACGGCTTCGTGGCCGTGCTGCTGCCCGTCTATCTGCTCGCACTCGGCTTCGGTCCGCTGCAGGTGGGCATCATCGCCACCGCGTCGCTCCTCGGCTCGGCGCTCCTGACCATCGCCATCGGGTTCCTCGGCTCCCGCTATGACCAGCGCCGGCTCCTGCTCGCCGCCGCCAGCCTGATGACCGCCACCGGCGTCGCCTTCACCGTGGTCAACGATTATGCGCTGCTCCTGGTGGTCGCGTTTGCCGGCACCATCAATCCGTCGGCGGGCAGCGTCAGCGTGTTCGTGCCGCTCGAGCATGCGGCGCTCGCCCGCGAGGTCACGGATGCCGAGCGGACGACGATGTTCGCTCGCTACAGCCTCGTGGGGGCGCTCGCCGCGGCCGTCGGTGCGTTTACCGCGGCGGCGCCCGAGCTCGTGGCGCCGCTCGGCCTCGACCAGCTCACCGCCATCAAGCTGATGTTCGTCCTCCATGCCCTCTTGGGCCTGCTGGGTGGCCGCCTCTACGCGCGCATCCCGCGCCGCCCACCCGCATGGCAGGCCGGTGCGAGCTCTGCCCTCGGACCCTCGCGCATCACTGTCCTCAAGCTCGCCGCCCTGTTCAGCCTCGACGCCTTCGCCGGCGGCTTCGTGGTCCAGTCGCTGCTGGCGCTTTGGCTGTTCGAACGGTTCGAGATGTCGCTCGCCGCGGCGGGCGCTTTCTTCTTCTGGTCGGGGGTGCTCGCGGCCTTCTCGTTTCCGGTCGCCGCCTGGCTGTCGCGCCATATTGGGCTCATCAACACGATGGTGTTCACGCATATTCCGTCCAGCATCGCCCTGATGCTTGCGGCGCTCGCGCCGACGCTGCCGGTAGCCCTGATGCTGTTGCTGATTCGCGCGGCGCTGTCGCAGATGGACGTGCCGACGCGCTCCTCCTACGTCATGGCGGTGGTAACCGAGGCGGAACGGGCGGCCACTGCCAGCTTCACGGCGGTGCCGCGCAGCCTTGCCGCCGCGGTCAGTCCCGCTTTGGCTGGGGCGCTATTCGCTGCCTCCTATCGGGCATGGCCGCTTCTGATTTGCGGCGCCCTCAAGATCACCTACGACCTGCTGCTCCTCATGCAATTCCGCCACCTGAAGCCGCCTGAGGAACGGTGACGGGATCTGTTCCGCATGAGCGCCTGGCGTTCAGCTGTGGCTGACACCGCTCGTCTGCCGCCAGTATCCCCAGCGCCGCCACCAGGATCCCTGCGCCTCCTCCTGGAGCACCGGCCGCCCGCCCCAGCCCTGGGCCGCCGCAGGCGCAGGTTCCCAATAGGCGGGCCGCTCAGCCCGCCACTTCCACCCGTGCGGCGCGCACCTCATTCCAAATGCCCCGCCGCTTCAGCACCCGCTTCCGAAATCGCGCCAGTGCCCGACGTAGTACCTGGTCCTCCGTCACGCCTTCGAGCTGCGCCAGCTCCCTCAACCAGGTCATCTCCCCGTGGCTCAGGGCTATGCTCACCAGATGCGGCCGATCCACTACCTTCCCCATCCCCGCGTCCTCCCTTCACTGCCTCATTCGCTAAGATTTTGGCTGGTGCGCAGATCCCACCCCTCGTAACCCCTGCCCTTTGCCGATCGTCGGTCAATTAGGCAAAAAGCCGGGAACTAGCCGGAGGCCTTAGCCGTGGTTCGCGCTCGGCGGCGCTTTCTCATAATCTGGTCCAGGGACCAAAGTGCTTGCCCGGCCGTTCGCCCTACCAATAGTGGGGCGAGCCGATGGTTTCCATCATAGAGCTGGAGCAGGAGCTAGCGCAGGCCAACCGCCACATCGTAGAGGCTCGTGCAATGATGGCCCGCCAACTTGAGATTATGCGCCGGCTGGAAGCAGCCGGCCACGATGCAAGGCGAGCGAACGACCTGTTTCGGGGGCTAGAGAACGGCTTGGAAGCGATGCTCGCACACCACCAACACATCGCACGCCAGCTGGACAAGGGCCACACCTGAGGAGGCGCCGGTTTCTGTGAGAATCTCGGAAGCACAAGCCGCAGCCGGACGGCACGCCGAGCACCGCGACCACCGGCTTCTCGGGGCCTGTCACGGTGGGGTTTATCGTCGAAGTCGGCTTGACGGTAGTCTGGTCGTCGCGGCGGTTGCGCCTTGCGGAGCAACCTTATCTGGGACGAAGCACAGGGCAGGGTCGCCACTGACCCGGTTCGTCACCCGGTACAACCAACCGCCCGGCACCGACAGGCGGTCGGTGACCATGTGCTCGTCGGAGGAGGCCGCGACGATGGTTTCCCATTGCGGTTGGTCGCGCTGCTCTGGTGTCATCGTTCTCGGTCCTTTCGTTGCATTGGGTGTGCTGGCGCGCCCTACTCCTCATCCGGGGTCCGGGTGTAGCAGGGCTCCTCGACGGCGCGACATGGTGACGGCCGCCAGGGGCGGAAGGGCTCAGGGCGAGGCGGAGGCAGCTCTCTTGGACCAACTGGTCGGCGCTGGCGTCGACGCTCGGCCTCAGCCCACCGGGGTAGGCGCATCTTAAGATAGGACGGCTGGTCGCTCATTTCTGTCGGCTCACCGCAGTCGGCAATCAGTGGAGATAATCGCTCAAAGCTGGCTAAGATTTGATACAGGGTGCAAACTTTCGACTGAGCAGGCTTTCCCGAGCCGGCCGCTCGCGTCAAACCGATCGCCGAACGTCGACCAATCATGAGGGCGGGATGGCCAGCGCCACGGTGGCACCGAGCGCCACCGCTGAGAGCGCGATACCCGTCTCGACCCGGGAGCCCAGCACGCCGGCGCGGCCACCAGTGTCTAAATGAGCGGTGCGGGGTCACGACCGGCGGTCGCCTTCGCCAATTTCGACTTCCGCTCTCCGATCCGGAAAGCGGTCGCCCAAGGTCGCACGTGCATCCCTCATGAGGCCAGTCTGGCCTTATCGTACCCGAAGTGCCCCGCCAGCATCCCGAGCGCCGCTACCAGGATGCCGTGCGCCTGCTTCTGACGCACCGGCCGTCCGCCCCACCCCTGCCGGATCGCCCACTCGCGCACGCTCCGCTGCAGCCCGACCACGTGCCAGACTGCTGATCCCGCCCAACGCCGACATCGCCTCGTGCACGCGACGGCGCGCGTGAAGCTGCCGCTCGCTTAGGTCCGGCTCTCGCCCGGTGCCCGGCACCCGCACGGACCGGATCGAGCCGGGCGACGATGAACGCCGCCTGGAAGTCCTTGCCGGCATGGTGCATCGCCTCGTCAATGGTGCCGGCGCGGAGCATCTTACCGAGCGTGTCGACGGTCCGGTGATGGTACACGATGCGGCCGTCCGGATCTTCTCGCGCATCTCTTCCAGCTGGCGGGCGCGCACCTGGTGCGGCTTGAGCCGCCCGCTCATTCGCCGCCCTCGAAGCGCTCACCCTATAGCATGAGGCCCAGCTTTCGGATCAGCTCACGTTGGGACCAGCTGAGGCGCGGATCTTGCTCGGCGCGGACCATGATGCCGTGCCGGTGCCATCCGGCCCGCTTCTCTGCCTCGGGATTGATCGAGTTCGACTGCTAACGACCGAGGTGGCTGCACAGCTCACGCATTCGACTGCACCTGCGTGCCCTCAGCGTTGCCCGAATCCCAGCCGGGCACGCCGGTAGAAAGTGTCGCACCATGCGCGCTGCCACGCAGTCGAAGCTGGAGCGTACAAGGGCATAACCAGCTTGACGCTGGTGATGGGCGCCCGGCAACAGCCCCATCGGAGCTACAGCAGAGCCGCCTCGGCGGTCCTGATCAGCGCCGGCAAGCCCCGTACTTCTCGCTCTGCCCCCTCGTCGGCGACCGCCACGCTGGATTGCCCGCATCGGTGTCCCTCCATCACCGTCCCTTTCCTGCCAGCTCCAGCCGCCACCATCGCTACCCCTCTCCCCGCAGTCGAGCAAGCCTGCCGTTTGCCAATTTTCTGCGCTGACTTAGGGCCAGTCGCCGGGCGCGAAACCTTTTGCCGCCGGCATCAGTCGCCGGCAAGGAGCAGCGCCGACAAGTCGATTCGCCGCGTGAACAGGCCGGTCAGTTGCGACCCGGTCGCAATGCCGAACACGGGATGGAAAGCCCCGCCAGGTCCGCCGTCGAGGCCCATGTAATCGCCCAGGAATAGGCCGCCGGCGACCGGCGCATTCAGGTAATCGAATGACGCGGTCGTCAAGCGCACCTCGTTACCCCAGCTCGCCGCGGAGCGGCAATCGTTCCTGCTCGGGTCACAGAAGATCGCCCAGTGGTCAGTTGCCTCGCGGCCGTTATCTTTGTCGAAGCGAAAATCATAGTAGGTGACCGCGAGTTTGCCACCCGCTCCGGCCTCGATGGATGGCAGAAACGCCTGCTCACGTAGCAAGTTGCGATTGATAGGCGTCTTGTTGATGCGGAGCGGATTCGACCAAGTGTTACCGCCATCCGTCGACATCGAGAACGCTACCTCTTCGATTTCCTGAAGACGAAAGTCCTGCCAGACGAGGTAGAGATTGCCGTTTTGTCTGTCGACGGCGACATCGAACAGGATCGAGGCGTCGCGCACCGGCTGCTGCGCGTCCGGCGTCAAGGTCCCCAAGCTGAGAATATCCGCGGCGTAGCGGGGTTGCCTAAAGGCAAGACCTTTGTTGATCGAGTGTATAAGGCCGATGCGAATGTTGCCGGTGGGGTCGATTTCGGTAAAAAAGTCGATGACCACTCCGGTCGGAGTCACGATGATCTGATTGGCGATAGTCTGCGCGTTGCCGCCCGGGTCATAGATGTTCTTGGCCGGTTCCCAGCTCCGTCCGCCGTCCCTTGTTCGCGCGAAGTAGGCCGGCCCCTCGAAAAAGATTTCGTTTGGCTGCGCTTGCGTTGCCGTCCGCTGCCTCAGCTGGTTTATCCGCTGACGCGCCGCCACGACGCCATCACCGGCGCCAACAGCGGGTTTTGCTCCCGATAAACCCGCGCTCGACGGGAGCGTGAAGTCCCGCAACCGATCCCAGACCGCGTATACCAGATTCGAATCCATGGGGTCGGCGGTGATCGAACTCTTGTCGTTCAGCACCTGCGGGTCGGTGTCTCGCCGCAGCGTGACTGGATGACTCCAGAGGCCGCCACCGTTGATGGACTTACTCACGACCACGGCGTTGGGGCCGAACCCCCCGGTCGGCAGGTCCGGCTCGAATACCAGGCTCATAAAGTACGCATGGCCGTTCGGGCTACTTGTGATCCAAGGATCGGACGCGCGCGTCCAATTTCCACCGGAGCACTTAGTAACCTTCGGAGGCACCATCGTTATCCAGGTGGAACCACCATTCCTGCTGATTCCGGCTATGTTCCCACGCGACCCGCCGTTCGACCAGCGATCCTGCTGCCAAACGGCGATCAGGTTGAGCCGGTCCGCCGGATTGACCTCGACCCAAGGCTCAATCTCTGTGTTGAGGTAATTCGTCCCTGTTTGGCCCGGCACATTATCCGCCGTGCAATGCTCGAAAGGGCTCGGGCCGGTGATTTGCACGAGCGGTCCCACCGTTGGCTCGGCGGCCCGGCTGCTCGCAAGGGGTGCGACCAGGAGAGCGAGCACACAGCCGGTTGCACCAACAATAGGGTTGCCCATCCCACTCTTTGCGATTGTCATCTGTCGTCCTTAAAAGTAAGGGCTGGTCAATGCCGCCGTCGCGTGACTAGCCACCCACGTGTCACACCGACGCTTCGAGTTTAGATGATTCTGATCATAATCGTCTCCCTCCCTGCTCAAGGGTTGTGCCAAATCCTACACCCGACAGTAGGCAGATCGTCAAGACAGATTCAATTCGTGCTGAAGTCCGAACTGGAATGAGGAAGAGCCCCGCTGTATGGAAATCGAGAACTCGCCGCCAATGGCGACCTGTGAACGCGGTACGGATCCAGCGGGACTTATATGTGCCGCTCGGCTAAAACAAGTCAATTTGGGGCCTAAGACACCACCCTCCGGCAGATGCGGCGGATGCACGGTCAAAGAGGCTACTAGCCGGGCTCGCCCTCCCTCGATACCGGCCGTTGGATGCTCCAGATGACGGCCCGCATCGTGGCCGCGGGATGTGTCGGGATGCCGATGACAGTGTTGTTCTTCCGGGGCCTCGAGGAGGTGGCGTGGCGCCTCTCCGTGCTCCTGGTCTGCGCAGAAAGGGCTGCGCCTCCAGCTCTCACGCTGAGCGAAAGCGAGCACCCTCTAGCGCCGGCCTGTCACCTCGGTGGCCGCCGCGGCCTGAGCCTCTGGCGCTATGATTTCGATCTCGAGCTCGCGGCAGCCGAGCGTACGGTCGACTATGGCATCGGCGACGAGCGCTGGCACATCCACCTGCCGGCGCGCGGTGGACCGCTGCGGATCGCGTTCACCGCCTGCAACGGCCGCGAGGCGGAGCTGACCGGG
>JBKPNX010000128.1:0-8433 GCA_046732855.1 Pseudomonadota bacterium
GGATCCAGGTGCCCGAGCAGCCGACCTGGCAGCAGGTCAAGGAGTGGGCCGCCAAGCTGCACGATCCGGGCAACGAGGTCTATGGGATCTGCCTGCGCGGCAAGCCCGGGTGGGGCGAGAACATGGCGTTCCTCACAACGCTCGTGAACACCTTCGGCGGCCAGTGGTTCGACAATGACTGGAACACGACGATCAACACCCCGGAGTGGAAAGAGGCGGTCACTTTCTATGTCGATCTTCTGAAAAACTACGGGCCGCCCGGCGCCAGCTCGAACGGCTTCAATGAGAACCTGGCTCTGTTCTCGACCGGCAAGTGTGCGATGTGGGTGGATGCCACCGTCGCAGCCGGCCTCCTGTTCGACCCGCAACAATCGCAGGTCGCGGACAAGCTCGGCTTCGCCCCAGCGCCGGTGGGCAAGCACCCCAAGGGCGCAAACTGGCTGTGGTCCTGGGCGCTCGGCATTCCGGCCTCCTCGGACGCGATTGACGACGCCAAGACCTTTATTACCTGGGCGACCTCCAAGGACTACGTCGAGCTGGTCGGAAAGGAGAAGGGCTGGGTCGCTGTACCGCCGGGCACCCGCGCCTCGACCTACGCCAACGCGGAGTACACGACAGCCGCCCCGTTCGCCGAGTTCGTGCTGAAATCGATCGAAACCGCCGACCCGATCAACGCGACCGCCAACCCCAAGCAGTACAGCGGCGTGCAGTATGTCGGCATTCCAGAGTTCCAGGCGCTCGGCACCCAGGTCGGGCAGATGATCGCCGCTGCGCTGACCGGACAGATGCCGGTCGACCAGGCGCTGCAGGCAGCACAATCATCGACAGAGCGTACCATGCGTCAGGCCGGCTATCCGAAGTGAGTGCCTGACCACGCCCAGAGCCGGCGGGCTTCCTGACGGCCCGCCGGCCCCCTCCGCGTCCAGCCGCCGCAGGGGAACCGCGATGACCGACGCCCAAGCCACCTCGATCGCCTCGCCCGCTCCGGCGACCGCCGCCCGCAGCAGGAAGAGCCGCCGCGACGTCAATACCCTGCCGCTCATGGCGCCGTCGGTCGTCGTCCTCCTGCTCTGGATGATCGTGCCGCTGGCGCTGACCCTGTGGTTCTCGTTCCAGCGTTACAACCTGGTGGTGCCGACTATCCGCGGCTTCGCCGGAGTAGAGAATTACCAGTACCTGCTGACCGATCCGGCGCTCTGGACCGCGATGCTCAACACCCTCTACCTGGTGGGGTGGGTGTTGGTGATCACGGTGGCGCTTGGGACTCTGTTCGCGGTCCTGTTCGACCAGGAGTTCTGGGGCCGGGGCATCGCGCGGCTGCTGGTAATCGCGCCGTTCTTCGTGATGCCGACGGTCAGCGCGCTGGTCTGGAAAAACCTCCTGATGCACCCGGTGAACGGCCTGTTCGCCTCCATTGCCGGCCTGTTCGGGCTGCCGCCGGTCGACTGGTTCGCCAACCTGCCGCTGAGCTCGATCGTCATGATCGTGTCGTGGGAATGGGTGCCGTTCGCGACGCTGATTCTGCTGACCGCGATCCAATCGCTCGACAACGAGCAGAAGGAGGCGGCACGGATGGATGGCGCCGGCCCGTTCTCGATGTTCTTCTTCATCATCCTGCCCCATCTCGGCCGCGCGATCTCGGTCGTGATCATGATCGAGACGATCTTCTTCCTGACCATCTTCGCCGAGATCCTGGTCACGACCGCGGGCGGACCGGGGCTGGCCAGCACCAACCTCGCCTTCCTGATTTACACCCGCGCGCTGCTCGAGTTCGACGTCGGCTCGGCGTCAGCGGGCGGCGTGATCGCGATCATCCTGGCCAACATCGTCGCGATCTTTCTGGTCCGCGCGATCGCCAGGAACCTGGAAAGCTAAGGGCAGGGTCCATGCACCACGCAACGCGGGACAAGCTTATCCTGACGCTCGTCGGCTGGCTGGTCGCGGCCATGGTCTTCTTCCCGATCTTCTGGATGTTCCTCACAAGCTTCAAGACCGAGGTCGAGGCCGTATCCACGCCACCGACGTTGTTTTTTTCGCCGACGCTCGAGAACTATGCCGTGGTCCAGCAGCGGGCCGCTTACTTCCGGTTCGCCGCGAACAGCATCATCGTCTCGGTCGGCTCGACCCTGCTCGCTCTCGCCCTGGCGATCCCGGCGGCCTACGCTATGGCCTTCTTCCCGAAGAAGCGGACCAAGGACGTGCTGCTCTGGATGCTCTCGACCAAGATGCTGCCGCCGGTCGGCGTGCTGGTACCGATGTATCTGATCTTTCGCGATCTCGGGCTGCTCGATACCCGGATCGGCCTCACCGTGGTCTTCACGCTGATCAACCTGCCGATCGTGGTCTGGATGCTCTATACGTTCTTCAAGGAAGTGCCCAAGGACATCCTCGAGGCCGGCCGTATGGACGGCGCTAAGCCCAAGCAGGAACTCGCCCACCTGCTGATGCCGCTGGCCCTGCCGGGGATCGCCTCGACCGCGCTGCTGGCGATCATCCTCGCCTGGAACGAGGCCTTTTGGAGCCTCAATCTGACCACCTCGACCGCAGCCCCGCTCACCACCTTCATCGCGTCTTTCTCCAGCCCGCAGGGGCTATTCTGGGCCAAGCTGTCGGCCGCATCGACCATGGCGATCGCACCCATCCTGGTGTTTGGCTGGATGAGCCAGAAGCAGCTGGTGCGCGGCCTGACCTTCGGCGCCGTCAAGTAGCCAACGCAGGGGAGTTCCAGCCCATGGCGACCGTCACGCTGCGCGACCTGCACAAGAGCTTCGGCGAGGTCGAGATCATCAAGGGCGTCGACCTCGACATCGAGGATCGCGAGTTCGTGGTCTTCGTTGGCCCCTCTGGCTGCGGCAAGTCGACGCTTTTGCGCATGATCGCCGGACTCGAGGAGATCACCTCGGGCGACCTCGCGATCAACGGCGAGCGGGTCAACGACGTGCCGCCCGCCGAGCGCGGGCTCGCCATGGTGTTTCAGACCTATGCGCTCTATCCGCACATGAGCGTCGCCGATAACATGGCGTTCAGCTTGCGGCTCGCGGGCGTATCCAAGGAGCAGCGCTATCAGAAGGTGCGCGAGGCGGCGCGCGTGCTCCAGCTCGAGCCGCTGCTCGACCGCAAGCCCAAGGCGCTGTCGGGCGGGCAGCGTCAGCGCGTCGCGATCGGCCGGGCGATCGTCCGCGAGCCCAAGGTGTTTCTGTTCGACGAGCCGCTCTCGAACCTCGACGCGGCCCTGCGGGTACAGATGCGGATCGAGCTCGCCCGGCTGCACGAGGCGCTGAAGGCGACCATGATCTACGTCACCCACGACCAGGTCGAGGCAATGACCCTAGCCGACCAGATCGTGGTCCTGCAGGGCGGGATCGTCGAGCAGGCCGGCACGCCGCTCGAGCTCTACCACCACCCGAACAACCTGTTCGTCGCCGGCTTCATCGGCAGCCCCAAGATGAACTTCCTGCCGACCACCGTCTCGGCGGTCGACGGCGCCGGGGCGACGGTCACCGTGCCCGGCGGCGGGCAGGTGACGGTCCCGGTGCAGCCCGGGCGGCTCAAGCCGGGCGACAGCGTGACGCTCGGCGTCCGCCCCGAGCATCTGCGCCCGGCTGATGCCGGCGAGCTGGGCGGCGATGTCCTGGTGGTCGAGCGTCTGGGCGGGGAGACCTTCCTCTACTCGCAGCTGCCGGACCAGAGCATGATCACGATCCAGGCCGACGGCGAGATCCCGACCCGGGTCCACGACCGGATCCGGATCAAGCTCAACCCGAGCACCTGTCATCTGTTTGACGCCGGCGGCGTGGCGGTCGAGCGCGCGCAGCGCCATCCGCTTGCCGACATGAAGCGGCCGACCGCGCGCAAAGCGAGCTGAACAGGCCGGGGAAACAGTCATGTATCAGGAAAAGTATGACCTCTCCGGACGGGTCGCGGTCGTCACCGGCGGAGGTCAGGGCATCGGTCTGGCGAGCGCGCAGGCGCTCGGCGAGGCGGGCGCCAAGGTGATCGTGGCGGATCTTTTGCCCGATCGCGCGGAAAACGCGGTCCAGGAGCTCGGTGACCTTGGCTTCGCGGCCGCGGCGGTGGCGGTCGACGTCACCAAGTCGGATCAGGTCGACGCCGCTGCAGCGCGGATCGAGCAGGAACACGGGCCGGTAGGGATCCTGGTCAACAACGCCGGCGTCGCCAAAAGCAACGTGCGTGCCGAGGACACCAGCGACGAGCACTGGCGCTTTCACATCGAGGTCAACCTGAACGGCCTGTTCTGGTGCTGCCGGACGTTCGGCCGCCGGATGCTCGAGCGCGGCCAGGGCTCGATCGTCAACATCGGGTCGATGTCGGGGTTCATCGTCAACAAGCCGCAGCCGCAGTCGTTCTACAACGCGTCCAAGGCGGCGGTGCATCATCTGACCAGATCGCTCGCCGCCGAATGGGGACAGCGTGGGGTCCGGGTCAACGCGGTCGCGCCGACCTACATCGAGACTCCGCTCACCCGCTTCGGCATGGAAGACCAGAGCATGTACCCGACCTGGCTCGAGATGACGCCGATGGGTCGGGTTGGGCAGCCCGACGAGATCGCCTCGGTCGTGCTGTTTCTGGCGTCCGATGCGTCGAGCCTGCTCACCGGCTCCATCGTGCTCGCCGACGGCGGCTATACCTGCTGGTAGAGACACGCGCCTGATGAAGCTCGAGGGCAAGGTCGCGGTCGTCACGGGCGGGGCGCGCGGCATCGGGGCGGCGATCTGCCGGCGCTATGCCGTTGAGGGCGCCCGCGTCGCGGTGGCGGACATTTTGGCGGATGAGGCCCAAACCCTCGCGAAGGAAATCGGCCGCGGCGCGTTCGGAGTGCACCTCGACGTCACCAACCGGGCGTCGATCGACGCCATGGTCGAGCGCGTTGTGGCCGCGGCCGGCGGGGTTGACATTCTGGTCAACAACGCCGCGATCTTCGACATGGCGCCGCTGCTAGAGATCACCGAGGCAAGCTACGACAAGCAGTTCGCGGTCAATGTGAAGGGGCTCCTGTTCACGTTGCAAGCGGTAGCGGCCCAGATGGTAAAGCAGGGTCGCGCCGGCAAGATCATCAACTTCGCGAGTCAGGCGGGGCGGCGCGGCGAGCCGCTGGTCGCCGTCTACTGCGCCTCGAAGGCGGCTGTGATCAGCCTGACCCAGTCGGCCGGCCTCGGGCTGATCAAGCATAGGATCAACGTCAACGGGATCGCGCCGGGCGTGGTCGACACGCCGATGTGGGACCAGGTCGACGCCCTGTTCGCACGGTATGAGGGCCTGCCGATCGGCGAGAAGAAGCGCCGGGTTAGCCTGGCAGTGCCCTACGGCCGTATGGGCACGCCCGAGGACCTGGTCGGGGCCGCAGTGTTCCTGGCCTCGGCGGACGCCGACTACGTGGTCGCTCAGACATTCAACGTTGATGGCGGCAACTGGATGAGCTGATGGGCCGTAGAGCAGACGGCCCGTTGGAGCTCGTCATCTTCGATCTGGACGGCGTCCTGGTCGACAGTGAGCCGATCAGCGCCCGGGTCACCGCCGCGGCGTTGCGAGAGGCCGGCATCGAGATCCCCGCGGCGGAGATCTGCGACCGCTTCCTCGGCGTCGGCACGGCGGCAATGCTCCGCGTCATCGAGGCCGAGCATCGCTGCCGTCTGCCGGCCACCTTTCCGGAGACCCTGCGGGCGCGGATCTTGCAGGCGTTCGAGGATGAGCTCGAGCCGGTTGCCGGCGTCCAGCCCCTGCTCGACGCGCTGGCCGTCGACCGTTGCGTCGCTTCCAGCAGTCACCCCGAGCGGATTCGGCGCTCGCTCGAGCTGGCCGGCCTGCTCGAGCGATTGAACCCGCACCTGTTCAGCGCGACAATGGTCAGCGTCGGCAAACCGGCGCCGGATCTGTTCCTGCTGGCGGCAGCGAGGATGTCCGCCGACCCGGCGCGATGCCTCGTGGTCGAGGACAGCGAGGTCGGCATCCGTGCGGCCAAGGCCGCGGGCATGACCGCATTCGGGTTTACGGGCGCGAGCCACGTGCGCCCAGAGTCGCACGCGCTGCGGCTTCAGGCGGCCGGTGCGGACGCCATTTTTGCGGAGATGCCGGCGCTCGCTGGCCTCCTTGGTCGGTCTGAGTGACGTCGCTCGTGGGCGCGCTCGTCCGGTCCAGGTCGGTCAGCCGGTGCATCAGGTGGCGCGTCGCCGGATACAGTTCCCGGAAGATGGCGTATTGCGCTTCGTAGCGCGCCGCAGTTCCTGGTTCTGGATCAATTCGCCAGCCCGGCGTCGCCCAGGCCGTCGCCAATGCCCGAGGATCTTGCCCCGTCGCGGCCGCCACCGCGAGCAGCGCCGCGCCGCGCGCCGACGCGTCGCCCGTAGCCGCCCCCGTGATCTGCCGGCCCAGCACGTTGGCGAGAGTCCTGAGCCAGATCTGGCTGTGGCTGGCGCCGCCGCTCACCCTGATCTCTCGTGCCCTGCCCGTCAGCGCCTCAGCTGCCTCGATCACACCTCGGATCGCAAAGGCGACACCTTCGATCACGGCGCGCGCCAGATGACGATGGGCATGACGCCGGGTCAGACCAAACCATGCGCCGCGCGCCTCGGGATCCAGATGCGGTGCCGCTTCCCCTGTAAGGTGGGGCAGGAAGATCAACCCTTCGGCGCCCGGCTCCGCTGCGGCCGCCGCGCTGCAGAGCCGTTCGAAGGCGGCATACTGATCGGCTGCGACGGCTGGATTCTGCTCGGACGTACTGGTGAGGTTATGGTACCAGTCGAGCGAACCGCCGCCAGAAAGGACCGCCGCCAACAACTGCCAGGCCGCTGGCAAACCGTGGCAGAAGGTCTGAAAGACGCCGCTCGGATCGGACAATGGCACCGCGCTCGGCAACTGGACCGTCGCCGAGGTCCCGAGCGTGATCGACAGTGTACCGAGCTCCACCGCCGCGCTGCCAAGGGCCGCAGCGGCCTGATCGCCGGCGCCGGCGGCGACCGGGGTCCCATCGCGGAGTCCGCTCGAGCGGCAGGTGCGCCGATCGACCCGACTGACCAGCGTTGCCGATTCATGGACCTCCGGCAGCCACGTCCGCCGGATCTCCAAGGCCTCCAGAGCTTCGTCGGACCAGCGCCGGCGAGGCACGGCGAACACGCCGGTCGCCGAGGCGTCAGTGACGTCGGTTGCCGAGACTCCGGTGAGCCGCAACCTCAAAAAATCCTTGGGCAACAGAATGGCGCCGAGCCTGTCGTATAGATCCGGACGATGACGGCGCAGCCAGATGATCTTAGTGGCGGTGAACGCAGTGCGGATAGGGTTGCCGGTCCAGGTCGCCAACGCGCCGCCGAGCCGTTGCCCGAGCTGGGCGCATTCCTCGACCGTGCGCTGGTCGTTCCAGAGGATCGCCGGCCCGATTGGAGCATCGTCTCGCCCCAGGACAACCGCGCTGTGCATCTGCCCCGTCAGCCCGACGGCATCGGGCGCTACTACGCCATCCAAGAGCGTACGGCTCGTGACGAGCAGAGCCTCCCACCAGACCTCGGGATCCTGTTCTGCATATCCCGCCGCGGGCGTGTGCAGCGGGTAGGGTTGCCGCGCCGACCGGACGACCCGCCCGGCCTCGTCGACCAGCACCGCCTTCAGACCTGATGTCCCGAGGTCGAACCCGACCGCGTGCAGCAACCCACCGCCCCCCGACAGCCCTGCACCTGTCGACTCAATACCACATTTTACTCGCTTCACCGTCGCAGGAAGCAAAGGGTCGTGCAGCGGGATTATGCGAGGTCCGCCGCGATCGACCCTCAACGTGGATCGGTTCTTAGCGATCAACGCGATGCCGAGGGACGAAGGGGCACTGCTCCTCCCAGCTCGCCGGCAGCGGCCGCTCCAGCCTCTCCAGCATCAGCGACTGGTCGGCCCTTCCCGCAACGATCGCCTCCATGATGTTGGCGCCAATAACGCCAGTCGAAGAATCCGGCTCACGTAGCTCTTCGAAATGTTCTCGGCATGGCCGATCTCGCCGACCGAGGCGTACACGCCATGATCGAGCATCTGCTGCCATCGCCACACGCGGCCAGCGTTTGACCAGCGTGCCATTAGGCCGCGGCTTTTAGGCGCAGGATGCGGCGACGCGACCGTGCTGGCCGAGGTCGAGCGGGTGCTCGGTGATCAGCTCGCGGACATGACCTGGACCGATCCTCCCTACAACGTGGATTACGCCAACTCGCCGAAGGACAAGCTGCGCGGCAAGCACCGCCCGATCCTCAACGACAAGCTGGGTGCAGGCTTCGAGGCGTTTCTGCATGACGCATGCGTCGACATCGTCAGCGTGACCAAGGGCGCCTGCTACATTTGCATGAGCAGCTCGGAGCTGCACACGCTGCAGCGGGCATTCACCGCGGCCGGCGGCAAGTGGTCGACTTTCGTGATTTGGGCCAAGAACACGTTCACCCTCGG
>JBKPNX010000129.1:0-7974 GCA_046732855.1 Pseudomonadota bacterium
TCAGCTGATCGGGGTCGATCAGGTGCTGGGCGACGACGGGGTCGCCGACGCGCTCGAGCGGATGCGCGAACTCGGCCTGACCCGGCTGATCGGCATCACCGCGATCGGCGATACCGCGGCCTGCCGCCGGGTCATCGCGAGCGGCCGGTTCGACTCCGCCCAGGTCTACTACAACATTCTCAATCCGAGCGCCGGCCAGGACATGCCGCCCGCCTGGCAGGGGCGCGATTTCCGCGGCCTGATCGCCGCGTGCAAGGAGCACGGCGTCGCGGTCATGAACATCCGCGTGCTCGCCGCCGGCGTGCTGGCGACCGAGCGGCGCCACGGGCGCGAGGTGCAGATGATGCCCGAAGCCGCGATCCCGATCGAGGAGGCGCGGGCGCAGGCGGTCTGGCGCGTGCTCGACGAGCGCTACGGCACGCGGGCCCAGACCGCGATCCGCTTCGCGCTGGCCAATTCCGACATCGCCGGCGTGGTGGTCGGTCTGGCCGAGCTCAGCCATCTGGAGGAGGCGCTGGCGGCGGCCGAGATGGGCCCGCTGCCCGACGAGGCGCTCCCCGAGCTGCGCGCCCTCTACGAGCGCGGCTTCGAGCGCGCCTGATGCCAGGGGTTCCCGGCTCGCCTGATCCCAGTAGCGCGCGGCCATGATCCCAGGGTTCGCGCGAGCCTGATCCCCGGGAGCGCGCGGTCATGATCCCAGGGTCGCGCGAGCCTGATCCCCGGGAGCGCGCGGTCATGATCCCAGGGTTCGCGCGAGCCTGATCCCCGGGAGCGCGCGGTCATGATCCCAGGGTTCGCGCGAGCCTGATCCCCGGGAGCGCGCGGTCGTGTCCGTGGACCGCTTCTTTTGTCACCCCCGGCTCGACCGGGGCGCCAGTCCGGATGCTCCGGTCAAGCCGGGGCATGACGGAAAGACATACGGGACGCACGGGGTCACGACTTCATAGAAGTCGATGTGATCCGGCTGCCGGGCGCTCTGCCCACGCAGGCAGCGGGTCGACCGTCGCCCGTGCTGCCTCTTGCGGGAGTGAGCGCTGGCCGCCGGTCACGACGTGCGCGGCTGCACCAGCTCGGAGCGCGCCGTGCTCAGCCGCTTGAACAGGTGCTCGGGAATCCGATACGCCCATTTGCCGAGCCGCTGGTTCAGCTGGTCCGGATCGAGCGGCTGCGCGTGCTCCTGCTGGGGCCCCTCCCCTTCGCCGGCCGCCTGATCGCCCGCCGCTGTCTCTGCGCCGGCCTGACCGTCCTGACCCTGTTCGCCGCCCGTCTGAGCGCCGGTGGCCGCCGCAGACTGCTGCTCCGCCGCCGCCGCGGCGAGCGCACCCTGCCCGGCGCCAGCGGGCGCATCGGGCTTCGCTGCCTGAGCCGACGCCCCGGCGGCGTTCCCGGCCGGCGTCACCCTGCGCGCATCGACCGTTGCCCAGTACTGGTCATCGATCTGCGCGAGATGGACCGTGAGCTCGACGCCATCGAACGTGGCGATCTGCGTGGTGTGCTGTTGCGCCGGCCAGCTCAGCTGGTCGCGCGGCTTGACGTCGTCGAGGCGCACGCTGGACAACGCGCCGGCGAGGTGGTCGAGGTCGGCGTCCTGCTTCTGCGTCTCGCCCTCGCCGAGACCGGCGAGCTGCAGCGGGTCGCCCGGCTTGGCGCGCTCCGCCGCGTAGGCGGGCTCGCCGGCGCGCTCGATCTCGATCCGCCGGATCGCCGCGGGGTCGAGCTGCACGATTTCGCCATCCAGCCACCTCGCAATGTCGTGCTCGATCTGCACGCTGCCGCTCGCCAGCCAGCTCTGCGCCTCGTCGGGGCGGCGCAGGTACGTCCCGGTCGGCTCGGTGCCGGTCAGGCGATAGCGCTCCTTGCCGAGGATCGCCTCGGCCAATACCTTGCCGTCGGCAGTTTCGAGCCGGACCAGCTGGGATTGCGCTTTTTCGGCGTCGGGCGCCTCGACCTGCAGCCGGCCGTAACGCTCGGGCTGCGCGGTCTTGCCCTCGATCAGACGCATGTCGGCGAGCGCCACCACGAGATCGCGTACGCGCTTCCTGTCGACCGGGTAGCCGTAGCGCTCCAGAGCGGCCCAGCGGTCGCCGGTCTCGCGCACCAAGGTGATCTTGCCCGCAGGCGTGGTCAGCGTGATCCTGCCGACCGCATCCGGATTTTCGCGCAGCGCCGGGAACGCCGGCTGGTCGACGTAGCGCAAGGTGGTCACGGCCGGCTGGCCGAGGATCGCGAAGACCGCGGCGGCCGTGGTCACCACCGTGACCGCCGCCAGCACCAGGAACGCTTTGGGGCTCATGATCGCGTCCTCCTGCGTGCTCAGGTTGCCGAGCGGGCCGCGCGCGTCGCCCGGATCCGCTGAAAACCGGCCAAAACCGCCGCCAGCAGCGCGATCAGGACCGGCACGGCCCAGATGTTGAGCGCCTTGACCCGGGTCGACAGGTCCTCCACGTCCTCGTGCAGCGAGCGCTGCACGCCCCGCAGCTCCTGGCGCAGCCTGATCATCTCGCCGCGGAAGCTGTCGATCTCCTGCTGCTCCGCCGCGGTCAGGATCACCCCGCTCTTCTGCTCCTCCTCCTTGAGCTTGCGGATCTTGCCCTCGGTCTCGTCGATCCGGCTCAGCAGCTCCTGCTCCTTGGCGCGGTACTTGTACTCGGCTTCCTGCTCCATCGCGCGCACCACCTCGAACGGCCGGTCGATCAGGCCGCGGCCGCGCAGGCTGATCAGCCCTTCGCTGCCGGCGAGATTGTCGAGCGCGTTGATCGCGAAATCGCCGTTGTTCGCGATCGGGATCACGATCTGCTGACCGAGCAGATCCTGCCGGCGCACCCAGGTGGCGTCCGCGAGCAGGTCGGCGTCGGCGACCACGATCAGATTGAGGGGCTCCTTCGCCTGCTTGAGGTGCACGGCCTTGCTGGTCACGCCGGCCGGAGGCCCGTCCGGGTACGCGCTCTTGACCGGGCCGACCACCCGCGCCGCGAGCACGAACGGCTTGCCGCTCGGCGCGAACTGCGCGATCAGCTTGGCCGGATCCGGCATCGTACGGATCTGGTCGGTGTTGATCGGCATCGACAGCTCGCTCGACGTGATCAGCGGCTCCACGGTCGTGGTCGCCCCTTCGCGCGCCTGAATCGAGCCGGCGGAATTGAGGTTGACCACGCGGATGTCGCCGGTGGTCACGTCGTCGGCATTGAGGTGCTTGCGGTCGAGCCCGAGCCAGGGCAGGTAGTCGACCACGACCTGGCGGCCGCCGACGGTCGCGCTGACGCGCTGGGCCGCGGTGCGATCGCCGATCACCTGACCGTCCGGAATGCTGACTCCCCAGGCAGCGAGCAGCGGCTCGAGAGCCTTGATCGCGTCGCCTTCGGGATTCGCCATCGGGTTCATGCCGCCGCCCGCAGCCATCACCTCGGCGAGCGGGTCGATGAACGCGAGCACCCGGCCGCCGCGCATCACGAACTGATCGATCGCATAGAGCGTCGCCGGATCGACGTTGTGCGGCTGGGCGAGCATCAGCACCTGGACGTCGTCGTCGATGTGCTCCTGCTTGCCGCCGAGCACGCGCACGTCAAAGAACTGATACATCGCCTCGAGCACGTGCCATGGCTGGTACTGATTGAACTGCGTGCCCATCAGCGGCATGTCGCCGAGCACCGCGACCACCGGCTTCTCGGGATTGGCCAGATCGTTGACCAGGCGGGTCAGGTCATACTCGAGGAAGTTCGCGCGCTCGGGGGCGAAATAGCTGATCACCTGGATGTCATCGGTGCTGTTGCGGCCGGAGAGGCCGAAATAAGCCTTGGTGCCATCGGCGCTCAGCGGTAGGCCTTCCACACCCTCGGCGACGGCCAGATCTTCCTCCGGCGAGAACGGCTGCGGGTCGAGCCGATCGATGTGCAGCCGGCCCCCGGAGCGGCGCTGATATTCGCCGAGCAGCTCCTCGATCCGGCGGGCATGGGCACTGAAGTACGGACCGGTCTCATCCAGCCGTTCGGAGTAATAAAAACGCAGGTCGACCGGCTCTGCCATGGTCGACAGGACCCGCTTGGTTCCCTCCGACAGCGTGAACAGCTTGTCCTCGGTCAGATCGAGCCGGGTCGGCCTGAGCAGCGCCCCGGCGAGGATGTTGATCGCGAAGAACAGAACGACCGCGAGCGCGATCCCGATCGCGCCAAGGCGATTGCGGTCGAGCATTTTCGACTTGTCCGCCATGACCCCTGCCTCAGCTGCCCTTCTTCAGTTCGACCAGGATGGTGTTGATCAGCAGGCTCGTGACGATCAGCGAAACAAACAGGATCACGTCGCGCAAATCGAGCACCCCTTGCGCGATCGCATCGAATCCGGTGAGCAGGCTGAGCCGCGCCACCGTGTCGACCAGAAACGGCGGCGCCCACGTCTGGAAGAACGCCTGCACCATCTCGAGGCCGCTCATCAGGAATAAGAAGCAGATCGCGGCGGCGGCGACGAACGCGATCACCTGGTTCTTGGTCAGCGCCGACACGGCCGCGCTGATCGCGAGCATGCCGCCCGCCATCAGCCAGCTGCCGATGTAGCCGGCGAGGATCACGCCGTTGTCGGCCGGCCCCAGATAGTTGACCGTGAGCCACAAGGGGAAGGTCAGGACCAGCGCGATGCCGACGAACAGCCAGGCGGCCACGAACTTGCCGATCACCGCCTGCGCGGTGCTGATCGGCTGGGTCATCAGGAACTCGATCGTGCCGGACTTGCGCTCCTCGGCCCACAGGCGCATGCCGACCGCCGGCACCAGGAACAGGTACAGCCACGGGTGCCATTGGAAGAACACGCGCAGGTCCGCCTGGCCACGCTCCAGCCAGCCGCCGACGTAGAATGTCAGGCTGCCAGCGAGCACCAGGAAGATGACGATGAACACGTAGGCGAGCGGCGAGGTGAAGTAGGCGGCCAGCTCGCGCCGGACGACGGTCAGGATTGCGTGCATCGTGCTCGGCTCCTCATGCCGCCCGGGTCAGGTCGCGGAACACCTCGTCGAGGCGCCCGCGCTCGACGAACACTTCGTTGAGGCCGAGCCCGGCGCGCTCGATCGCTCGGCACACCGGGTCCAGAATCTCGGCGCCGCGCGCGGGGAAGACGAGCAGCTCGGCGAGCTCGCCATCGGCGTGGCGCTGCTCGACCCGGAGCACGCCGGGGACGCCCCCGACCACCTCGCGCGCCTGGCCGGCCTGATCGGCGCGCAGGCGCAGCGCCACGGCGTTGTGGTAGCTCGAGCGCGCTTCGAGCTCGCCCGGCCTCGCGTCGATCACGACCCGCCCATTGGCGATCACGATCGCGCGCGTGCACAGCGCATCGACCTCCTCGAGGATGTGGGTCGAGATGATGATCGCCTTGGCGGCGGCCATTTCCTGAAGGAGCGTGCGCACGTGGTGCTTCTGATTAGGGTCGAGGCCGTCGGTCGGCTCATCGAGGATCAGCACGTCGGGGTCGTGCAGGAGGGCGAGCGCCAGGCCGACGCGCCGCTTGAAGCCTTTGGACAGGGTCTCGATCGGCTTGCGCAGCACGCTCTTGAGCTCGAGCAGGTCGACCATGGCGTCGATTCGCTCGTGTTGCGCGGCGCCGGCGAAGCCGCGCAGCGTCGCGGCGAAGCGCAGCAGGCCGAGCGGCGTCATGTCGCCATAGGCGGGCGCGCCTTCGGGCAGGTAGCCGATGCGCCGGCGCACCTGGATCGATTCGCGGGCGAGATCGAGCCCGCACACGACGACGCGCCCGCTGGTCGGCGGCAGGTAGCCCATGATCATGCGCATGGTGGTCGACTTGCCGGCGCCGTTCGGGCCGAGGAAGCCGAGCACCTCGCCGCGCTGCAGCTCGAAGCTGACGCCATCCACGGCGAGGACCGGACCAAACCGCTTGGTCAGGCCCTCGATGACCAGAAGAGGATCCATGTGCGGTCCCACCCCCGTCGTCGGTTCCACCCCATTTTCGGCCCATTCAGGGCGACCCGGGACGGGATGGCGCAGCTCCGCTTTCGACGCAACTCAACTTTTGTTCATGAAAGCGGGTTCGCTGGCGCGGCCGCGCATCAGGTCGGTGCACCGATCGAAACAGCTGGCAACGCCTCAACAGGCAGAATTCTGGACCGACCGGCGGGATGGCGCGCGATGCGATGTCGACTGTGCCCGACGCCCCGATTCGAGCTTAGCGCCCGCCGCTGGACGATTGGCGGGATGGTGCGGGGGACGCGATGTCGATTGTCCGCCGACTTCCCGACGCGAGCTCTGCACCGACCGGCTGGGAGGATGCGGGGGATGCCATGTCGACTTGTTCCCGACGCCCTTACGAGAGCTTTGCGCTCGCCGCCTAAGGTTCCGTTAACCTTTCTTGACACTCTTGCGGATGGTGGCAAGCGCCCGCCGCGGCCCCTGGGAGCGCGGCGGCGGATTCCCACCATGACATGCGTCGCAGGATGCGGCGGTTCGGTTAATGAAATGTGACCGATAGGCGCTATGCACCGACTTGGTCATCGTCGGGGGCTGCGCTCGCTTACTGCGCTGTGATCCTCACGGCGCATGCACATCGCCCGGCATCAGGTCGTGCAAGCCGGATTGCAGGCGCCAGCTCGCCCGCTTCGGAGCGGACACACGGACCCGCGCGCCGGCACTCTGTGAAAATTGACGCGCCGGCCGGGCACCGCCATCTTTGTGCTGGACGCCGGGAGAGCCGCGATGCATATGCCGGAGCCCAATCAGGCGGCGCTCGCCAAACGCGAGGAGATCGTCCTGCGCCTGCGCCAGATCGTGCCGGGCGAGGGCGTGATCGCCGATCACGACGAGCTGCGCGCCTACGAGTGCGATGGCCTGTCCGCCTATCGCGCAATGCCGATGGCGGTGGTGCTGCCCAGCACGACCGCGCAGGTCTCCGCGATCCTGCAGCTGTGCGATCAGGAGCGGATCAAGGTCGTGCCACGGGGCGCCGGAACTTCGCTTTCGGGCGGCGCTCTGCCGCTGACCGACGGCATCGTGCTGGGTCTCGGCAAGTTCAACCGGATCCTCGAGATCGACTACGACAATCGCTGCGTGGTCGCCCAGCCCGGGGTGACCAATCTCGCCATCACGCACGCGGTCGAGGCGGACGGCTTCTACTACGCCCCCGACCCGTCCAGCCAGATCGCGTGCACGATCGGCGGCAACGTCGCGGAGAACTCGGGCGGCGTGCACTGCCTGAAGTATGGCCTGACCACCAACAACATTCTCGGCCTCGAGATGGTCCTGCCGAGCGGCGACGTGATCCGGCTCGGCGGCAAGCACCTGGACGAGGGCGGCTACGACCTGCTCGGCCTGATGACCGGCTCCGAGGGCCTCTTGGGCGTGGTCACCGCGGTCACCGTGCGCATCCTGAAGAAGCCCGAGTGCGCGCGCGCCATGCTGATCGGCTTCCCGAGCAACGAGCAGGCGGGCGACTGCGTCGCCGCGATCATCGGCAACGGCATCATCCCGGGCGGCCTCGAGATGATGGACAAGCCGGCGATCGTCGCCGCCGAGGACTTCTGCCATCCCGGCTATCCGCTCGACGTCGAGGGCCTGCTGATCTGCGAGCTGGACGGTCCCGAGGCGGAGGTCCTGCACCTGGTCGAGATGGTCGGCGCGATCGCCCGCCAGTGCGGCGCCACGGTCGTGCGCATCAGCCGGGACGAGGCGGAGCGGCAGCGCTTCTGGCTCGGGCGCAAGTCGGCGTTTCCCGCGGTCGGCCGCATCTCGCCCGTCTACTACTGCATGGACGGAACGATCCCCCGCGCGCAGCTGCCCCACGTGCTCACGCGCATGCGCGAGATGAGCGAGCGCTACGGCCTGCGCGTCGCGAACGTGTTCCATGCCGGCGACGGCAACCTGCATCCCTTGATCCTGTACGACGCGAACCAGCCCGGGCAGCTCGAGCGCACCGAGGAATTCGGCGCCGAGATCCTGAAGCTGTGCGTCGAGGTCGGCGGCGTGCTCACCGGCGAGCATGGCG
>JBKPNX010000130.1:0-18113 GCA_046732855.1 Pseudomonadota bacterium
TCGTTGGCAAGAAAGGCAGAGAACAGGCCGAAGAGGACAGCGACCGACGCGAAGAATGGGCCGGTGATGCCGATGCAGCTGGCGAAGAAAGGCCGCGCCGGCGACAGATGCGTCAGCCATACGATCGCGGCCGCGATCAAATAGCCGAAGACGAAGGGGACGAGGATGACGGCCAGCGCGCCGCTACGCAGCCAAACATCGATCATCGACATTTAGACCGGGATTCCCCTTTGCCGGCTCCGAACGCGAATCATGCGTCGGTCGGCCGTATGAGGCAAGCGTCTGACGCCTCGACCCGCCCGTGAGCCTGCCCACAGCCGCGATCTGAGGGTTGCGCTCCCAGTTGCCGTATCATTGGACGACTTTCGGTGGATCATGGAATGCAAAGTCGGCTCTGGGTCAAAGCTTGCCGTCTCCCTGGTCCCGGGCAAAGGTCCGCTATCCGGCGTGAAGCCGAAGAAGCAGGTGAACAGCCGATAATTGGCCTTAAAGGTCGGCTTGCTATTAGGAAGGCGGCCATGTCGAGGGTGGGCGTGCGATGGCTACACCCCGCGTTCGGGGCCGCTGCGGTCGGCGCGCTCGATGGCACGTAGGTGAAGTAGGGACAGAGGCCCCTAGATCACAATAAGGAGGGTAACCAGAACTACTTTTGTTTTCGCTCTACTTCGCTAAGCGCTTGTTGCCACCATACTTATTCCGATCTGATGATACTCTCGCAGGCAGGTGAACATGATTCGAACCGTCCTTTTTACCGCCTGCCATACCGAACGGCCTCCCCTCCATCCCGATGTCCCCCACCGAGCGCCTCGACGAGGTGGCGCGCCTCCTCGCCCTTGGGTTCCTGCGGCTGCGCGCTCGACGTCAGAGGGAAAGCCAACGAACCGAACCACTTGAGGAGTTTCGGACTGGACTTCCGCCGCGAAGGAAGCGTGTGTGGCACAGACGCCAGCGTCCAGAGAAGGCGCGCATGACCGCCACCTCACCGGTCCTGAAGCAGATCGCCGGCTGCCGAAGCTCAGCCAGGAAGAGCTGAAGGCGCTCTGGCGGGAGTATTTCGGGGTCGAGCCGCCCGCCTACCGCCGAGGCTTCCTGTTCCGCGGCCTCGCGCATCGCATTCAGGAGCTGACCTACGGCGGCCTGAAGCCGGCTTACCAGGCGCGGCTCGATGCGATGATCGAATGCACGGAGAGTGCCAGAGGAGGCCACCTTTCGCGCGCGAGCGCGCGCGGAGTTCGAGTCTCTGACTCTCGTATGTGCGCGAGGAAACGCTGGCTGGGAGATTCCCGTCCGCTCGACACGCGCCGATCACTTGCCGGCGCGCCGTTGCAGGTGCTCACCAGTTCGACGCCAAGCATCGCGTTGCGCCTGGTTGCGCTGACGAAGCGCGTTTATGCCCATCCGATAGGGCCAGAGCGGGCACGTGGAAATAACGAGAGCGTCTGGTAGGTCGGCATCTCGACGCCGACGGCCCCGGTCCCGTCATCGACGATCGTTCTGTCGGCGCCTCAAGCGCGATTTCGAGCAGGTCAGCGAGCATGCTCAGGACGATCACGTCGCATGGACGCAGTGTGGTATGTATCTAGACATTCGTGCTATACTGTCCAACGAAAGACGGACGATGCGGACGCCGGCAGCCGCGAACGGGCCGCACGCGCAGGCTCGCATATGCCCCGACTCAAGATGGATGGCATGATAGGCGCCCGCACCCAAGGGCCGGCATACTCGCGCCGGCATCCCGCCCTTGACACCTGAGGACCATGAGCCATGACGCTGGCAACAGAGACCGAGGCGCCGATCGCTCTAAATGACCGCTGGCGCGTTACCTCTGACAACATGCAGTGGATCATCCAGAGACGCCGCAGGCGCGGAACGTGGGAGGGCGTCGTCTTCTGCCAAACCAGGGCTGGCCTGATGGCGAACATCGGGTACGAGGTGTTCGGGATAGGCGCCGTCGGCCGCCATGCCCTCACCAGGCTGGAATCGCTGCCAAAACACCGCTACCTCGCCCCCGCCTGCCAGGCCTCCCAAGACGCTCCGGCCCACCTCGAATCCCTGCGCGCCATTGCCGCATGTGCGAACCTCAGTCCGGCCGACTCGGCAGCGTGATTGGCCGTTGCATAGGCTGCGCCTGATTGCGAGAACAGGAACCGCCCTGCCGCGCCATCGCTTGAGTGTCGAAGAGCCCTCCAGCATCTACGAATGGCTCTCGTCGCACCAGCCGACACGCTGCCCGCCAACCTCACGCGGCATCGACCTGCCGTTCCTCGAATAGAGGAGCGAGTTGCGCGCATCCATCGGCAGGCAAATCGCAGACCACATCGCACGGGCGTGGCCGACAAGTCGTTCCTCGAGAGAGGAGCGAGTTGCGCGCATCCATCGGCAGGCAAATCGCAGACCACATCGCGCGGGCGTGGCCGACAAGCCCGCCTAGGCAGCAAGTTCAATAAGGCGGTTTCTGATAACGCCGGGTTGCACCACCCCGGTAGACGTTTGGGGTTTCGGCCTGGGTGGCGATTAGGTCAGGGCCTCCAGCCGCCCACCCGCTTCGCCAAACCCACCCCGCCCATGCCGCCCTTGCCAGGCCGCCTCGACGGTAGCGTGCGGCTGATTCGTAATCAGTAGGTCGGAGGTTCGAATCCTCTCTCCGGCACCAAAAATCAATGCCCTGATCGATACCGAAGCAACGGCCAGCGATCACATCGCAGTCAATAGACCGGCTGGCGGATGACCAGGTCAGGGGCCGCCCCGATCGCGCCGGGCGAGTTAGACTGGCCCGGTTCAGGCCCTGTTCGCGCGCCATGGAAGTCGGCCGCACCGAGTGCGCCGAAGTCGCGTACGCCTGCTATCCCTTCTCTGGGATCCCGCGGCTGAGGGCGGCGCCGACAATGCCGGCGAGCGCAACCATCGTCAGCACCGCGCCGAACCCGCCCAACGCGAAGGCGATGGCGCCCCCGGCAACGCCGCTGCTGCCGCCAAGAAAGGTGCAGGCGTTGACAATGCCCGAACCCTGCCCCGCTTGCGCGGGCGAAAGAGCCGACATCGCCAGCCGCGGTGCCGAGGCATAAGGCACGGCCAGACCGGTGCCCATCACGAACAACCCGATCCAAAGGAGGATCATCCCGCCGTCCGCAATGGCTACGCCGATGATGGCGCTGGCGAGCGCGATCAGCGCCATGCCACCCGCCATGGCGTGGCGCAGCCCGAGCCGCGCCACCACGGTGGAAGCTGACACGGCGAGCGCAAGCAGCGCCGCGCTCAGCGGCAGCAGCGTGGCGCCCGCCTCCAGCGCGCTGAGACCGAGTCCTTCCCGGCTCTGTGCGTAGAGGTTGAAGTAGAGCAGCAGGCTCATGATGCTGAACATCGACAGCGAGCCGATGGCCACGCCCATGACGAACCCCCGCCGCGCGAAGAAACTCAGGTCGACCAGCGGCGCCTCGGCACGCCCCTCCACGGACAGCAGCAGGACCAACGTGGCCGCCGCCAGCACGAACGGGCCGATGACGGGGAGTGGTGCCGACCTTACGTGCGGCACGGCGTTCAGCCCGAAGACCAGCGCCACCATGAACGTAGCCAGCAAAATGAAGCCGATCCAGTCCGTGCGCCGGCCTTGCGTACCGCCGGCGCGAGTGGTCGCCAGGCCTGCGGAGGCCATGCCGGCAACGGCGACGAACATGAGCAGGGCGTTGAGCCAGAAGATCGCGCGCCAGCCTGTTAAGTGGGTGAGCGCGCCGCCCAGCAGCGGCCCGATGCTGAAGCCGAGCATCAGGAACCCGGTCCAAGCGCCAATCGCTGCTGCCCTGCGCTCCGGCGCCGCGCTGGTGTCGACCGCGGCCAGGGTGCACGGCACCGCAAACGCTGCGGCGAAGCCCTGCAAGGTCCGTCCGGCCAGCAGCGCAGCGGGTGTATCGGCAATGGCAATGATGCAGGACGCGACGCCGAACAGCGCTAATCCGACCATCGATGCCAGCCGCGCGCCAAACCGGTCCGCCGCCTGGCCGCCGAGCACGATGCAGGCCGCGGCGGCGATCAGATAGGCATTGACCGCCCATTGCACGCCGGCCGAGCTGAGAAAAAGCTCGGTCTGCATCGTCGGCAAGGCGGCCATGATCGCCGTGCCGTTGGCGCCGACCGCCAGCATCGCCAGACAGGAGGACCACAGGACGGACACGAACCCTGGTCGCTGGTTGGCGCCGAGGATCACGTCACATGCCAACTGAGCCGAGCTTCTTCGGATGGCGCTGCTTCCCGGCACGATGGTCGTCCCGCAACCCGCGTAGGGCAGCGGGAACGCCCAGCGCGGCCGCCGCCACGCGCGGCTGGAACGGTCGTCGGGCGCTCAATGCGCCTGTGCGGCTGGCGTCAACAGGGTCTGGCGAGCTTCGGTCCATAGCTTTCCCGTCGCCTTCGGCTTTCCCGTCGCCTTCGGCTTTCCCTTCGCCTTCGGCTTTCCCTTCGCCTTCGGCTTTCCCTTCGCCTTCGGCTTTCCCTTCGCCTTCGGCTTTCCCGTCGCTCTGACCGTCAAGTCGCCGGCGCGGCGATTCTCGTGTCTTGGCGGCAGGTCGGGGCATGCTACTCTTGAACCGACCGACATTACTGAGGCCGCGGACCAGTTTCACCAGGGCAATTGCCTATGAAAGAAGAGCACTTCGCCATCCTGCGCCGGCACATGGTCGAGGTGATCGGGATCTACGTCGACCTTGCCGGTGACGACCTTGGCAGGGCGTCCCTCGATGAGCGGGTGTTGGCGGCAATGGGTCAGGTCCCACGCCACGCCTTCGTCCCGCCGTCCCTGGCGCGGCACGCTTATCAGGACATGCCGCTACCGATTGGCTTCGACAAGACGATCTCGCAACCCTTCATGGTCGCCGTCATGACCGATCTGCTGGAGCCGCGGCCGGACGACGTGGTGCTCGAGATCGGAACCGGGCTTGGCTATCAGGCGGCCGTTCTCAGCCAACTCGTCGGTCGGGTATGGAGCGTCGAAATCATCGAGGAGCTCGCGGTCGAGGCCGAGTCGCGGCTGCGCCAGCTCGGGTACGACAACGTCGGCGTCCACATCGGCGACGGCTCCCTCGGCTGGGTGGAACATGCGCCCTACGACAAGATCATCGTCACGGCGGCGGCCGAGCTGGTGCCTCCGGCCTTGCTGCAGCAGCTCAGACCGGGAGGCCGGATGGTGCTGCCGGCCAGGCTGGCCGAGGAGCAGAAGTTGACGGTGGTGGAGAAGGACGCCGGGGGTCGAGCCCATATTGAAGAGCTGATGCCCGTCCAGTTCGGTCTGCTCGAGACCGTGCGGTGAAGACGGCCGACCACCGCGGCAAGCTACTGGTCGACGAGGAACTGCCGGTAAAGCCCGATCACTCCGATCGGAGGCGTTGCACCGTGGGACGGCGAGGAGCGAGATAGTCGAGGTCGCCGGCGTAGGCCTTGGCGAGCGGATAGGCGAGATCGCCATGCTTGCTGGTGCCAAGCCCGAGGGCAACGAGGGCCTCGGCGAACTTTACCGCCGCGACCACCCCGTCGATCACCGGCGCACCGAGCTCGCGCGCAAGGGCCGCGGGCAGATCGGCCATGCCGGCGCAGCCGAGCACGACAGCCCCTGAGCCATCCTCCGCGAGCGCGCGCCGGCATTGCTCGACGATCGCGCGCCGCGCGTCCGAGCCCTCGTCCTCGAGGTCCAGCACGGCGAGGTCCGTCGCGCGCACCCGGCGGCAGAAGCGGCCCATACCGTACGCGTCGACCAGATGCTCGGCGATGATGCGGGTCCGCTCGAGCGTGGTGACGATCGAGAAGCCGGTGGCGATCATGCTCGCCGCGTGCATCGCCGCCTCGGCGATGCCGAGCACAGGCCCACTCGCGATCTCGCGCGCCGCCAGCAGCCCCGGGTCGCCGAAACAGGCGATGACGTAGGCGTCGATCCCCTCGGCCTCGCCGGCATGGATCGCTTCTAGCAGACCGATCACGCTGACCGCCTCGTCGTAGTGACCCTCGATCGACGCCGGCCCCTTCCGGGGATTGACCGCGATGATTTCAGTGCCGGGCGCGGCCACCGCCTCGGCCGCCATGCCGATCTTGCGGGTCATGCTCGCGGTGGTGTTGGGATTTATCACTTTGATACGCATCGCGGTTCCTCCTCCGCTCGCTTCGCGGGCTCGGCGACCTCGGGCGGGGCAAGCAGTTCGCCCGGCTCGATGATGGCTCGACGGCGTGCTCGCCAGATCATGCGCTTCTGCGGATCAAGCGAGCGCCTGACGGCAGGCACCGCCGGGCTCGCCCTTTAGCCGCGGAACTGCTCGACGTGGCGTCGTCTGCGCACAACGACAGCCTCGCTCCGTCGCGATGCCCGACCCGACGGCCAACCGGCCACGTCGGCCACCGGCAGGATAGGCGGTCCCGGATCCGCCGTATACAAAGCTCTCTTGCATCATCCGCAACGCTCGTGTTTCGATGGCGGCGAGAACGCGCGGCGCCCTCCGTCTACCAGGCATGACGACGGACGCGAGGCGGGGGCCTGCGTGCTCGATCCGGGCGGCGGCAGCTGCGGCCAGGGCAGAGGCCAGGCCGCTCCGCCTGGCAAAGAACGTCGTTTCGACGCGAACAGAGGAGGCCGACATGTCGATCAGGACCAAAATCATTCGATCGTTTGCGCCAACCATCGCCGCCGCGGCGCTGGCGACCGCATCGCTGTCCGGTCCCGCCGGCGCGCAGAACGTGCTCAAGGTCGGGGTACTCGGCGTGATGAGTGGTCCGGCCGCGTCCTGGGGCTTGGTCAACAAGTACTGTGCCGAAGCCACTGCTCAGATGTTCAACGACCAGGGTGGCGTCGACATCGGGGGCGAAAAGTACAAGATCGAGATTGTCAGCATCGACGACAAAAACGACCCCAAGCTCGCGGTGTCCGGCGCCGAAAGACTGACCCAGCAGGAAGGCATCCACTACATCATCGGGCCGAACGTCGATACCACGGCGGCCAGCGTCGTACCCGTCGTGGAGAAGAATGGGGCGATCAACATCCCCTACGCGTTCTCGAAGCAGCTCTACACGGCGCCGCGCGAGAACTCGATTCTGGGCATGATCGCTTCTTACCAAGCGGGCCCGATCATCTACAAGTATCTCATGGACGAGAAGGCCGTGAAGTCGGTCGCCTTTCTCGCCCGGAACGAGTCGGATCCTTTGAACCAGCGCAACGAGGGCGTCGCGGCGGCCAAGGATCTGGGGCTCGAGATCGTTTCGTCGGAAGATACCTATGAACCCGGCACGACCGATTTCTTCCCGGTCATGTCGAAGGTGGTGAGCGGCAACCCCGACCTGATCGTGCTCTCGGGCGTGGCGCCCTCGGACGCGCCGCTGCTGATTCGCACCGCTCGCGAGCTGGGCTACGCGGGACTGCTCAGCACCGAGACCGCGCAGGACGCGAAGATCCTGAGCGAGGTCGCGGGAGATACCGCCAATGGGTTCATCTCGGTCGGCGGCGCGAGCACACCCGAGATCCGCTCCGACTACATGGAGCAGTTCGCCAAGCATTACGACCAGGTCGCCGGCGAATGGAACGACGAGGCGGGCACCAAAGTGTACGCGCTCGAGATCATTCTCGCCACGCTGCAGAAGGCAGGCAAGCCGGCGATCGACGATGTCGACAAGTTCAAGGCTGCGATTCCCGATTTCAGCATCAAAAACCCGTTTCTCAAGGAAGAGCAGAAACTGAGCTATGTGGGCAACAAATACTTCGGGCAGCAGCGCCAGATCGGCGTGCCGATGGTCGTCAACGAGTTCCAGGGTGGCGAATTCAAGACATTGTTCGTCGGCAGCGTCGAGTAGTGGGGCGAGGGCGTCGGAAACTCCGACGCTTCCGACGCCCGGCGCCCGGGCGCAGCCACCCCGCGCATCAGCACGGGACCAAGAGGATTCGGCCATGGAGCAGGTTCTGATCAATGGCGTCGTGCTCTCGGCCAATTACGCGCTGATCGCGCTCGGCATCACGCTGATCTTCGGCATCCTCGGCATCTTGAACTTCGCCCACGGGCAGATGTTCATGATCGGCGGCTTCATGGTCTATTACGTGTACGCCGTCTTTGGCTTGCCATATCTGCTGGCCTTGGCGACCGCTGCGGTAGTGGTCGGGCTGATCGGAGTGGCCTTCGAGGTCCTGTTCTTCCGGCGGGTACTGAGAATCGCCAAACGCGAGGAGAACAGCATGCTGCTCGCGGTCGGGACGGCGCTCCTGCTCGAGAACATCGCGCTGTTCGCATTCGGCGAGAAGCAGCGGGGCGTGCCGCCGCTGGTCGGCGGCGTCTTTCGGATCGGCGATGCCTTCCTGCCGACCGGACGCCTGCTGGTGGTCGTCCTGGCCATCGTGCTGATCGCCGCCCTCTTGCTGTTCGTCCAGTACACCAAGCCCGGGCGGGCGATGCGCGCGCTCGCTCAGGACCGCGAGGCGACGCTGCTGATGGGCGTGGACGTCGACCGGATCTCGGCGCTCGGATTTGGCATCGGCGCCATGCTCGCGGGCCTCGCCGGCGGGCTCCTGATCACGATCTCGGCGGTCAACGCCGGGATCGGCACGGTCACGTCGATCAAAGCGTTCATCATGATCATGGTCGGCGGTGCAGGCGTGGTCGCGGGCGCGATCCTCGGCGCGATCGTGCTCGGCTTTGCCGAGGCGATCGGCTACGCCCTGATCCCGGGCTCGATCACGTACCTGCTGATCTTCGTCGGCCTGATCCTGTTCCTGATCATTCGGCCGCAGGGGGTCATGGGCAAACCCTGGGGCTGAGCGAGCGCGGCAGCATGGGCTGAATGCGAGGGATGTGTCACCGCCATGCCGCCCGAGCGACGACCCGGAGCGACTACCGAACTCTCGAACGCGGCCCGGCTGGGCCTCACGCCGGCCCGCGCGGCCTGGATCGCGCTTCTGGTCCTGGTCGCCCTGGTGGCGATCCCGGTCGCACTCAGCAATCAGCCGTATTTCCTCAACGTGCTGACCAACGCTTCGGCGCTCGCGTTCATCAGTCTCGGCGTGTGGGTAACCTTCTCGATCGGTCGGATCAACATCGCCCAGGGCGCCTTCGCCATGATCGGCGGGTACACGACCGCGATCCTCTCGACCCGTTACGGGCTCTCGTTCTGGCTATGCCTGCCGCTCTCGGCGCTGCTCGCAGCCGGTATCGGCGCTCTGATCGGCTGGCCGATCCTCCGCCTGAGGGGCGTGTACTTCGCGATGATCACGCTCAGCCTGACCGAGGCGGTGCGGCTCGCCTTTCTGAACGGCGGCGAATTCACCCAGGGGGCGACCGGCATCGTCAACATCCCACGCCCGGCCGGCATCGACGATCCGGTCGCGTTCTACCTGTTGGCAGTGGCGCTGCTGCTGCTCGGCCTGCTCGCGGTGTGGCGGCTCTCGACCAGCCGGATCGGTTGGGTGTTCCGCTCCCTGCGGCTGAACGAGGAACTGGCCTCGAGCATCGGCATTGACATCGCCAGGTATCGCGTGATCGCGTTCGCGTTCTCTTGCGCCCTGGGCGGCGCGGGTGGCGCCTTTTTCGCCGTTTTCCTGCAGAACATCTATCCGGCAAGCTACAGCGTCGTCGATTCCGTCAACTTCATGCTGTACTGCTTTTTGGGCGGGCTCGAGTTTGTTCTTGGGCCTGTGGTCGGGGCCTTTCTCCTGGTCATCGGTTTCGAGGTGTTACAAGGACTGCAAGAATACCAGTCGCTCATGTACGGGATTTTGATGATCGCGGTGATCCTGTGGCTGCCCAATGGGATCCTGAGCCTGAAACTGCCCAGCCGGGAGGCGAGCGCCGCCGATCCGGACGTCGAGCCTGTCGCCGCGCCGTCCGACACCGCGGCGGGCCGCACCGGTGGATGACCGCAGGAGTCCGGGCAGTGAGTCTGCTGCGCGTCCAGAACGTCACCAAGCGCTTCGGCGGCCTCATAGCGATCGACCAGGTCAGCTTCGACGTCGAGGCCGGCGAGATCGTCTCCGTGATCGGCCCCAACGGCGCCGGCAAGAGCACGTTGTTCAAGGTGATCACGTCGTTCCTGAAGCCCACCGCTGGCTCGGTCTCGTTCGAGGGCGAGCAGATCAGCGGGCTGCAGCCGCACGTCGTGGCCCGCCGCGGCGTGGTCCGCACGTTCCAGGAAAGCACGATCTTCAAGGAGATGACCGCGCTCGAGAACGTGGTCGTCGCTCATCATCTGCGGGTGCGCGCGGGGACGCTTGGCATTTATTTCGCCGGACCGGTGGCGCGCGCCGACGAACAGCGGTTTCGCGACCGGGCCGCCGAAATCCTCGACTACCTTGGCCTCGGCCGGGTCAAGCACATGCCGGCGCGAAACCTGCCGCACGGCTACCTGCGGGCGCTCGGCATAGCGCTCGCGATGGCGACCGAGCCCAAGCTCCTGCTGCTCGACGAGCCGTTCGCCGGGATGAACACCGAGGAGAAGGAGCGCGCGGTGGAGATGGTGCGCGGCATCCGTGATCGGGGCGTCACGGTGCTTCTGGTCGAGCACGACATGCCGTCGGTGATGCGGATCAGCGATCGCATCGTGGTGCTCAACTTCGGCAGCAAAATCGCCGAAGGAGCGCCCGGCGCGATTCAGCGCGACCCGGCAGTGATCGAAGCGTATCTCGGGCGTGAGGACGAGGAGCTCGGCGCCTGAGCCGGGAGTGGCGCATGTACTTTGCCGTCCGCGATCTCTCGGTGCGTTACGACAAGGTGCAGGCGCTCGAGCGCGTCTCGCTCGAGCTCGAGCAGGGCAAGATCATGGCGCTGATCGGCGCGAACGGCGCCGGCAAGACGACGACGCTCCGCGCGATCACGGGCCTGACCAGGCCGGCAGGCGGCGAGATCTGGTTCGCGGACGAGCGCCTCGACCGGCTGAGCCCGACCGAGATCTGCGGCCGCGGCGTCGCCATGGTACCCGAGGGGCGCCACGTCTACCCATTCATGTCGGTCCGGGACAATCTCCTGATGGGCGCCTATCGGCGCACGGACAAGGCCGGCATCAAGCAGGATCTCGAGAAGGTCTTCACCCGTTTCCCGCGCCTGAAGGAACGCATGCGCCAGCAGGGCGGCACGCTGTCGGGCGGTGAGCAGGAGATGCTCGCCGTCGCCCGCGCCCTGATGGCGCAACCGAGGCTGCTGCTGCTCGACGAGCCCTCGCTCGGCCTCGCGCCGATGGTCGTGCGCGAGATCGCTCGGCTGATCACCGCGGTCAACCGCGAAGACGGCGTGAGCGTGATTTTGGTCGAGCAGAATTCGCGCATGGCGCTCAGGATCGCCTCGCACGCCTATGTGCTCGAGACCGGCCGTGTGGCGCTCGCGGGCCCCTCTGCCGAGCTGGTCAACAACGACCACGTTCGCCGGCTGTACCTCGGCGGCTGATCCAATAGCGGGTAGAGGCAGCCGGCCACGGCGGGTCATTGGCATTCGATAAATCCCGCACATACGATGGCCACCTCCAAGGAGGTCGTGGTGCCGAAGGAAACGACTCTGCGACCGGGTCAGCGAGACGCTGTTGATCGGGCGGCTCGATGGCGAAGACGTGCGGAAAACGGCGATGGAGGGGTGGGCATAGCTGAGCCGCCGGTCATGGCCATCGAGACGACCGCCGGACCCGCCATGTTGCCGCGGCCGCGATCGGCGAGGCGGCGGTGTTCCGCGGACTGCTCTCCAGCGACGTGCCGGTGCCCAAATGACGTCGATGGCGTGAGCCGAGGGCACCTAAGATCCGGGCCCCTCGAGGCTCAGCCAGATGTCGCCGCGGCGAGGGGAATTGCGATGACCGATCCCGTGACGGATCCGATGACCGAGCTGAATCCGCCGCCCCGGCTGCTGCTGGGGCCGGGGCCGATCAACGCCGACCCACGCGTGTTGCGCGCCCTGTCCATGCCGCTGCTGGGCCAGTTCGACCCGGCCTTCACCGCCTACATGGACGATACCATGGCGCTCTTGAGGCGGCTGTTCCAGACAACTAACCGCTGGGCGTTCCTGATCAACGGCACCGCGCGCGCGGGAATCGAGGCGATCCTGGTCTCGCTGATCGCGCCGGGTGACCGGGTGCTGGTCCCCGTGTTCGGTCGCTTCGGCCATCTCCTGTGCGAGATCGCCGAACGCGCGGGCGGCGAGGTTCGGTCCATCGAGACGGCATGGGGCACGGTGTTCGCGCCCGGGACGATCGAGGATGCTATCGAGGAGACCCGCCCCAAAGTCGTTGCTCTCGCCCACGGCGACACGTCGACCACCATGGTCCAGCCCCTCGACGAGATCGGCGCCGTCTGCCGGCGGTCGGGCGCGCTGCTCTACGTGGACGCGACGGCGACCATCGCCGGCATGGATCTCATGGTGGACGCCTGGCAGATCGACGCCGTCTCCGCCGGCCTCCAGAAATGCCTGTCGGGACCGCCGGGATCGGCGCCGGTCACGTTCAACGAGCGTGTGGTCGAGGCGGTCTTGCGGCGCAAGCACGTCGAGAAAGGTATCCAGCCCGAGGGCTTCGTCCCCGGCGAAGGCGCCCGCATCCGGTCCAACTACTTCGATCTCGCGATGCTCATGGACTACTGGAGCAAGCTGCGCCTCAACCACCACACCGAATCGACGTCGATGCTCTATGCCGCCCGCGAATGCGCGCGCATCGTGCTCGCCGAGGGGCTGGCGGCGTGCGTCGAGCGCCACGCCCTGACCAGCGCCGCCCTGACCGCGGGCCTCAGGGCCATGGGCCTGGAGCTGTTCGGCGACCAGGCGCACAAGATGGCGAACGTCACCGGCGTGGTCATCCCCGCGGGCATCGACGGTGAGGCGGTGCGCGCGAGCCTGCTGGACGACTTCGGCATCGAGATCGGAACCTCCTTCGGCCCCCTCAAGGGCCGCATCTGGCGCATCGGCATCATGGGTTACAACTGCCGCAAGCAGAATACGCTCGCGTGCCTCGCGGCGCTCGAGGCGGTCCTGCGCCACCACGGATTCGCCGCTCCGGCCGGGGCCGCGGTGGACCAGGCTCTAGCAGTATACCGAGAGGCAGAGCGCCGGGCCCCGCTCGGACCCGCTGCACCCGCCGCCGGGTCGGCGCCGCCCAGCCGTTGAGGATCTCGTCTCGAGAGAGGCAAAATGGATCGATACGCATCGAGGTGTCGCCTGGCCCCGCATATCCGCTCTGCGCGAGCGGCAACCCGCGCCGCGCGACGTATCGGATCAGTCCCCGCTAATGCGTGAGACGATTCCCGTCGTTGCCCTTGGATCGGCGGCCCGGCGGATCCTCGCGGAAGGCGGAGAAGGCAAGGTTCTGGCGGTCTTCAGGCGTGCTTTTTATCTGGAAGGCCGTGGCGGGCTCATCTGCCTCGGCCCCCTGTCCTTGGGCGCCGGCCCACTCAACCTTCTCTGCGCCAAGTGGCGGCCCGGCGAGCTGGCGCCCGGCATGCGGGCCCGACTGTCGGGCGCCGAGATCGGCCTCGCCGGCGGCGCCGTCTTCTCGCTCGCGGCGGCGAAGCATTGGCGGCCGCCACGACCCCCGGACTGGGACATGGCCGATCTGCGCCGCGGCCTGACGGGTCTCGCCCGGGCGGCGGATCGACGCGCTCCACGCGATGGCCTCGGCCGCCTGATCCCGGCCCTCGCGGAAGGCGGGCCGCGAGCGGCGGCGGACGACACCGCCTCTCCGCTCATGCGGCGGGGTGCGGAAGGCGCATCTGCCCTGGCAGAATGGCTGGCCAGCGATGCTCGCCTGCCGCCTCCCGACCGAGCGCGCGTGCTGATCGGCTTGGGGCCAGGTCTGACGCCATCGGGCGACGATCTGATCGCCGGCGCCCTGGTCGCGCTCCGCGCCTTGGTCCGCCCAGAGGCGGCCGACCAGCTCGCCGCCTGGGCGCTCCCCCTGGCGGCTACGCGGACCGGCGTCATCAGCCGCGCCCATCTGATCTCAGCCGCCGCGGGCGAGGCGGCGGAGCCGCTGCACCGAGTCCTCGCCGCCATCTGCGCGACCGATGAGGTCGGTCTAGAGCGCGAACTCGACGCTGTCGACCGCATCGGTCATTGCTCGGGGTGGGACGCCCTCGTCGGCGTTGCGCTCGCGGGCGCCGCCGTCGCCGGTGTGCCGCCAATCGCGATGCACGCGGTGAGCAACCTCACGCCTGGGCGCGCCGCCGGCTGACCGCCAAGGCGATCTCCGCTGCCCGAGCGTTGGACGGGGCGACGAGCACCCCCGCCGCTTCCAGCTTCGCGACCTGCGCGGAACGGACCTGGGGATCGGCCTCGGTGCCGCAGACCGAGGCCACGACGATCGGGCGCGCGCCGCCCCGCGCATCGGCGACCACATCGGCCAGCGCGCCGGCCGGATCGGCATGGGCGCCGACGCCGATGATTACGTCGATCAGGACGGCGGCGGTGTCCGACTCGGCCAGGCTTTGCCCGAGGGCGTCATTGCGCGCTCGCGGCTCGATCATCGGGTGGGGTCGGCCGCGGGTATATTCGTCGGCCCCAAGATCGATCAGCCGGTGGGCCGATCGGGCCTCGTCCAGGGCCAGGGCGCCCGGCACCGGAACGTTGGAGGCGACCGACTCGCCGGCCCGACGCAGCACGACCTGGGCCTCGGCGCAAAGGGTGCCGCCGCAGAAGAGGCCCCGAATCCGGCGCCGGCCGGCAGCAAGGGCGGCGGCCGCCTCCTGGGCCGACCGGGTCAGCGTTTCGGGAAGCGCGATCGTGGCGCCGAGGGCGCGCTCGGCGGCTGCGGTCAGGGTGGGTGCCCAGCAGGCGTTGGGCGGAACCTCGACCTGCTCCAGGCCCAAGAAGCAGACGGTATACGGCTTGGGGCTTGCGGTGACCCGCTCCAGGACACGGCGCGCCGCCGCGGGCGCGGGCGGCTTCGACAGCAGCACCACGTGCTCGATTTGCGGCTCCTGGTCGAGGGCGTCGATCACCATCAGGGTCATGGCGCCACCGACCGCCTCGCCAAGGTCGCGGCTGCCGACGCCGATGCCGTGCGAGACGCCGCCCCCGCCGCGGTCGATCAGGCAGGAGACCTCCTGCAGGCCGGTCCCCGAGGCCGAGACGATACCGAGGGAGCCGCGCCGCACACGGTTGGCGAAGGCGAGTGGCGTGCCCGAGATCAGGGCCGTCCCGCAGTCCGGGCCCATCAGGAGCAGGCCGCGCCGGCAGGCCTCCTCCTTGAGGGCGCATTCCTCCGCCAGCGGCACGTTGTCGCTGAAAAGGAGGACGTGAAGGCCCCGACGCAGCGCCTTCCGCGCCTCGGCGGCGGCGAATGGGCCGGGCACCGAGATCAGGGCCAGGCTGGCGTCCGGAAGCGCCTCGACAGCGGTGGCGAGCGAGCGAAACCGCGGCCGCGCCGCCGCCTCTTCCCTGGGGCCGGACCGGCCAAGCAGGGCCTCAGCCTCGCCGAGCGCCGCCTCGCCGGCCTCGAGGTCTGCCGCCCTGAGCGCGATGATGACGTCGCCCCCGGCAGCCTGCCGCCCCTCGTCCGCCAGAAGGCCCGCCTCGTCCAGGATCTCCTTGTTGGACGGGGTCCCGATCATCAGCGCCGCCTCCTCGACGCCGGGCAGTGCCGAGAGCTCGCGCGAGAGACGCATCAGCGCCACCGAGTCCAGATAGAAGGCGCGGCGCACCCGGTTGATGACGCACGGGCCGCTCACGCCGCCGTCAACTCCGCTGCCAGGGCTTCCAGGGCCCGCTCGAAACAGGCCATCGGCGCCCGGACGATGCCGGCGCCGACCTGGCCGATGCCCGGCTCGCGGTGGGCGATGCCGGTGTTGATCGTCGGCGCGATGCCGGTCGCCACCACCTTTCGGACGTCGATGCCCGTGGGGACGCCCGCGTAGTCGAGCGCCGGCAGCGTCCAGGTCGGGTTGCGCCCGACGGTGATCTCGTACATGGCGCGCGTGCAGGCGAGCGCGTCCGCCGTTGTTCCAGCGCCGACGAAGCCGGCCACGGCCGGGGCGGCGGCCATGGCGAAGCCGCCGAGCCCCACCGTCTCCACGATCGTCGAATCGCCCATGTCGGGATTGGCGTCGGCCGCGCTGAAGCCGGGAAAATAGAGGCCGCGCGGCATCTCCACCGGGGCCGTGAACCAGGTGTCGCCGGTGCCGCCCACACGAATGCCGAAGTCGGTGCCGTTGCGGGTCATGGCGGTGACGACGGAGGATCCCGCGACGCCGCGCGCCGGGTCTATGATCGCCTTGCCCATGACCATGGCGAGGTTGAGGAAGAACTGGTCGTTGCCGCCGATGAACGCGAGGATCTCCGCCAGCTCTTCGCGGTTTTCGACGGCGCGTGCCAGGGCCGGCACGATCTCGCGCAGGAACAGGCCGGTGCAGCCGACGTTGCGCTGGTGCATCTCGTCGCCCATGGAAAGGCCGCGGGCGACAATCCCCTTGAGGGCAATGCCCTCGCTCTGCCCGAGCGCCGCCGCCAGCGCCGGGCCGAGAGTCTCCGTCATCCAGCGCAGACGAGCGAGCACCTCGGCGTCGTTGCCGCCGAAGCGCATCACCTTGCCGAGGCCCTCGTTGAGGGTCGAGTAGGCGTGGTTGCCGAAGGCTCGATTCTCGACCACCATCACCGGCATGGAACGGGTGATCAGGCCGGTCATCGGGCCGACAGCGTCGAAGTCGTGATTGGGCCGGAACGTCAGGGCTCCCGAGGCGGCGAGGTCGGCGGCTTGGTCGAGGTCCGCTGCCCAGCCCTCGAGGACGGCAGCGCCGGCGATGGCGCCCCGCAAGGGCCCGCACATCCTGTCCCAGCCGATCGGCGGCCCGGCGTGCAGCACCATGCGGTCCTCGAGGCCCCGAATCGCCTCGCCCGCCGGGCGCACGTCGATCAGCACCGGCTCGGCACGGAAGATGCGCTCGAGGGTCTCGGCGTTCGCCCGCTCGACCAGATCGAGGGAGTCCAGCACCGCCAGCAGGCCGCCCAGGCGCTCGTCGCCGCCGGCCGGGGGCGACCAGTCCACCTCCGCCACCGGCACGCCCGCCGCCGCGAGGTCGTCGGCGAATCCCTCAAGCCCGACGTTGATTACCGCCAGCGGCGAGCGCAACAGTTCGTTGACCCTCATGCGTTTCCCGTCGAGGCGATCCTGGTGCACCCTCCCTGACCGGCCCGACATGTGAGCAGCCGACGTCCTTTGTCAATCGCTCGAGTCGGGGCCGCGGAGATCGCAAGGGGTATCGTGGTCCACTGGACGAGGGGCGGGGCAAGATCGGCCCGTCCAATGTAAGGCTCTGTCACTTCAACCGGGGACGGGCAATACCGCGAACGCGGCTCGAAGACGGATGTGAGAACTCAGCGGGTTCCATCTCGATGTCGAGCAACCGGGGGAACTTTGCAACCTGCCCTGGCGACGAAGCCCTCGTGATTGGCTTCCGACGGCTACTGAGGCCTAGCCACGAACAAAGACGGAAGAGCGGTTGTTCGACCCGATGGTCGCGTGCGGCGGGGACCTACTGCGCATTCACCGCGCAGCCTTGAGCAGGTCGTGGTATCCGGCATCAGATCCGGCAGTTGATCGTGCTGATGGTTGGGTCCTGAGGCGGACTGATCCGCCTGGGCTGCGCCGGCTTCGCCCGGAGCGGCGACCACGCCCAGGCGGGGTGCCTAATCGGCCCTATGGTGAAACGCAAGCAGGTAGCGAGCGATCCGACCACGCCAGGCAGCCTTCGGTGCAATTTAGTTAAAAATATAGCTAATAATTATCAGGTGCGCTGCTATTTTTAGTTGCCCAAGCACGCTGCTGACCCATTTGGTATAGTTGTGAGACCAACGGGGAACGCCGTCCAGGCCAAAAGACGGCGGGTACCCGGGGGCGCAAAATGATACAGCCCGCGTTCGCGCTGCTCGGCAGTGCGAGCTTCACGCCGAGGAATCGGCTGCTTGCGGCGTTGCCGCACGACGCCCTGGTCAACCTTCGACCCCATTTGAAACCGGTATCGCTGCAGCGTGGCCGAGTGCTGTGCGAGGCCGATGAGCCGTTGGCGCGCGCCTACTTCGTCGAAGTGGGCGCGGTCTCGTTGGTGACGGTGTTCGAGGACGGCACCACGGCCGAGATGGCGACGGTGGGCCGCGAGGGCATGGTCGGGATCGGTATTCTTTTGGGCGGGGAGCACGCCCTCG
>JBKPNX010000131.1:0-10381 GCA_046732855.1 Pseudomonadota bacterium
GTCGACCTGCAGGCTGCGATCAACCGCTTCATCGAGGTCCACAACCATGACCCCAAGCCGTTTGTCTGGACCGCCGACCCCAACCGCATCCTCGAAAGCGTTCGACGCGGGCACCAAACGTTGGAGACAATCCACTAGTCCGCGAACGGAAGAGGAGTAAAGCTGGAAGCTCATGACGACGGCCGACTGCTGGAGTTCGCCATGTGCGGACCACGGGGCGCAAGCGACGCCTCCGTCCAGATGCGCCGTGAGCCGACGCGGTGGTTACACTCCGCCGAGCCAGGCGCGCGTGGCGGGATTACGGCGGGTCTGATGGAAATCAAGCCCGGATTTCGCGATGCCGCTACGTACAGTCCGAACATGCGCTGGCGTGAACTGCGCAGACTGCAGGCGCGCGCGGCGCGCACGCCGAGCGCTGATGCACTGCCAGACCATCGGGCCGACGCCCGTGTTCAGTCTTCTTTACCGAACTACGATGGGGCGAGCAAACCACCCTGGGGCCTGTAGGCGGCCCTGCGTATGGCGTGATGCTCATCCAGCCTCCCTGTGGACATCGCTGCTCGGTTGCCCACAAGGGCCCCCACCGCAACCATCACCAACTTGGAGAAGATTCCGGCCCAACTCCGTGGGCCAAGCACGCCAAGCCTTCGAGCAGCGGCCGGTGCTGGCCGGCAGTTACGAGAGCTCCAAACGCACTTCAAGGAGATCTGCTACCTCCGCAAGCTCCGCGTCACCAGCAAGATCCATCGGGATTGGCCGAGCTGGTGACCCAGGCGCGGCAGGAACGGACGCGCCAGATGGCGACGATCCAGACCATGGCGCAAGTGGCGTTGGCCGCGCGCAAGCTGCGGGCCAGAAGCCAAGCACGCGGCCGGTAATCTGCGCCCACGAGTGTAAGCGCCTGATCCAACGCTTACCGCGCCCGCCCGCGCCAGGTGGGCCCCAGGATCTGTGGCAGCACTGTCCCGCGACGCGTCTGAAGCGCAATGGACCAGGGCAGGCAGGCTCACCGCCCGGCACTTCAGCCGAATGACCCGCAAGGGCGAAACACGCTCCGCAAAGGGACCGATGCTTCCACGAAGCGCTGTGCAATGGTTCCATCTCGGCCGGCGCCACTTCCGGCCCGCCGACCGGGTGCATCGCGGTATCATCCCACGTATCGCCCGCTCTCAGCTACATCAGGGTCGGTCATGATTGCTGATCCTCCGGCCCGCCGGCCTGCTCATCTGGCCAACGTTTCTTCAGTTGCACGCCCGCACCGCCACCGAGCGAGGCGCCGCCTTCCGGGATGAATTCAATTCCGGTGTCCGTGAAACGCGCGCACGATTTTGTCCGAGGGACTTCTTCGGGTCGACCGCGCTGGTCTCGAGATTGTTGATAGTGTTGAGCGCCACCTTGGGGCGGTCCGCAACGTCCTGTTGCGACCAGCCCAAGAGCACGCCCGCCGCACGCAACTGTCGAACCTTGACCACCTCGCCCTCGCCGCTGGTAGGCGAACGGCGCCTCCACTTCCATGTATATTGTGTTCAGTTCCGACTTCCAGATCAGTTGAACGCTTGGTGACCTTATCCCCGATTTTACTATGAAAATCATGGTGTTGATGCGGGCCAAGGGGATGCGATTGTGGGGTACTCGACGGGTGAAGCCATAATTCGTTGGTGTTAGGACCTGCTGGTTACGAGTACTCCGCGGAATGATTACAATAAATTGATTATTTACAAGCCGACCGTCTGCGCTTTTCCTATGCTAACTGAGTGACGCTGATGAACAGTGCTTTGGTGGTCAGAACCGCTGTGCCGTCCCAATACAAGCCGGTAGAAAAAATGTGAAATGGAGGGAACGGTCGTGAAGAAGTGTCATGATGAGGAGGCTTCTGGTCTCCGCTGTGGCGTTGGGCGCCCTGACCTCGGCGGCTATCGCAGAGGAGCCGAACCAGCTGACTTCAGACTCGGCGTCCTCACGCTCGGCATCATCGCTGGCGCACTTGACTGGGTGCTCCTGTGATCGCCGAGTTGGGAGGGCATGCGTTTCTGAAGAGTTCATCAGATCGGGGGTGAAGGATGACAAAGATTCTGATCACGGGCTCCTATGGACTAATAGGAACAGCGGTCACACGTGCACTCGTTCTGAATGGATACGAGGTGCGCCGATTCGATGTTCGGTTGCCTACCACACACCGTGATTACGGTGACATTCGAGACCAAATGCTAGTGAACCGCATCGCCTGGGACGTGGACGGCATCATTCACCTAGCCGCGGTATCGCGGGTGCAGTGGGGCGACGCGGATCCGGATCAGTGCTGGCAAACCAACGTCATCGGTACCAGGAATATCATCCGTGCCGCCGCCGCATCCGAGCGGAAGCCGGTCGTGGTCATCGCGAGCAGCCGCGAGGTATACGGCGAACCAACGGCGTTGCCGGTGCATGAGGATACCCCACCCGCCCCGGTCAACGTTTACGGCCGGTCCAAGGTGGCCTGCGAACGAGCAGCCCTCGCTGGCCGCGAGACCGGCATCAATACCGCTGTTGTCCGTTTCTCGAACGTCTACGGCAGCACGGCGGATCACTTCGACCGCGTAGTGCCGGCGTTTGCGCGCGCCGCCAGCGAGGGCACGACGATGCGTGTGTGC
This sequence comes from Pseudomonadota bacterium, assembly GCA_046732855.1. Taxonomy (GTDB): domain Bacteria; phylum Pseudomonadota; class Alphaproteobacteria; order Geminicoccales; family Geminicoccaceae; genus JBKPNX01. Next base: position 2,631 of record JBKPNX010000131.1, read on the forward strand.
GGTCGCGGCCATGTGTTCGACTTCACGCATGTAGATGACAGCGCGAGCGGCATGATCATGGTGCTGAAGACGCTGTTGGCGGGCGAGCGCAACCTTCCGCCGATCCATTTCGTCACTGGGCGGGCAACGACGTTGGAGCAGCTCGCGGAGATAGCCCAGCAGGCGGGCTGTTGCCGCTCCACTATCGTCGAGGCGCCGGCGCGCTCGAACGATGTGACGACATTCGTGGGCGATCCGACCCGGGCGGAGCAACTGCTTGGTTGGCGGGCACTTATCGCGATCGAGGATGGCGTTCGGCAGCTCGTCGACGACTTCGTTGGCGCGGAGCTGACACCGCTTGTTTCGGTTCTGCACCGGCCGGCTCGCCGTTTGGCAGTCTACGCAGAAGGTGTGTAGGCCTGATCTGACACGAGCGTTTCCCCTGGATCTGTCGTTCCGCGATGGGCTTTGGGGATCAGGGAGGGAGCAGTTCCGACATGAGCGTTCTCGGCTCGATCAAAAATGCGGTACACGTGCAACTGGCCCGGCACGACACCGACCTTGCTTGGGGCGCTCAAGCGGGCCGTGAGCGCTCAGCTATCTCGGCTGCCCCGTCTTATGGCCGTCAGAAAAGATTCCGCAAATGCATATTTCAGCACAAACGAAATCGAGGGCTTTGAATGACGCACCACGGAGGTTGTTACTATGGTTAGCTGCATGATAGACGACTTCCTAAGCTTTGGGATTGTGTATATCGACCTTGATGGAACGATAAAACGTATCAACAAAAAAGCCCAGGAGATCTTAGATCGAAGAGACGGCCTTTATCTTGAAGGAGGGAGCATTGTCACCGATGACATAAAGAGCATCGCCTTTTTTGAGCATATTCTGGATAGTGAGGGAGCTTCTGTTGACTGCGAGTCTCACCTAACCGCAGCCCGAGTTCATCGACGATTTCATCCAGATCCTTTGTTCATTGCAACTTTCAGACTTCCAGACGGTTGCACCTTGATCATTCAGGAACCTAGGAAGCTAGCTATGCATTCGGAAAAGGTAATTGGTGCATGGCTTGAACTGACAAAGAGAGAGGCGCAACTTGTTACGCTTCTGGCGAGTGCTCGGTCATTGGAAGCGGCGGCGAATGAATTAGGTATGGCTGCTGGAACCGCACGCGCACATATCCGGCACGTATTTGCCAAGTGTAGAGTTCGCAGCCAAACCGAGTTGGTGGCAATGATCTGCACGTCCATACCGGCTGTTAACTTGGAATATACGCCAGGCAACGACCAGCAACTCGAGCAAGACTCGGCGACGACGCTGCGTAGCGGCGTTGGGGCGACCAACGTGGTGGGCGAGGCCCCTCGCTTCGGCGATTAATACCCGAGGCTAGGCGTCATTGCGAATTGACCGTTCGGTCACGTCGCTCCCAACAGCTTGCAGCCCTGCCGGCAAAAGCGGCGATGACAAACGGCCAGCCCATTATCGACCACCGGTCTCCCTCAACGAGCTTTTACGCGGCATAGCTTCACAACCTCACCCAGACTCTTGCTGTAGACACGCCCTTCGGTCCGTGGTCGAGGCGGATGGATAGCAGAAGCTGTCAAGCAGGATGCCAAGCCGCCGGTAGGCGAAGGATGCCAACCGGAGGCGGAGCTGGTGGCGTGCGATCGGCGAACAGATCCAGCTACTGCTATTTGATGCGGTTCTCGACCTCACCGCGGGCGCAGTAGACGGCCTCGCAGGGAGTCGATGGTGCTCGCCGGCAGGGATGTGACCACGAAGCGCGGGTTGGCGCCTTTGGCCGGATGCTCGGCCTGGGCCACCACGCGGCACGGCCGGCGCAAACTGTTCAGCGTGCGCCGAGCGAAGTCGGCGAAGCGGCGAGCCGCGTCGCCCTGGGCGAAGCTCGCGGCTTCGGCGGCGGTGAGATCTTCAGCAATCGCGCCGACCAAACGCTCGTTGCCGGCGAGCCGAACAGGCAGTTGACGCCATTGGTTTCGCACCAAACCATGAGCTCCTCCGAGTCCCATGCATTTCAGCTATGCCATTTCTCATATTGATAATTGGTATAGTCATAGGTCACGTGTACTAAAGTTTGTAGTTGCCATCTACGGTAGGTCTCCTATGATGACAGGGAAACCCTGCCACTACTCTACGGAGTAATTCCCGGAGATACTATCAACCAAAAATCATCCCAGTGAGAGTGACAGAAGCACCATGGTACCAACGATGATACAACAGCCTGGCGACGCATCCATCCGCGAAATTTTACTAATGTTCCGTCGGCGGATGTGGCTGATCTTCACCCTGACGCTCCTCGGTACAATGCTCGCCGTGTTTCTTGGATTGAGACAACCGGAGTCGTACACCGCGTCGGCCTTGCTCCTGTTCGAGCCTCGGGATGTCGGCATTGCGGACGTGAGAGCCGACTCCCAAGAGCAGTCCAGCGATCCCGCGGCGATAGAGACCCACGCTCAGGTCCTGATGTCACGCGATCAAACGCTAAAGGTCGTGGACGAACTGAAGCTGGCCCACTTGCCGGAGTTTCAAGCGCTGGCAGAGGAACCTGGATCGGACACCCGGTTCAATGTGAATGCAATTCGAGACCGCGCTGCTGACATTTTCAAACGCAAGCTTTGGGTCGCGCAGAAGGGCAAATCTTTCGTGCTTGAGGTGTCCTTCTCCGCTTCGAATCCTGCTCTCGCCGCCTTGGTCGCGAACACGGTCAGCGGAAACTACGTTGCATCGCAGCTCCGGAAGAAGCAGGAGTCAGCGAGCAAGCTCAATGTCTGGCTCAACCAAAGATTGGCGGTCCTGCGCGAACAGGTGCTCAAGGCAGAAGCGTTAGTGGAGTCGTTCCGCGCTGATAACCGTTTGTTCTATACCAATGGCATCGAACTAAACGAGAGCCAGCTCGCAGCCCTGAACACGGAACTCGTCACGACGCGCACCGAGAAGTTCGAGAAGCTGGCAAAGCTCCGGCTAGCCCGCAGAATCGAAAACCAGGGTGGAAAGCTCGACACAATCGGAGAAGTCATCAACTCACCTCTGATCGCCCGTTTACGCGAAGAGCAGATAACGCTGCTGCGCAGGGAAGCTGAATTCTCCAAGGAGTATGGTCCACAGCATCCAGCCATGATCGAGCTCAAGCACGAGAAGGAGAAGCTCGCTCTGCAGTTCAATAATGAGGTCTTGCGCATTGCTACTAATCTCAAGAATGAGGTCGAGATCATAGCGGCCCGCGAGACCAATCTTATGACGGATCTCGAACAGCTCCGCAATCGGCAGGTTAGGGACAATCAGGTGAGGATAAAATTGCGGCAACTTGAGCGTGAGGCTTCGGCGAGTCGTGGTATTTACGAGGCGTTTTTAAGTCGGTTCAAGCAGACGAGCGAGCAGGAGAGGGTGCTTCAGCCGGACGTACAGCTCGTCTCGCGCGCGGCACCGCCACTTGTCTCCGATAAGGTCTCCCTCAAAATATTCTTCCTGGTTGGTCTGATCACGGGAAGCTTGGTCGGTAGTACGCTCGCTATTCTCCTTGAGGTCAGCCGCTCTACCATTCGCAGCGTTCGGGATATCGAAACGCTGCTGGGGACGCCGGCCCTCGGCCTAATGCCGTCGGTCAGCGGCTTCCAGCGCGAGGTGACACCACACCGTCTTTTGCTGACCGAACCCCGTTCGCCCTATGCTGAGTACACCCGCTCCATTTATGCTAGGCTTCATTTGCGCAGCAGCGGACCTGGCCCGAGGACAGTATGTGTCACTTCATGCACACCTGCTGAAGGTAAGAGCACACTGATTCTCAGCCTCGCGACCCTGGCCGTACAGAACGGCTTGCGGACCCTCGTGATCGACCTGGACCTGCGCTACCCCTCCATCCACAAGCGGCTGGGCCTCATCCCGGAGGAGAGCGTAGTGGACGTCCTGTCCAATCGAATCCCACTTCGACGAGCCGTCCTGCGCGACCCGGTCACCGGCATCGACTGCGTGCCTGCCTGCGTCGAGGAAGGTCGCCCCGCGTTGGTGACGCCCGAACACATCAAGGCACTTTTGCTCGCGGCGACCCAGACCTACGATTACGTGCTGATCGACGCCCCTCCCCTCGGAACAAGCGACGCCCAGATCCTGGCGGCCAGTGTCGAGCAAATTGTCTTTGTCATGAAATGGTACGCTGTCGGCGTGGATACGGCCACAACGGCCCTGCGGGATCTGGCGGCCGCTGACGCGAAGATTGCGGGCGTGGTGCTGAGCTTCGTCAATCTGCGGAGGTACGCTGCGCAGGGCTTCGGCGCCCCGGAGTCCTCCTACTACTACCGCCGACGCCGGGCGTTCATGAGCAGTATGCGGCAAGCTGTCCGCTACTTGCCCGAGTATCGAGCACTGCGCCGGCAGACAGCGAGCTTACAGCCCGGGCGTCGCTCTTTAGGCGAGCCGGCAGATCATGTCCTTGAGCGCAACAACGGCCAGTCGGCGGCGCTCAGCCGAGCGGGTGATAGCTCTGATTCAGTGCTTGACGCACCATGTCATAGAGCAGAGGCGCCCTTGCCTTGACCGCTCTGCCGACAGTGACCTTTGCGATTTGGTACGCCTTTCGGGTGCTGGCATGCCATGGCGCATCGCCGTGGCGCACGGCGATATCGCATACCTCGGCGAGCGTTCGCCGGTAATGATTGTTCGAGGCACCATCGTGATTCATATGCCCCAGGATCGCGGAATTGTAGACACCAGTATAGCCGGCTCGGTGCAGGCGAAGAAACCAATCGTAATCCATCGCGTAGCGATAGCGGAGGTCGAACAGCCCGATCCCCTCAAAACAGGTCCGCCGCGCGAGCACCGTCGGATGATTCAAGCTAGGCATGCGGCGGTCGATCCTGTCCGCGTAATTGGAAGTACCCCTGTAGATGAAGCGCGCCAACCCATGCTCGTAGAAGATGACATCACCGAACACGAAATCGGCAGCCGTCGTTTCGATGGTGGCCACTGCCGCCCGGATCTGCCCGTCGGAGAGCCAGTCGTCCGCGTGAACGAACTGAATATAGGTGCCCCTTGCGAGCGCGACACCCTTGTTCATAGCGTCGCTGATGCCGGCGTCGCGCTCAGATACGAGAAGATCACACGCTCGGAGGAGGGAACGCGCGACCTCCGGCGTTCCATCGTCGGAATGACCATCCACGATGATGTGCTCGACACGCTCGACATCCTGAGCGTGGATGCTTTTGATTGTCCGCTCAATGGTCGTCCTCGCGTTCCTGCACACGGTCACGATCGATACAGAAGGACGTTCCAGCCTACGGGCACCCGCCCATGCAGCACGAAAATCTGCGTAGTCGTCGATGAGAGGCGCCTCACTGTCCGCAATGGCTCTGGTACTTGGACCAGGAGCGCCAAAATTTCTCCTGAGCATCGATTGCCACATGGCGGATAAGGTCATGGACATCAATCCCAAAATCAGGTCTGCGATCCCGACAGCATGTTCATACTGCTATCTCGACCGCGTTGCAAGGTGCCACGATAAATTCTCATTTTGTTGTTGTATATTGCTAATTTGTTCGGTTTATGATGCTACTATTCATTCTGCGTACGCTCAGCGTTGTACTTCCGTGCAAGTCGGCTCGCCAGCGGCGAGCAACCTGTTCGTCGAGGGCGAACCCATTATCTTTGACGTATCAGCCAACGGCGTACAGAGCGCCGGTTGGAAGGTTCGTGACTTCAGCGGCGTACCAATCCTCTCGGGCACCATCGCTCTTGCGGACGGACACGCTGTCATTGCGCCTCAGCTGTCGACGTTCGGCTATTTCGAAATCGTGATTCAGCCCGCTTGCGCCGCCGCCGAGACAATCACCAACTTCGCGCGCCTGCGCCAGCCGCCCTTCGCGAAGCCGAGCGTTTTCGGAGTGGTCACCCATTTCGAACAGGGCTGGGCGCCGGGCCTCGCGGCCGTGCTCGCGAGAGTCGGGATTAACAATATCCGCGACGAGCATGCGTGGGCCAGTATCGAAGCTGAGCCTGGCAGGTACAGCTTCCCGGCTCACTACTTGAAGTTCATGCAGGCGCTCGCGGACGCACAAGTCCAGCCGCTGCTGCTCATGTCGTATGGCAATCCCCTCTACGACAAGGGATTTACGCCTTACACGCCCAAGGCTCAAACTGCCTACGCGAAATACGGGCAGGAGCTGCTCGCCCGCTACGGCCATCAACTTGCGGCGCTGGAGGTATGGAATGAGATCAACGGCACCTGGTGCACTGGCCCATGCCTTGAGGACCGCGTCGGCGTCTACCTGGGGCTGCTGCGGGCCGTTTACCGACAGATCAAATCGTTAAGACCCGACACTATAGTCGTCGGCGGCGCCGCTGCCGGCGCCCCGACCCCTTGGTTCGAGAAGATCGCTGCCCGCGATGGCTTGTCTTCCCTCGATGTCGTCGCGATCCACCCATACCGTTCCGAGCCGGAAGGTATCGAATTCGACGTGCAAGCGCTCCGAGAACTGCTGCGCGCGTACAGTAGTCAGCGTCACATCCCGATCTGGGTCACCGAGGTCGGTTTCGGCGATGCGACGGAGGAGGGGCGCCGTCAGGCTGCCTCTTTTCTCGTGCGATCGATGACGCTGCTCCTCTGGTCCGGCGCAGAGCGGATCTATTGGTACCTGCTCGTCGATTCGCCGGGCTTCAGTCTCGGCTTGCTGCGCGAGGCCCAAAGCCCGCGCGGACCATACGCGCCCAACCCGGTCCTCCCCGCATACGCGACGATCATGCGGTGGATGAACGGAATGACGATGATCAAGCGGGTGCCAACGGACCAGCGGACGCACGCCTACCTTGTCAGCACTAACCGCGGGCAGTTTTACGTGGCCTGGTCTGCCGATGGCACCCCGGTACTCGCCGTGAAAACTGCAGGCGCGACGCAGATCCACGACATAATGGACAATGAGATCCGCTACTCCTCCCGAGCTGACACACTGCACCTGAAACTCTCAGGCGAACCGGTCTTCATCAGCGGGTCCGTCGAGAACATCGTGGAGACGCGGCCAGACCAACTTTTGGCCGATAGCGTGGTAGACTTCGCCACAGCTCCGGGCCAGAAGCGGAACGGATGGTCCTACGGTTACCGGATCGCGAGCCCACAGTCCGCAGAAGCCGGCTCTGACTTTACCAACGCCGACGTGCTTCAAGATGATTGGTCAATTTACTGGGGCGCGGAACAACATCCCTACTTAAAGATCGGTCGCGAGATCGCGCAGCCAGCCGTCGCGGGAAGCGACCAGATTTGGTCAATCCGGCGCTGGACAGCTTCCGACGTCGGCCCAGTTGACTTGAGGGTCTCATTTCGCAAGCAGGAATCGGGTGGTGACGGCGCCGACGCAATGCTGGTCGTAGATGGGAAGACGATCTGGCAGCATAGGGTGCCGGCACAAGCGGCGCGATACGTGACGCGCGTCATGGCCGAGGTGGGCACGACGATCGACCTGGTCGTAACGCCCGGCCCGGCGCTCGACGGAGCATATGACGGGGTCAGCTCTAGCCTGCGCATCACAAGACCAAAGACCGGCTGAAGAGGCCGAAGGCGCACCCTTGTCCGTGACCCTGGCCTCCTACGTCCTGCTGCCGCTGGCCGCCGTCCTGCCGTTCCTCCCAATCCGCTGGAGCGTCACGCTCCTGCTGATTGCAGCTTCGATGCCGAACGTCGCCGTGCTACTGCTTCCTTTCTTCGGTCTCCAGCCCGGATACCTGTTCAGCGTCATCCTTCTTTTGGCGAGCCTCACATCCTTGACCAG
>JBKPNX010000132.1:0-29922 GCA_046732855.1 Pseudomonadota bacterium
GATCCGTACGCTTTCCTGGCGAAGATCCCGCCCGAGGGATCGGGATTCCGGCAACCCGTACAGACGAGATACACCTGCCGATGCTGGCAGTTGACACGAGAGGAAAGGCGGGTATACGTGACCTGCGACGTTGGGTCGCGAGTGACGACGTTGGGTCGTGAGTGACGAAGTCGACGGCCAGAGGGCGAGCCCAACGCCGACAAAAAGACGGCCCCGAGCGTGTCGGGGCCGTAGAATGTCACAGGGAGGCTTGGGAACCGACGGCTGGCAGGAGTCGGTTCCCGAACCGTTACAACGCCGCATCGGCGATTTTGTTGCAGACTTTTTCAGGTCGGTCGGCTGCTGCGTTGCGGGCCCAAGCGCCAGCGCGCGTGCTCCTCAGCGAACACGTGCGCATAGAGATTGGCGATCCACTGCTTGCCCTCGACGGTGCGCGCCAGGTGCCGGAGCGCGTCGCCGATATAGGGCTCGATCTTCTCCCAGAAGAATCGCGGATAACGCTCGGCCACGTCGGCCGGCGAATGATAGCCGAGCCGCTCGGCGACGCCGGTCTCGACGAACTCGTGATAGAGCGCGTTGAGCTTCCGCGGATAGAACGGATCGGCCAACTGGCCGATCAGGTCGGCGGCGCGCACCAGCCCGGCCTCGGTATCGGTCTCGGCGTGGTCGTTGTCCTGGGGCACGGGGAAGCGGGTCAGTTCGATCGCGCGGGCGATGCGCTCGGGGTCCAAGAATTCGATCTGAGCGCAACGGGAGAGCACGAACATTTTGCCGCGCTCGATGTGGTGGGGCGTGAGAAAGGCATCCGAAGCGCCTCGGGGTGCACGGACCGTGCCGCCGCCTTCATCGGTGACGAAGACGTCTTCCGAGTCGCCCGGGCAGATGCCGCGCAGGTACCCGATGTCATGGCACAGCAGTGCGAAGGTGAAGTGCAGCCAGTCCACCTCGCGCAGGGGTTCGACCAGAATGCGCCCCTTGAAGATCGCCTGGCCGACCAGGGTGACCATCACGGTGTGATGGCTGTCGTGATAGAGGGCATCGCTGTTGGCGATCCGCTCGATCACCAGCTTAGCGGCGGTCCGGGCGCCCGAGGCGTAGTCCGGTTGTCGTGCGCCGTAGACGTCGCGGTAGATGTGGACCAGCTCGTCGCCCAGGGCGTTCGCGATCAGATGGGCCGGATTGAGCATCGCCGATATTCCCGCTGGGACCGCGCGCGCCCGTCAGGCACTCCGCCAAGCGAGCGGGCAGCAATCTGCCGCAGTGCGCCCCAGAACGCCTGCGAAGTCAACGGCGAGCAGCTGAGGACAATAGCCGACGGCTCGAGCGACTAGGGCAGTTCGCCGCGCACCAGAAGCGGCAGCGCGCCGGAAATTCCCATGCCGCGGCGCATCACCATGTGCTTCAGGGGCGCGATGCGGTCGAGCGCGCTCAGGCCGAGCCGCCGCACGGCCTGGGCCGCCGCGAGGTCGTTTGAAAACAAGCTGTTCAGGCCGTCGGTCATGCCCGCCACGATGCGGGCATCGGCCCGCCGCAGGCGGTCGTAGCGCATCAGCACCTCCGGTCCCGCGAGATCCTGACCGGCGCGCGCGGCCTCGATCAGGACCTCGGCGAGCGTCGCCACGTCGCGCACGGCGAGATTGAAGCCTTGCGCATGGATCGGGTGAATGCCATGCGCCGCGTCGCCGACTAGTGCAATCCGCGGCGCGACGAAGCGCCGGGCGCGCCGGGCCCTGAGCGGATGACCCGCCGGCTCGCCGGCGATCCGGAAGGCGCCGAGCACGCCGTCGATCTGCTGATCCAGCATCGCGGCCAGCGCATCTATCGGGCCGGCCAGCAGTTGCCGTGCGAGGCTGGTGGCTTCGATCCAGGTGACGGACGACAGCCCCTCGCCGATCGGCAGCAGTGCGAGGGGGCCCGTCGGTCGAAGAAACTCGTGCACCCTGCCGTCGTGCGGCAGGCCGTGCTGCAGCGCGAAAGTCAGTGCGGTTTGACGGTACTGCCGCGAGCTGCCGTCCAGCCCGGCGCGCGCGCGCACCGTCGAGTCGCTGCCGTCGGCGCCGACGATCAGCGCCGCCTTCAGGCAGCTGCCGTCCTCGAGCCTGGCCGCGATGTGATCGCGCCTCCGTTCGAGGCCGAGGAGGCGCGCCGGCGCGATCACCGCGATGGCCGGACGCTCGAGCACCAGTTCCAGCAGCAGCCGGCGCAGCGCGCCCGTTTCAATGCCGTAGCCGAACGGGTGATCGACGATCGCGGCCGCCTCATAGTTGATCCTCGTTGCGGTGCTTCGATCCTCGAGCATGACCGACCGGACCGGTTCGGCGATGTGGGCGAGCCGTGCCCACAGGCCGAGCGCTTCGAACACGCGCTTCGAGCCGTACATCAAGGCCAGGGCGCGCCCGCCGAAGGAAGCGCCGAGCGTCGCCTCGACCGACTGAGCGTCGATCACCGTGCATGGCAGACCCAGACGCTCGAGCGCCAACGCGAGCAACAGGCCGGCATGCCCGCCACCCACGATCACCACGGCTGTGCCGCCGCGCTGATCTCCGACCGTCGGGTTCATAGCTCTTGTGGCGGACCGCCGGCCGGGCGCCGGTCGTGCCGGCCGCGGGCGCTTCAGCTGCGCGGCATCGCGTCGTCCCGCTCGACGCTACGCTCGAGCAGGGAGACCTTCAGCTTCTCCAGAGCCCGGTGCTCGATCTGACGGACCCGTTCCTTGCTGATGCCGAGGTCGCGCCCGAGCTCCTCGAGGGTACGGGCATCATCGCGCAGCCGCCGCTCCTTGATGATGATCTGCTCGCGATCGGTCAGCTCCGCGAGCGCTTGCGCCAACCAGATCGAGCGCGTGCGGCTGTCGCGCGCGAACATCACGGTCTCTTCGGGCGTGGGCCGCTCATCGGCGAGGAAATCCTGCCACTCGTCCTCACCGGTCGGGCTGATCGTGGCGTTGAGCGACTGGTCGCCGCCGGCGAGCCGCATCTCCATCGCCTCGACCTCGTCGATATGGACCGACAGCTCCGAAGCGATGAAAGCCCGGCCGGCCTCGTCGAGGGGACCGCCGGAGCCGTCGCCGATCTTGGCGCGCAGCCGGCGCAGGTTGAAGAACAGCGCCTTCTGCGCCGCGGTGGTACCGGTGCGCACCACGGACCAGTTCCGCAGGATGTAGTCCTGCATCGCCGAGCGGATCCACCACGCCGCGTAGGTGGAGAAGCGCACCTCCCGCTCCGGCTCGAAGCGGGCCGCCGCCTGCATCAGGCCGGTCGCCCCCTCCTGCACCAAATCGCTCATCGGCAGGCCGTAGTTGCGGAATCGCGCCGCGGTGCTGATGACCAGGCGCATGTACGCCATCACGAGCTCGTGGAGCGCCGCTTCGTCGCCCGCGTCGCGCCACAGCCGCGCCAGCCACAGCTCGCGCTCGCGCGACAGGAGCGCGGTGCTCATCGACTCGCGAATGAATTCGCGATTGACGGCAAAACTCGAAGGCGGGTCCATGCGTCCCATGCTCTCATCCTCGATTGGCCCGCGCCGGCGGCGAACTGGACTTGCCGATACGGGGCCCATGGAGGTGCCTCATTTACTCTTGCTGACTACGTCATTCCGACGGCAGCGGATCATCCAGGCAACCAACCTTCCGGCGGCGCAACCAACTCGGCAAGTTAAGCTTACTTCAGAATCGGCCCCACGAGCCAGTCCTCATCGAATGGTGACCTGCCGTGAGCAGAGCGCTCCATTACGGGAACGACCGCAGGCGGCGCGATGTTCCGCCGGGAGGCTCCATCGGTCCGTGATGTTAACGGCAGGTCGCCACGGCAGCTCTGCCGTCGGCTGCGCGCCACTCTGCCCGGTGCGAAGGCGACGAGGTGGTGCGCTCGATGCGCGGCCCGAGCCTCGCCGACCGTGCGGCAAAATGCCCTGCCAAGGCGTAGCCCCGCCAAAGACCAGCGAGCGAACCGGTCGCGGCGGCGCTCGCCCGGTAGACAGCTCGCTACTGCGCTGCCCGCCGCCCGTCGCGCGGCCGCGTCCTCGGGGGCGCTCAGCCGTGGCCGTTGCGACGACGTCCGGCGCCGCGACGCGGCCGAAACCGCCAGACGGTCGCAGGCGGAACATTGCGCACGACGAACTTCACCAGCTTGGCCTCCACGCCCAGCTTGCGCGCGGGGATCGGGGAAACCGGTGAATAAGAGTACTGCAGAAGATAGCCGTCGGGGCCGAGCACCTCAAAGCTCTGCTCGATGATCACCCGCTGGAACGCGAGCGGCATGGTGACCATGGGCAGGCCGGAGATGATCGTGCTGACGCGGGTGATGCCCAACTGGCGCACGATGTCGACCAGCCGCGTGGCGTCGCCGTTGACCACGCGCACCGCGGGGAACCGCGTCCGCAGGTAGTCGAACAGCTGCCGGTCCAGCTCGATCATCATCAAGGCATCCGGCGGCAGGCCCGCGTCGATCAATCCCTGCGAGATCGCGCCCGTCCCGGCGCCCAGCTCGATCACGTATTCGCCCGGCGCCCAGCTCACCGCCTCGGTGACCGCCCGCGCCAGCACGCGCGACGAGGGGATGACCGCTCCCATCGACTTGGGCGAACGCAGCCACTGCCGAAAGAACAGCTCGGTTTCCTTGGTCTGGCTAACTTGAGGCTGATTCATCCTCGCTCCCCAGCGGACGATCCGATCCGCCGTTGGTTTTCGCAGCGCCCTTTCGACGAGAGATCCTCGGCGGCATCAGGAGCGGCATTCGGCCCGGTCCGGGCCATGCGCGAGTCAACAGGCACACCCGCCGTCACCATCCCTGCGGCTCGACCCGCCAGCCCGCGCGGGCTGGCGGCGTCCGGACCATAGCGATGCGTGGCAGGCTTGGCAACGTCGGCCGCCATCGCGTGGTGGTTGATCGCCTGGGGCAATTGGGCATCCGCGACGGCTGCCCCTCGAGCTTGTCAGTCAGATGAACCGCGGCGGCGGCGGAAAATTCCGCCGCGCCGTGCCAAACCGCCGGTCTGCGCGGTTTGCGGGTCGGCGTCTGCCCTGCCACGTTTTGCTGACGCGATCATGCGGCGCGCGCCGCCTCGCTGCCGTACAGCCCGCTCAAGGAGCGCACCGCCACCGACAGAATCGCGAGGTCGGCGCCGGGCTGACGTTCCAGCTCGGCGAGGAGGCGCTGCCAGCGGGCCAGGCCGGCGACCGCGCTGGTGAGCCAGGCGTCGACCTGCTGCTCGATGCGCACGCCCTCTGCGGCGGTCTCGACGCCGATCCGACCGCTGGCGAACGCCTCGATGGTCAGACGACGATGCTGCGCCATCAGGTCCTCGTACAACCCCGCAAGCGCGCTGCGCTCCCACTGGGTGCGCGGGCTGGTCACCTCGATCCGGTCCCGCAGGCGGGCGAGGTGCAGCCCGGCATCGATCGCAAAGTACACGCTGCCGGCAACGCCCACGTCGCGGCCCACGGTAGCCGCCACCTGGACCACCTCGCACGCCATCGGCAGATAGGGCAGCGCGGCGCAGCGCCTGGCCAGATCCGGCGGCATGCCCTGGGCCAGGTAGTGATCCACGGCCTGCCGCAGCGCCTGGCGCTCGGCATCGGGCAGCACCGTGTCGAGGCGGCCGATGAGACCGGCTATGCCCGAAGCGAACCGGTCGACCGTAGCGGCGATGTCGACCGGACCCGCGAGATTGCGCAGGAACCACTCGGTGCCGCGCGCCAACGTCTGCCGCAGCGTGCCCAGAATGGCGCTCGGGCGGGCGGCGCCGATCTGTCCGGTCAGCAGCTCCAGCTGGCCGAGCAGCGGCACCAGGTCGAAGGCCGCGCGCGCAATGATGTAGGCGCGCGCAATCGCGGCCGCGGTGCGGCCGGTGCGCTCGCCCAGCTCGCCGACGAACTCCCCCAGGCCTCGGTTGACCAGGCTGTTGGCGACCAGCGTCGCGATGATTTCGCGGCGCAGACGATGTTGCTCGATCTGGGGTTGGAAGCGCTTGCGCAGCGGCCGCGGGAAGTATCTCACCAGGTCCCGCAGCAGATAGGGATCGTCCGGCAGCTCGGACGCCAGCAGCTCGTCGTACAGCGTCATCTTGGCGTAGGCGATCAGCACCGCCACCTCGGGTCGGTACAGCCCCTGTCCCGTCTGTCGGCGCTGCGCCAGGGTGTCGTCGTCGGGCAGCACTTCGAGCTCGCGATTCAGCCGGCCGCTAGCCTCGAGCCGGCGGATGAAGGCGGCCTGGCTGTCCAGGAGCTGGCTCGGATTGGCCTCGGCCAGCGAGATCGCCTGCACCTGCAGGACGTTGTTGCGCAGCACCAACGCCGCGACCTCGTCGGTCATGGTCGCGAGCAGCTGGTTGCGCTGCTTCTCGGTCAGGTCGCCCGCAGCGACCACGGCATCGAGCAGGATCTTGATGTTGACCTCGTGATCGGAGCAATCGACCCCGGCCGAGTTGTCGATGAAGTCGGTGTTGATGCGCCCGCCGTTTTGGGCGAACGCGATCCGGCCCTTCTGCGTAAACCCGAGATTGCCGCCCTCGGCGACGACCCGGCAGCGCAGCTGCTCGGCGTTGACCCGGACGGCGTCGTTGGCCCGATCGAACGCCTCGGCGTGGCGTTGCGCGGCGGCCTTGACGTAGGTGCCGATGCCGCCGTTCCAGAACAGGTCGACCGGGGCGAGCAGCACGGCGCGGATCAGCTCGTGCGGGGTGAACTCCTCGGCCTCCACGGCCAGCGCCTGGCGCGCCTCGGGCGACAGCCTGATCGATTTGACGCTGCGCGGGTAGATCGCGCCGCCCGCGCTGAGCTTGCTCCGGTCGTAGTCATCCCAGCTGGAGCGCGACAGGGCGAACAGGCGCGCCCGTTCGGCGTAGCCGACCGCCGGATCGGGACTGGGGTCGACGAAGATGTGGCGATGGTCGAACGCCGCGATCAGCCGGACCTGCTTGGCCAGCAGCATACCGTTGCCGAACACGTCGCCCGACATGTCGCCGATGCCGATCGCGGTGAACGGCTCGAGCTCGCAGTCCTTGCCCAGCTCCAGGAAGTGGCGCTTGACCGATTCCCACGCGCCGCGAGCGGTGATGCCCATGCCCTTGTGGTCGTACCCGGCGGAGCCGCCCGACGCGAACGCGTCGCCCAGCCAGAAGCCGTATTCCTTGCTGATCGCGTTGGCGATGTCGGAGAACGTCGCGGTGCCCTTGTCGGCGGCGACCACCAGATAGGGATCGTCGTCGTCGAAGCGGACCACGCGCTCGGGCGGCACGATCCGATCGCCGACCCGGTTGTCGCTCACATCCAGCATGCCGCGGATCAGGGTCTTGTAGCACGCGACCACCTCGGCCTGGAGCGCCGCCCGATCGCCGCCGCGCGGCGGCCGCTTGACCACGAAGCCGCCCTTGGCGCCGACCGGCACGATGACGCAGTTCTTGACCATCTGCGCCTTCATCAGGCCGAGCACCTCGGTGCGGAAGTCCTCGCGCCGATCCGACCAGCGGATGCCCCCGCGCGCGACCTTGCCGCCGCGCAGGTGCACCCCTTCGGTGCGCGGGGCATAGACGAAGATCTCGTACGCCGGCAGCGGCAGCGGCATCTCCGGCACGGCCGCGGGATCGACCTTGAGCGACAGATACGGCTTGTGCGGCGTCTGTTCCGGTCCGCGCTGGTAATAGTTGGTGCGCAGCGTCGCCAGGACGAGGCGCATGTAGCGCCTGAGGATGCGGTCTTCGTCGAGGTTGGCGACCGCATCGAGGCCGGCGCGGAACGTCGCTTCGAGCTCGGCGAGGCGGGCCTGGCGGTCCCCGATGAAGTCGGGATCGAACTTGGTCTCGAACAGCTGCCCCGCCTGGCGCGCCAGCGCCGGATTGCGGCCCAGCGTCTGCTCCATGTAGGCCTGGCTGAACGGGATCCCGGTCTGCAGCAGATACTTGCAGTAGGCGCGCAGCACGGTGATCTCGCGCCAGTCCAGGCCGTAGAGCACCAGCTGATTGAAGCCGTCGCTCTCGACCTCGCCGTGCCAGACCCGGACGAACGCATCCTGGAAGGCGCCTCGCACCTGGTCGATGTCGAGATCCAGCGCCTCGATCGGCTGCACCCGGAAGTCGTGCAGCCAGAAGCGCTCGCCGCGCGCGGTGACGACCTCGTAGGGCTGCTCCTGGATGACGCGCAGGCCCATGTTCTCGAGCACCGGCAGGACGTCGGACAGGGCGATGGTGTGGTCCTTGCGCGCGAGCTTGAGGCAGAGCAGGCCGCCGTCGTGCTCGAGCGAGCGATAGAGCGACATGGCAAGATCGGTCTCGCCCCGCGCCAGCTGCTCGAGCCGGTCGATGTCGGGCACCGCCTCGCGCCCGGTCACCTGGGCCTGATAGCCGGCGGGCATCGCCGAGCCGTAGGCGGCGAGCAGCCGGGTGCCTTCCTCCTCGCCGTGCGCGTCGATCAGGGCGTCGTACAGCCGATCGCTCCAGGACCGCGCGGCCTCGACCAGGCGCGCCTCGAGCTCGGCGGCGTCGAGCTCGGCGGGGATGCCGTCCGGAGTGCGCACGATGAACTGGATCCGGGCGAGGATCGATTCCGAGAACTGGGCCTGGTACTCGACCTCGGTGCCGCCGAGCGCCTGCTGCAGGATCTCCTGGAAGCGGCGCCGGATCTCGGTGTTGTAGCGCTCGCGCGGGACGTAGACCAAGCACGAGACGAACCGGCCGAACGGGTCGCGCCGTAGAAACAGGCGGATCTTCTGCCGTTCCTGCAGGTGCAGGATCTCCTGCGCGACCTGGAACAGCTCCTCTTCCGACATCTGGAACAGCTCGTCGCGCGGATACGTCTCGAGGATGTTGGCCAGCGCCTTGCCCGAGTGCCCGGCCGGCGCCAGGTCGGCGCGCTGCATCACCCGCTCGACCTTGTGCCGGAGCAGCGGAATGTGGCGCGGATTGCGGTTGTAGGCGGCCGAGGTGAACAGGCCGAGGAAGCGATGCTCGCCGATCACCTTGCCCTTCGGGTCGAACCGCTGGACGCCGATGAAATCGAGATAGACCGGGCGGTGCACGGTCGAGCGCGCGTTCGCCTTGGTGATCACCAGCGGCGCCGGATCGCGCGCGCGGCGCCGGATCTCCGCCGGCAACGCGGCAAAGCTGCGCGAGGTCGCGCTCGCCGGCCCCTGGCGACGCAGCAGGCCGAGCGCCGAGCCCTCGACGCGACGCAGCTGATCGCCGCCCTGATCGCGGACCAGGTCGTAGCAGCCGTAGCCGAGGAAAGTGAAGTGATTGTCGGCGATCCAGGCGAGGAACGCCTGCGCCTCCTCGAGGTCCTCGGGATCGATCGCCCGGGCGCCGTGCTTGAGATCGGCGAGCGCGGTCTCGATCTTGCCGAGCATCGGCCGCCAGTCCTCGACTGCGGCGCGCACGTCGCCGAGCATGCGCTCGAGCTCGGTGCGCATCCTGTCCAGCCGCTCCAGATCGCTCTGGCGGTCGACCTCCACGTGCATGAACGATTCGAACGCGGGTTCGCCGCCGGCGTCGGAGGCCGCATCCAACACCGCCTCGAGCATGCCCGCCGCGTCACGGCGCACCGGCAGCACCGGATGGATCGTGAGGTGAATCAAGAGGCCCAGGCGGTTCAGCGCCATGCTGACCGAATCGACCAGGAACGGCATGTCGTCGGTGACCACCTCGACGATCGTGTGGGTCGACTGCCAGCCATGCTGCTCGATCTGCGGATTGTAGACCCGGATCTTGGCCTGCCCCGCCTGGCGGTGCTCGCCGAAGCGCAGCTGCGCGAGCGCCGCGCCGTACAGATCGAGCGGGTCGCGATCGATCAGGTCGGCCGGCGGCACCGCGCGGTAGTAGTGCTGCACGAACGCCTCGGCGAGCGTGGCCAGCCGATGGTTCAGCTTGTCGTGAACCCGGTCGGCCACGCGCTCGAGCAGGTCGGCCTTCTTGTCCTGCAACCTGGTCGCCATGGTAGCCCCCTCGGCTCGGCCGGCCTCTCAGATCGGCGCTGGGCGCGCGTTTACCACAGAACCCGCAAGGGCATACAGCGAGTCTGCGACGGATCGGCGACCAACGTTGCACCGCGTCGTTTCGTTCCGACCGCGAGCGTGCTTCAGATCGTCTATACTCAGGGTTGTGCTAACCAGTGGTTAACGACCGCCGTAATTTCCCTCGACCGGGATCATGGCTGCGGCACCGGCCTGCCTTCCCTGCAGGCAGCGCGCTTGCGGTGCAGACAGCGGCGCTCGCCCGCGCCTCGTCTTGGGGTAAGGGGCTATGACCTCGCTTACCGCTTCGCTGAGGCAGTTCGGGCGCTGTCCCAGGGCAGCTTTGTGACAGTGGGAAAAGGGCGGCGGTCACGCCATGCCCGCCGCGAGGTCGACCCACGAGAGAATACGCGTCAGGTCGAGCAAGGGCCGCGCCATGACACGGCCGATGGGCGACATCGCGCGCGCGGTCGGCGTCTGGACATTGCGCTGCCAGCCGTGATCTGCTGCGCGTCTCGGAAGGCGAATCGGCTGGACATGAACCACGCAAAGCCGGCCGCACCGCTGTTGCGGATCGACGGCATCACCAAGCACTTCGGGCCGGTGGTCGCGCTCGATGGCGTGAGCCTGGAAGTGCGCGCCGGCGAGGTGGTCGGCCTGCTCGGCGACAACGGCGCCGGCAAGTCGACCCTGATCAAGATCGTCTCGGGCTCGCTCGAGCCGTCGGCGGGCCGGATCTGGTTCGACGGGGCGCCGGTGACCCTCACGAGCCCGGCGGATGCCAAGGCGCTCGGCATCGAGACGGTCTACCAGGACCTCAGCCTGTGCCCCAACGTCGACACCGTCGCCAACTTCTTCATGGGGCGCGAGCTGCACCGCAACCTGCTCGGCCTGCGCTTCTTGCGCGAGCGCGCGATGCAGGCCGAGACTGAGCGGGCGCTCGCCGACATCGGCACCAAGATCCCCTCGGTCCGGACCACGGTCGAGCACCTTTCGGGCGGCCAGCGCCAGGCGATCGAGCTGTGCCGCTTCGTTCACTGGGGCGGCCGTCTGGTCCTGCTCGATGAGCCGTTCGCCGCGCTCGGCGTGCAGCAGACCCGGCGCGGCCTCGAGCTGATCGAGCAGATCAGGCGGCGCGGCGTGGCGATCGTGGTGATCACGCACAACGTGCTGCACGCGTTCCAGGTCTCGGATCGGATCGTGGTCCTGCGCCACGGTCGGGTCGCGGGCGAGCGCATCGTCGCCTCGACCACGCACGAGGAGATCGTCGGCCTGGTCACCGGCGACGTCGGCGATGCGGCGCGCCCCACATCCGCCCCAAGCAGGCGGGCCCACTGACGGCCGGCGACAGCCTGAGTCATTGACGCTTGTTTTCCTGGTCTCGCAGTACTACATCTGGTACTGATGCCGCATGGCTCGCGTCGAAAAGCTGCTCGCTGCCATGCGCCGCAACCCAAGCGCCGACTGGCGGATCGAGCAGCTGAAGGCGGTTGCTGATCGGTATGGCATTGCTCACCGGCAGCCCGGTACGAGCCACGTGACCTTTCGTCCGCCGCGCGGGCACAAACTGACCGTACCCGCGCGCAGGCCGATCAAGCCGGTTTACATTCGTAAGTTCCTCGCTCTGATCGAAGTCCTGGAGACGGCCGATGGCGACCCGAGTTGAGTATCCGTTCCAGGTCCGTCCGCTTACTCCAGCGGAAGGCGGCGGCTATCTGATCGAGTTTCCGGACCTGCCCGGCTGCATGTCGGACGGCGAGACCATTGAGGAGGCGATCGCCAACGGCGGCGATGCGCTCCGCTCATGGCTGGCCACCGCGGCGGAGTTCGGCGACGCGATCGCTCAACCGTCGCGTCCGTCCGACGAGGCCTATAGCGGCCGCTGGAACATGCGCGTGCCGAAGTCGCTGCATCGCCGGCTGGCCGAGCGGGCCAAGGCCGAGGGCGTCAGCCTGAACACGCTTGCCGTGACGCTGCTCGCTGAAGGCCTCGGCCGCCGCGGGCATGATGACCAACGGGCAGCATGATCGGCCGACGGGATCGGCCAGAGAGGCGACGGCTGGCCGGAGCCAGCCGCCGCCCGAGAGTCACTTCGTGACGAGACGATAGAACACGGTATCGAAGGTCGGGCCGGAGACGAAGCCCTTGACGTTCGTGCGCCGCGCGACCTGCTCGGTGTTCTGGAACATGATGATGAACGGGCTGTCCGCCTGCACGATCTTCTGCAGCTCGAGGTATTTCTCCTTGCGCTTCTCGGGGTCGCGCTCGCGCACCGCGGCGTCGGTCATCTTGGTCAGCTCGGGGATCTCCCAGCTGTTGCGCCAGGCGAGCGGCTTCGATTGGGCGTTGTCCGAATTGTCGGGATTGCGCGCGAACGTATCGGCGTTCGAGTGCGGGTCCATGTAATCGGGCGACCAGTAGAGCAGCACGATCTGGTGGTTGCGCGCCCGATATTTGGTGATCACCTGCTTCTGCTCGCCGGGCACGATGCTGATCTTGACCCCGCCCTCGGCCATGGTCGCCTGGATCGCCTGCGCCACGTCGCTCCACGGAAAGGTGCTGGCCGCGTCCAGCTCGACCTCGAAGCCGTCGGGATAGCCCGCCTCGGCGAGCAGGCCTTTGGCCTTGGCGACGTCCAGGTGGTAGGGCGTGTCGGTCAGCGAGGCGAAGAAGCCGGACGGCCAGAACGCCTGATGCACCTTGTACTGGCCGCGCAGGAAACTGCCGGCGATGCCCTGATAGTCGACCAGCCAGCGCAGCGCCTCGCGCACCTTGGGTTTGGCCAGGCGCTCGTCTTTCTGATTGAGGCCGAGGTAATGGATGTCGGCCTTGGGGAACGCCTCGACCACGATGTCCGCGTTGTCCGCGATCGCCTCGATCTGGTCGGGACTGAGGTTGCGCGCGATGTCGATGTCGCCCTTCTCGAGCAGGAGACGCTGCGCGGACGGCTCGGGAATGTGGCGCACGATCACCCGGCGCATCGCCGGCTGGCCGAAGCGGTGGGCGGGATTGGCCTCCATGCTGACCGACTCCGACGCCTTCCAGCCCTTGAGCTGGAACGCGCCCGAGCCCGCCGAGTGACTCTTGAGCCATTCGTGGCCGAGGTCGTCGCCGGCGGCATTGGCGAGCACCAGCTCCTTGTCGATCACAGAGCCGACGCCCGCGGACAGGCAGTTGAGCACGAAGCTCGGCGCGAAGTCCTCCCCGATCGTGAGCTCGACCGTCTGGTCGTCGACCGGCTTGACCATGCCCTCGACGTTCTCGGGGCTCCAGCCGAGCTGGGTCAGGATGAAGGCGGGCGTGAGGTTGAGCTTGATCACCCGCTGCAGCGAGAAGGCGACGTCCTCCGCGCGCACCGGGTTGCCGGAGTGGAAGGTCAGGCCCGGCCGGACCTTGAGCGTGATCGTCCGGCCATCGTCGCTGACGCCGTAGCTCTCGGCGACGCCGCCCACCAGCTTGGTGGTATCCTCGGCCTCGTAGGCCATGATCCGGTCGTACAGCTGGTTGATCATCTCGCCGCCGGACAGCTCGAACACCTCGGCCGGATCGAGGCTGATGATGTCGTCGATGTTCTTGGCGATCACTAGCGCGTCCGGCGGTGTCGCCGCCCGGCTCGCCGGCGCCAGCGCCGCGCCCAGCAGCGCCGCGGCCGCGATGCAACCGATCCCGATCCTTCGCATGATCTGCCTCCCGCCGACCGTTTGCTCGCCCGCGACCCGCTCGGGCGCCACGGACCCGGATCGGCCGGCTGATCCCGCGTCCGGTGGCGCCAGGGCCTGGCCGCGATCATCGCCCGGGACCGGCCGGGCGCGCAACAGAAAGCCGTGCGGCGCCGGCGTGCGCCCTTCGGGCTCCGATCGGGGCAGGCGCCTCGGTCGTGGCGGGATCACGGGACCGCCCGGTGCGGTTTACTCGAGGAACGGCCCTGACGCGCCCCCAAGGTCCGCTCACACCCGCTGCGGGGGAAGCCCGAGTGCCCGCTCGACTACCTCAATCGAAACGCCGCCGGGCACGAGTTGAAGCGACGAGGCGGGTGCGACGGTGCAACCGAGGGCAGGGTAAGGAAAAAATTACCATTGAAATGCAAGTTGCGCCGGTCAACCGGCCTCCGATCGTCGGAGGCGTCATTTTGTGGAGAAGGCCCATGCCCATGGAGCCCTGGAAGGGTAGTTCCAAGCCCGCGACCGGCGGCAAGCCCAGCACCAGCTCGGCCAAGCCGACCTCGACGACCAAGAAGCCGACCGGCAAGAAGTAAGGCTGGCGCCGGTCAGCCAATCTCTGCCGGCGCCTGCATTCTCGGGGCGGCGGCAACAGGCAGGCGCATCGTCCCGGTGCGCCTGCCCGCATGTCGGACGGCCGCCGACATCATCGGCGAGGCGCGGCTGCTGCGGTGCCCGGCTGCACGCCGCAGGCCCTCGCGCACGACACTCATCGGCACGGAAAGCGCTACCGACCGCCGTCAACTCGGCGCCGCAGATCTCCGCATTCGTGACCTGCGGCCCAGCCCGTCCGACCTCGACGAACGTCCGCGCTCAGCACTGGACCCGAGACCCGCTCGCACCCCGCGTCTCCTTTGACGGCGGCAACGATCCGGCCCCGCGCAGCGATTTCACGAAGGTAACGACGCTGCCCGTGCCGCGGGGGCCGGCGCGAAAGAGCACCGGCGCCGCCTCCAGAGCGCGCGTTGGCGACGCCGGTCCTCTGACCTCGCGCGGGCGTCGGGGGAGTTGCTGCCTGGCAGCCAAAATCAATCGCCGTCGCTTCGGCTGGCGCGCGGTCCGAGGCCTTGCGGCGGCGGGCAACCGGCAGGGCGGCGACACTGACTCCCTGCGGCCTGCTGCCCTGGGGGAAGCCTCGCTTCACTGGAAAGGAGATTGATCCCAAGCGCGGGCGCCCGTTTAATCGGGGCATGCGATCCAATCCGAAAGGGAGGCGAGGGCAATGACCAGAGCGACGAGGCGCCGCGCGCTCGCGTTTGGCGCGGCGGCGCTGGCGCTGGCCGCGGGGCAGCCGGCGACGGCCCAGGACAAGGGCACCATCTACTACATGATCCCCACTCTGCTGGACGAGTTCCAGACCGAGACCCAGAAGACGATCGAGGGGGTGTTCGGGGGCATGGGCTACGAGGTGGTTTCGCTCGACGCGCAGAACCGGCCGGACCTGCAGCTCAACCAGCTCGAGGACGTGATCCAGCTGCAGCCCGATGCGATCATCATGAACGCGGTCGACTTCGACGCGATCGTGCCGGGCATCGAGAAGGCGCGCGCGGCGGGCATTCCGGTGCTCAACTACGACCGCCAGATCCGCAGCACCAAGTTCGAGCTGACCTCGGTCGCGGGCACCGTCGAGATCGGCAAGATCGCCGCGGGCGAGGCGGTCCGCCTGCTGGGCGAGCGGCACGGCGCGGCCAAGGGCAAGGTGCTGCAGATCCTTGGCGACCCTGGCGACAACTACACCCTCGACATCCAGAAGGGGTTCGAGGAGCGCATGACCGCCGAGGCGCCCGACGTGCAGATCGTCACCCACGCGGCGATGCAGTGGGAGGCCGAGAACGCCGGCAGCATTCTCGAGGACCAGCTCCTGGTCAATCCGGACATCGATCTGATCTTCGCCCACGCCGCGCATCTCACCGTGCCGCTGATCGCGATTCTCGAGGCGGAGGGCAAGAAGCCCGGCGAGATCATGATGATGGCCTCGAACGGCGCCCCGGTCGGCCTCGACAACATCCGCAGCGGCTGGCAGCAGGTCGAGGTCGAGCAGCCGCTGTACGCGCAGGTCTACGGGCTTGCGATGTTCACGCCGATGATCCTCGCCGGCAAGACGCCCAAGCCCGGCACCTACGACGTGGTCGGGCTGAAGTCGGAGCTGACCATCGAGGACTGGGGTCCCAATCTCAAGATCCCGGGCGCCGCGATCACCCCCGAGAACGTCGACGACACCCGGTTCTGGGGCAACCTGACGCCGCCCAAGCAGCCGGTCGCGGTCGTCGAGTAGCGGCGCCGCCGGGGCGCCGATCGCCACCCACTCACGCAGAGCGTCCGGCGAAAGCACGGCGCCCACTGGCCGTTCGCTCGGCAGCCCGCTGCTTGGGGCGCTTCCGGCTCAGGCAGCGGGCGCGAGGCCGGGCGCGGGCAGGATGACCGCGAGGAACTCCTCGGCGATGCGGCGGTGCCCCTCATTGTTGGGATGGAAGCCGTCCGCGTCGCTCACGAGGTCATCCTCGACCGGCTCGCTGTGCAGGTCGACCAGGAGCGCGTCGTGGTCCGCCGCCTGCTCCGCGATCGCGTCGTTGAACGCCTCGATGCGCTCGCGGGTGACGTCCTCATCGGGCTCGTCGCGGAAGCGCGGCAGCTCGGTCAGATCGGGGATGTTCGCGACCGCGATCACGCCGTCGGTGCGCTCGCGCAGACGGGTCAGGATCTCCTCGAGCGCGGCCTCGAAGTCGTCGACGTCGGCGCCGCGGATGACGTCGTTCGCCCCGGTCCAGAGCGTCACCACATCCGGCTCCACCTCGGTCTCGAGCAGTCGCTCCAAGGCCGCCTCGAGCTGCGCGGTATCGGCGCCCGGGATCGCCAGCGGAACCAGGAACACCTGGTCGATACGCTCATCCAGCTCGTCGGCGATCCGAAACACGTAGCCGTTCGTCAGCGGCTCGGCGCCGATCCCGGCGGCATCGCTCGCGCCAATGGCGAGATAAAGCAGCCGATCCGGCTGCTCTGGCCGGGCATCCGCGCATGATCCGACGCCGGCCCCGGCAAGCGCCAGACTGACGACCGAGACCCACCTCCTCGCGGTGCTCAGAGGAGGGCACTCCCTTCGGGAGAAAAACGCCCGCCCGGTCGAGCGGTTCCTGGACCGACCCGCCGGGCTTGACCCTGCGCGGCGCGCCGCTCATCCTCTTCGCCAGCACGGCATTTCTGGAGCTTTTGCCATGTCCGAGCCCTCCGCTCTCCTGGCTGGCCTGGCGGAGCAGCTGCCGGTCGACGTGCGACCTTACGAGCTCAAAGGCCGCAACGTCGGGCTGGTCGTCGTCGACGAGATCCACGGTTTCTGCACGCCTGGCGCGGGCGCGCTCGCGCCTCAGGAGCATGATCCCCAGATCGCGCTGATGATCGTCGAGACCGATCGGCTGGCGCGCCGGTTCGCCGCCGAAAAGCGCCCGATCCTCGTCTTTCTCGACACCCACGAGCCCGGCAAGCCCGAGTTCCCGTACCCGCTGCACTGCGAGGCCGGGAGCGGCGAGGAGCACCTCGTGCCGGAGCTCGAGTGGCTCGAGGACTGCGGCTGCGCCACGCTGCTGCGCAAGGACTGCATCGACGGCTTCATCGGCGGCATGGAGCCGAGCTTCGTCGGCGGCGCGCACGGCCAGTATCACAACAAGGTGGTCGACTGGATCAACAGCCACCGGCTCGAGACCCTGATCGTGGTCGGCATCTGCACCGACATCTGCGTCATGGACTTCGTGCTGACCCTGCTCTCGGCGCGCAACCACGGCCTGATGTCGACGCTGCAGGACATCGTCGTGTACGAGCGCGCCTGCGCGACCTACGACCTGCCGCGGGCCACGGCCGAGGCGCTCGGCCTGCCCCCGACCGCCGCGCACCCCAAGGCCGAGGCCCACCACATGGGCCTGTACTTCATGGCCTCGCGCGGCGCGGTGCTGGCCTCGGAGCTGGGCTGAAGGGTGATGCGGCCGGCCGGGTGAGCGCCCGCTCAGCGCTTCTGCGAGGCGCGCTCCGGCTTGCCCTTGCGCGGCGTCGAAGCCAGATCCTCGAGCTCCCGTTCGGTCATCGATTCGACCATCTCCTTGGACGCGCCCTTCAGCTTCGACTTTGCTCGCTCGCCGCGCCCGCCGCCTTCTGCTGCGCTTGCGACTTCGCCCGCATCGCGCTCCTCCATGGCTGTCGACGACGAGAGGAACCGCCCTCGGCCGAGGTCGTTCCTAGAAAGGGTATTCTGCCCTAGACGGCCGCCGGAAATGATTGGCGGGACACGGTAAGTAACGTATCCAGAGCGTCCGATGCGCAGCGCAACGTGAGGATGCCCCAGTCATGAGGCAGATCGTCCGCTTGGCGGCTTTGCGGGAACACACCCATGCGTCGCCTCAGTAGCAGCTTCGACAAGGTCGCGCAGTGGACGGCCCGCCACGCCGGCCGCGCCTCGACGTTCGCTCTCGCGCTCGCCATCATCCTGGTCTGGGGCGTGAGCGGCCCTCTGTTCCAGTGGTCCGATACCTGGCAGCTGATCATCAATACCGGCACGACGATCGTCACCTTCCTCATGGTGTTCCTGATCCAGAACACCCAGAACCGCGACACCGAGGCGCTTCAGCTCAAGCTCGACGAGCTGATCCGGGTCAACGCGAAGGCGCGCAACCGCATGCTGCGGCTCGAGGAGCTGACCGAAGAGGAGATGGACGAGGTCAAGAAGACTTTCACCCGCCTCGCCCAGTCCGATGCGCCCATAGCGGAGGACGAGGAGGAGGAAGCCCCGGCGCGACAGCCCGCCAGCCGGCAGCGAAGGCAAGGGCAACCCCCGGTCAAGGCTGACCACGAAGGCGATTGAAGCGGCGCAGGGCTGAGCGCCGCTGCGCCGGGAAGCAAAGATAAAGGCGCCGCTGCCGCCCCGACCTCGCAAGCAGGGTGAGTCGCTAGGCTGCGACCGAGGGTTCGGCAGCGGCGGCGAGCGGCGGGTCGGGCGCGCGGGGGTCGAGCTCGACCGCGACCGGCGTCGTGCGCGATGGCCGTCCGGCCGCGACGTAGGGCGCCCGCTCCGCTGGCGGCACGGCGGCGCGTTGGGCCATCCGATAGACCGTGAACAGCGCGAAGCCGGCGTGCGCGATCGCGGTATAGAGGAACAGCGCGGGAGCGCCGCCGAGCTCGATCGCGAGGGCCCCGAGCAGCGGGCCGATCGAGGCCCCGATCGCCCAGGTCAGGAGCAGGCCGCTGCTCGCCTCGATGAACTCCTCGCGGCCGACGAAGTCGTTGGTGTGGGCGACGCACAGGGAATATTGCGAATAGATCGCGCCGCCGAACAGCGTCGCCGCCGCGATCAGTACCCACGGCGAAAAGGCCTCGGGGCCGACCTCGATCCCGAGCATCCGCCCGCTCTGGCGCGCCTCGCCCAGAAGCGCCAGGAGTCCGCCCATGAGCGCGGCGAACGCGCACACCCCGATGATGACCTTGCGCCGATCGGTCCGGTCGGAAAACCGGCCGAGCGGCAGCTGGGCGAGCGCGCCGCCGACCAGCGCTGCGCTCATGAACAGGGCGATGCCGGTGATCGACAGGCCGACCTGTTCGGCGAACACCACGCCGAGCCCGCCGAACGCGCCGTTCGCCAGGCCGACGAAGAAGCCGCCGACCACGCCGACCGGCGACATGGCGTACAGCCGGCCGAGCCGAAGATGCACCTCGCGCAGCGGCTGCGGCGCGCTCGAGGTGGTCAGGCCCACAGGCACCAGCGCCAGCGCGATCGCCATCGCGGTCAGCGCGAACAGGGAGAAGCCCCCGGGTCGCCGAGCGGCAGCACCATCTGGCCTACCGTCACCGCGGTCAGATTGATCACCATGTACACGGCGAGGACCTGGCCGCGGTTGCCGCTGGTCGCGCGTTCATTGAGCCAGCTCTCGATCACCATGAACAGGCCGGCGAAGCAGACGCCGCTCAGCGCGCGCAAGGGGATCCAGACCAGCGGATGCACCGCGAGCGCCATGAGCAGCACGATCGATGCGGCGATCGCGGCGCACACCGCGAACGTGCGGATGTGGCCGACCCGGCGCACGATGTGCGGCATCCAGAGGCAGCCGAGCATGAAGCCGGCCGAATACGCCGACGCGATCAGTCCGATCGACGTGGTGGCGAACGCCTCGAGCGTCGCGCGCACCGGCAAGAGGACGCCCTGCAGGCCGTTGCCGAGAAACAGGATGGCAACCGCGAGAAGCAGCGCGGTGAGCGGACCGATCGCCTGGGACACGGGCGAGGAATTATCAGCCGCCGCCGGCGGCTGGCGTACGATTCATGAGCGACTCTGAGCCTTGCTGAAGGCCGTCGGCTGTTCGTCTGGCGACTCGGACGACCATATACAGGGCGTGACCGAATCCGTACAGGGCCGCATCCACCCGGTGCTGTTCGACCGGCGCGTCCTGCGGATGCGCCGCGGGCGCGTCGCGCCCACGCTCTCACGCGTCGACTTCCTGATCCGCGAAGCGGCGGTGCGGCTGCTGGAGCGCCTCGGCGACGTGCGCCGCGCGTTTCCGCTCGCGCTGGAGCTCGGCTGTCACACCGGACAGCTGGCCGCGGCGCTGCCCGGCACCGGGCAGATCGGCCAGCTGATCCAGGCCGATCTGGCCGAGCGCATGGTGCGGCAGGCGCAGGGAGTGCGCGTCGTCGCCGACGAGGAGGCGCTGCCGTTCGGGCCGGCGTGCCTGGATCTGGTCGTCTCCTGCTTCAGCCTGCACTGGGTCAACGATCTGCCGGGCACGCTGGCGCAGGTCCGCCATGCGCTCAAGCCGGACGGGCTGTTCCTGGCGATCATGCCGGGCGGCACGACCTTGTTCGAGCTGCGCGAATCGTTGATGCGCGCCGAGCTCGAGATCGTGGGCGGCGCCGGGCCCCGCGTCTCGCCGTTCGTGGACGTGCGCGACGCTGGCATGCTGTTGCAGCGCGCCGGCCTCGCTCTGCCGGTCGTCGATGTCGATACGGTGACCGTGACCTACGACCACCCGCTCAAGCTCATCGCCGAGTTGCGCGCGATGGGCGAGGCCAACGCGCTGGCGCAGCGCGGCCGCGCGCTGGACCGGCCGACCCTGGGGCGCGCGTGCGCGATCTACCGGGAGCTGTTCGGCGACCGCGCGCACCGCGTTCCGGCCACCTTTCAGCTGCTGACGCTCTCCGCCTGGGCGCCCGGTCCCGGCCAGCCGCAGCCGATCCGCCGCGGCAGCGGGCGGGTCAACCTCGCCGAGGCGCTGAGCGTCCCGACCGCAGCGCCGGTTGGCAAGGCCAAACGCCCGTAGCGGCCTATCGGCAATCGATGCTCCGGATGTCTTGCGACCAGCCCGTGTTCGCGTAGTCAGGATCGGCACTCGCAGTTTTGAAGTAACGGCGACTGCGCTGGGAATGCGGTCACCAGGGCCGCCGGCGCGACTCTCGTCCATCATTCGGCCGCTGCGGTTGTGGGGCTGTCTGACGTGAGACTGCTCTGCAGCAGGACCTATGGTGCAATGAGGGATCCGCGCCGGACCGGTAATCGGGGTCTGCCGCCGTGCCAAATAGGGCCGCGGCGACATCGGCAATCGATGGTCAGATGTCTTGCTGGAGCCGAGCACGCGGCCGCGGCGGGCGCTTTCCACCATCCGCGACAGTGTCAAGGCAAGGTTAACAATTGGTCACCTGTAGTGTGCGCAGACGGGCCAGGGTGACGAACAGAGCCCGCGGGGAAGCCAGGCCGGCGCGCCAAATGGCATAGACCGCTCGCTCACTCTGATGGCAGCCACCAATCCGACCCGGACCCTGTCTTCCAGAATGGGTCTGACTGCTCATCGTTCGTTAACCAGGCTGTGGCGTCGTGCCGCCATGGTATGGTGGGAGTCCGCCCCCGCGCCCATCAGGAGCGCGCGGGCGCTTGCCACCATCCGCGACGCTGTCAAGGAAAGGTTAACAAACGATTGACCGGCGGGGTCGAAGTTGGTGTCGGGCAGACCGGCGCCGATCAACTGCAGCGGCGTAACGCATCGCAGAGGTTGGCGCCCGAAGCGCGTCGACGCGCTCCGTTGGCTCGCAGAGACTCGCACCCGATGGGTCGAGTGCGTCGGGCGCAGGGGTGCGCCTGGCTGGGGTTGACGGCCGCAGGCTGGCGTTGTCCGAAGCTCGGGTCGCGGCGACAGGTGTGGGCACCGCGGAAGTCGGTGCCGGAAGCAGCCGACTGCGTCGCTGCGCCAGTTCGCCGGCCGTGTTCGACCCAGCGTGCCAGTCGCCTCGCCGGGGCCGGCGACCGCCGGCTCGCGCCCGGCGCGACGCCCGCGGACGTGCCGGCTTGACGCCGCGACTTGGGTGAGAAAGCCTCCGGCGCATCGTCCGCTATCGTCCGTTTCTCGATGGCCCGTGGCGCCTCGCCATGGGGATCAAGGCGCTCGACCTCGAGGACTGGATCGAAATCGACGAGCGCTTCGCCGCGCAGCTCGCCGAACGCACACGGCTCCTCGACGAGGAGCGCAGCGCCGTGCTGGGGGAGCTCCCGGAAAGCCGCCCCGGGCAGCGCGAGCTGCTCGGGCTGCTGCTCGAGCACCTGCCGCGGCGTTTCCCCGAGCAGTTCCGGCGGGCCGATGGCCGGATCGAGAACCGCGTGACCGGCGAGAGCTTCGCCCTAGCGGCCTGGGACGAGGCGCCGCTCGAGCTCGCTGGGCGCCTGGTCCAGGAGGACCTCTGCCTGATGCGGCGGGGCGACGCCGGCTGCCGGCTGGTCGCGGCGGTGCTGTGCTTTCCAGCCCACTGGCGGCTCGCGGACAAGCTCGGCCGCCCGCTGCAGGCCATCCATGAGCCGGTGCCGGGCTTCGGCGAACGCCTGGCCGATCCGGTCGACCGCTTCTTCGCGAACATCCAGGTGGCGCGGCCGGTATGGCGGGTCAACTGGAGCCTCGTCGACGCGCCGACGCTGTTCCGGCCGCCCGAGCATCGCGGCAACCCGCGGCCGATCAGCGCCGAAAAGGCGGGCGAACAGCTGTGGCTTCGGGTCGAGCGCCAGACGCTTCGCCGCCTGCCGTACTCCGGAGACGTGGTGTTCGGGATCCACACCTACATCGACCCGCTCGAGGATGCGATCGCTTCGCCGCAAGCCGCGCAGGCACTCGCCGCGCGCATCCGCGAGATGCCCGACGCGATGGCGCGCTACAAGAGCATCCTGCCGATCCGCGCGCCGCTGCTCGCCTGGCTCGATGGCCGCGCCATGGCTCAAGGGCCGAGCGCCGGCAGGTAAGGGCCGTCCCGATCCTTGAGCTCCAGCGCCCGGCGCAGCACCCAGTGCACGCTCGGGAAGGCCAGCTCGTCCCAAGGAATCGCGCGCCAGTCGAACAGATCGAGCTCGAGCGTCTCCGTCCCGGCGACCACGTCCGGATCGAGCAGGCGCGCGCCATAGAACAGCTGGACCTGGCCGATGCGCACGACGTTGTACAGCGCGAGCAGCCCGGTCAGCTCGATGCGCGCGCCCGCCTCCTCGCGCGCCTCGCGCCTCGCGCCGTCGTCGGTGCTCTCGCCCCGCTCCAGATAGCCGGCCGGGACCACCCAGAACCCGGCGCGCGGCTCGATCGCCCGGCGGCACAAGAGAACGCGGTCCTGCCAGCGGCACACCGCGCCGACCACGATCTTCGGATTGAGGTAGTGGATCTCGCCGCACCCCGTGCAGACATGCCGCTCGAAGGTGTCGCCCTCGGGCCGGCGCAGCACGACCGGCGCGCCGCACTGGCTGCAAAAGCGCATGGCTGCCGCCGGTCAGCGCTTCTTGAACAGCGCTTCCGCCGCACTGTGCACCGAGCGCCTCGCCGCGATCGCCGCCCGCGCGCGCTCGATCTCGCCCTGCAGGCGGGCGATATACGCCTCGAGCTCCTCGACCGACCAGGTGGCGAGATCGGGCGGCTTGGCGCTCGGCCGCCGCGGCAGGTCGTCCGGCTCTTCGGCCATGGTCGGGCACCTCCGGTTCGTGCCCGGCCGCGACGGCGCGACGCGCCGTCGCGAGGCTGAGCACCTGCAGCGCTGTCCGACCTTGGCCAGATCAGCCGCGCTTGGCAAGAACCCCCGCGCGCGATCCGCGCGTCGGCGCCCCACGAGCCGCCCTCGAGCTCGCCGCCCGGTAGTTCGCCGCTGGTCTTGCCCCCTTGCGCAGGCCGCTCCTCACCGGCCCTGAGGAGCTCCTGCCCAGCACGCCCGTGGGATCGGCCTGCCTTGGGCCCGGGGCGCGGGCCGCCCACATAACAGCCAGTCGCAGTATTCTCTTGGATCCAAGGTGCGGATGACGAGCGCCGCCTCCCCCAGCACTTCCTCTCCCGTCAGGAAACGTCCGGCAAGCTCCAGTCTCGACTGGCCCCGCGTCCGCTCGGTCATCCTCCCGTTCCTGTGGCCGCGCAAGAGCGCCGGTCTGCGCGCGCGCGTGGTCGTCGCGCTCGTCTTTCTGCTCGCGGCGAAGATCATCACCGTCCAGGTGCCGTTCTTCTTCAAGGCGGTGGTCGATCGTCTGAGCGCCCTGGATGGCGCGGCGCTCGCTCTGCCGCTCGGGGCGCTGCTCGCCTACGGCCTTGCCCGCCTGTGCGCCGCGGGCTTCACCGAGCTGCGCGACGCGATCTTTGCCAAGGTCGCCGAGACCGCCGGACGCCTCGTGTCGCTGCGGGTGTTCAGCCATCTGTTCACCCTGTCGCTGCGCTATCATCTGGAGCGGCGCACCGGCGAGCTCGCGCGCGTGATCGAGCGCGGGGTCGAGGCGATCACCTTCCTGCTCGGGGTGGTCCTGTTCAACGTCGGCCCGACCTTGTTCGAGTTCGCGCTGGTGATCGGCATCCTGCTGGTCAAGTACCCCTGGCCGTTCGCGGCCGTGGTGTTCGTCACCATCGTGCTTTACGCCCTGTTCACCTTCCTCGCCTCCGAGTGGCGCATCGGCATCAGGCGCGAGATGAACCAGCGCGACAACGAGGTCAGCGCCCAGAGCGTCGACAGCCTGCTCAACTACGAGACGGTCAAGGCGTTCACCAACGAGAGCTTCGAGCGCGCCCGCCTGGACCGTACCCTCCAGCTCTACCAGAAGGCCGCGATCCGCTCGCAGACGTCGCTCGCCGCGCTCAACTTCGGCCAAGCCGCGATCATCGCAGTCGGCGTCACCACGATGATGATCATGGCCGCGCGCGGCGTGGTCGCCGGCACCATGACCGTGGGCGATGTGGTCCTGGTCAACACCTTCCTCTTGCAGCTGTACCAGCCGCTCAACTTCCTCGGCGTCGTCTACCGCCAGATCAGGCAGTCGCTGACCGACCTCGAGAACCTGATGGCCCTGCTCGAGCTCGAGCCCGAGGTCAAGGATCGCCCGGGCGCGCAGCCGCTCGCGCTGAGCGCCGCCGAGGTTCGCTTCGATCGCGTGAGCTTCGGCTACGATCCGAGGCGGCCGGTGCTCCTCGACGTCGATTTCACCATTCCCGCCGGCCATACGCTTGCCCTGGTCGGCAGGTCGGGCGCCGGCAAGTCCACGGTCGTGCGTCTCCTGTTCCGCTTCTACGACGTCGACGAGGGCAGGATTCTGATCGACGGCCAGGACCTGCGCGACGTGACGCAGGAGTCCTTGCGCGCGGCGATCGGTCTGGTGCCGCAGGACACCGTGCTGTTCAACGACACGATCCGGGCGAACATCGCCTACGGTCGCCCCGGCGCCGGCCAGGCCGAGATCGAGGCGGCGGCGCGCGCCGCGCAGATCCACGACTTCATCCGCCTCCTGCCGGACGGCTACGACACCGTGGTCGGCGAGCGCGGCCTCAAGCTGTCCGGCGGCGAGAAGCAGCGGGTCGCGATCGCGCGCATGGTCCTGAAGGACCCGCCGATTTTGGTGTTCGACGAGGCGACCTCGGCGCTCGATTCCGGCACCGAGCGCCTGATTCAGAGCGCGTTGCGGCGCCTCTCGACTGGACGCACCACGCTGATCATCGCGCACCGCCTGTCGACCGTGGTCGACGCCGACCAGATCCTCGTGCTCGAGGACGGCCGCGTGGTCGAGCACGGCCGCCATCACCAGCTGCTCGCCCGCGGCGGCCACTACGCGCAGATGTGGGAACGGCAGCAGGCCGTCCCAGCGGCGTGAGCCGCTACGGCCCGGGCTCGAACTCGCGCAGCAGAGCGGCCACCGCCGCTTTCAAAGGTAGCAGGTCGGCCGTCGCGGTATGCCAGACCGTCGCGTCGTTCACGACTGTCATCTTCGTGTCGCAGCACGTTGCCGATGCCGGCGATTTTCTGCCACGGAATCTCGGGGTGGCGATCTTTCAGGCTCGGCGGGAGGCGCCGCGAGGCCTCGGAGACGATCTCGATGCAGCGCTCCACCGCACGCCTGGTCGGACGATCGGCGGCATAAGCCTTGTAAGCTCCGCCCCGCCAGGATCTGCGCAATATCGTTGATCGCCTCGAGCATCTGCTCGAGCACGATACGCGGATCGCGCGGCGCCGCGATCAGAACACCCTCGACCGCCTCCCCGAGCACGGCCGCGCGCAGGCGGGGGCGCATCGCGTCCGGAAAACCGAGGTCGACCGGACGCCCGAGCAGGCCGGCCAGATCGTTCTTGAGATCCAGGAACGCGAACAGGCCGAAGCGGTGCGCGGCATCGACCTCGATCAGGAGATCGACGTCGCTGTCCGGGCCAATATCGCCGCGGGCAATGGAGCCGAACAGCGCGAGACGCGTGAGGCCACGCGCGCGCAGTGCACGCTCCTGACCGCGCAGCACGCGCAGCACGCGCTCGCGCTCCTCGCGCCGGGCGGCAACGGTCGTCCCGACGGATACGGCCATCGTCCGCCCATGCTCCCATGCCGGCCTCGGGCTCGTAGTCGGCGCCGGCGCATTGACCGACGCCAGGTGGTGCCCGGTCAGCGCGGCACCTACGTTGAGCGCTACGGCAGGCCCGCCGACCGACCTCACGGCGCGGCGGGCAGAAGGCCTGCGCCGCGGGGACGGTACCTTGGCGCCTCGCTGCGATGGGTGGCCGCGCGTGGCGCTCAGCGGGTGCTGAGCCGCCAACGGCGAGGGTGACTCCGCGCCCGGTTTGGGGCTTTCAGCGCAAAGGAGCGGAGATCCGCGCTCTCCTCGGGGATCGCCAGGTAACGCAGCCAGAGGGGGATACCGCACACCCCACTGTCTCATCGTTTTACTGCGCTTGCTGCGAATAGAACGGATCCGCAGGCCATTGTTTCGTCCAGACAGAGGGATGCGGCGTCGGATCATAGGTGTTGCCCGGATTGAGATCGAGGAATATCCAGCTTATTTTGTTCGCTTCGTGATAGTCTCAGTACGGTTTTGTGTACTGCGATCCTTTAATAGTCGACATCTCAGTCGCAATCACTGGGTATCCTGCGCTGCGCAGTGCGCCAATCGCATTGTAATCCGACGTCGCAAACGGATGGTAACCGACCGACGCATTTGCGTAGTTAATTCCGGCAGTGCTCTTCACTTTGGTAATCAGATTGTTGTCAATGTGAGCGGGCGACCACAGAATGATGTGCGTGTTGGGAACTCGGGAACTGATGTATTTGTACATATTGACCTGCGCCAGCATGTCGTATTGTGAGATCTGGGAAGGGGACCAATGCACCGACTCATTGAACGTCTCATAAATCACGTGCGTTTCATTCTTGTAACGCGGGGCAAGCTTGGCCCACACCGTTTCGTACACATTTCTGTTGTACCTGCTTTTATTATAGAGATTGAGAATGATGTACATGCCAGCCTTCTTCGCATTCGCGACGGCAACATCCAAATGAGCAGTAAGTGTGTTGAGATCAACGATGGTCGTTGAATCAACCGGCTTGCAGCAATACTCGAACGTTTGTAGTTGTCGCGCACGTTGGTCCACCACGAAAGATTCATGTATTACTGATTATTGTGGTCGTATTCAAATGAGTTTTCGCTTGCTCCACGCAAGAGCGAGCCGTTTTCCGCGACAAGAACGTGATCGACTATTTTCGGTCGGCCGCGCTGTATCGCGTAGGCGACATCGGTTTGTGCAAAAACAAAATATGGCATGAGAAAAAATGCGAGTGCTATGAGTATCCGCATCGGGGTGAACAACGAGGCATGGAGGAGGTGCATAGTAGTATTATCTCCTATGCTGTATGGAGAGGGGTGGTGTTTGTATAGGTGCCCATGCCCGCAATGGGAAGCCCATATAACGACAAGATCCCGCTGTGGTTTCATCGTAATCGTCCATTCGTGAGGTGCGGCCTTGCCCAGCCGCTCTTGAGATGCGAAGGGTGCCACGCTTTATTACTCCGCGCAGTGACGCAGGTTACTGGGGGTGACCGAGGTCACATCTCGGCGCGCGTGTGCTACGCCGGCTTACTCGCCCGACCACGCGGACAGCTGGGCCCCGAGATGCCGGCGCGCCAGCACACAGATCGCCGGCTTGCAGTCGGGGCCGATCTTCGGACCGATCGTGACCTTCTGAATCGTGCCGCTGTCCCAGGGCACGAGGACCTCCGTGAAAGGCGCCGTACTCGCCGAGGCGGCCGAGACGGCGCGACTGTCGTTCCGCAGCGCAAAAGCGCGGACGGCTGCCCGCACCCGCCTGCTACGCGGGAGGATCTCCGCGTCGCCCCACGAGGTCACCAATCGATTCAGGCCGTGGTGTTAGTCAATATTTTATCGCCGAGGAGCGCGTGCTCGCTCGGGCACAGCAGGCCAGTAGCCTACATGCTCAGGAGATCAGCGCTCTCAAGCCCAACAACCAGCATTTGGTACAGCGTGTCGCAGGCTCGAGCGCCGGCTCAAGCTCGAGCTGGGCGTCTTTTTTCGCGGGGTGCTGTTGCAGTGCTTTACGGTTGCTGAGGACGATGCGCTCTAACCAGCCAAGCCATTGATCTGAAGGTCTTCCCGCCGCCATCGCCGCCTCTATCGGCTCACCTTGTGAAAGATGATGTTCGGCAGCGTCCGGTCGCCGACCACGGCCGTTTCCACGAGCGTCCTGTTGAGCTGGTCGCGTTCGTAGCTGACGACCAGATGCGCCTCTTGGCCGTCCGAACAGGTGAGCACGACGTCCGGGAAAACGAGCTCGTCGCCCTCGAGACCGCCCGTGCCCGCGGCGAACCCGGTTCCGCTGCCGCACAAGGAGATCACGGTGTCGGTCGCGGCGAGGTTGCAGGTCTGGTCCTTGGCGCAGGTGATGGAGCGGAGCGCATCGCCGCCATCCGTGGGGTCGATGCCCTCCCATAGCCGACGAACGACCGCTCGCCGACGAACGACCGCTCGTCATTGAACGACTGCTCGCTCCCGGCGTTTGCTGAAGCCGCGAACGCGAGGTCCAGCAATGCCGCAAAAACAAAAATCGAGAATGGATTCATCGGTACCTCCCCACCGAGTGAGCCGCCTCAGTCACGCTTCCGACCTCTCCGGTTCAGCGGGGCTCCTGTCCCGGGATTCGGCAGAAAACCCGGCCGGCCCAGCTGATTCTGCTTCCCGCCCAGGGCTCGGTCAATCTTTTCCGCGCGCGATCCCGGCCTGCTTGCGGCTGTGGCGCGATTGATCGGACACGGAGCGGCGGAATTGCGTGCTGAAGCGATCTCGTCCGGTAGCTTCGTCTGAGTGGCGAGGCATGCGTGCTCTTCGCCACGCCACGGCGTGGTGCGGATCGCGCGCGGGGATGGGACGAATTCGGCTCTGCCGTTTACCGTCTCTTAATCTCGTTCCGATCAACTGCAGGTAGGTAGCGACTGGCGTGAGGCTCGGTCGCGCGGGCATCCTATCGCCGGAGCTTGGCGAAACCGGCCGGCGCACCATCTATCGCACAAGCCCTGCGCAAGGGGCCGCTGCGGACGAGCCGCCACCGAGTGGTCCCTTGCAGTTGACGGGAGCTGCGCATGAGCAAAGTGGCACAATTCACGGTCGAGTATACCCAGTTCCTCGACCCGTCGGGTCGGCCGGCGGGGTCGCTGCCCGACTTCGCTAGGAACGCGGCGGCGCTGATCCCGCTGTATCGCGCCATGGTGCTGACCCGTCGCTTTGACGCCAAGGCGATCGCCCTGCAGCGCACCGGGCGCCTGGGCACCTTCGCGTCGTCGCTCGGCCAGGAAGCGGTGGTGGTGGGCCTCGCGAGCGCGATGCGGCCGGAGGACGTGCTGCTGCCGTCCTATCGCGAAACCGGCGCGCAGCTCTACCGCGGTGTGAGCCTCGAGGAGCTGCTGCTGTACTGGGGCGGCGACGAGCGCGGCAGCGATTTCGCCGGCCCGAGGCAGGACTTTCCGGTCAGCGTGCCGGT
>JBKPNX010000133.1:0-46418 GCA_046732855.1 Pseudomonadota bacterium
AGCTCCTGGTGATCACCGGCGGGCCCGGGACCGGCAAGACCACGCTGGTCGAGGCGATCCTGCTCGGTCTGGCCGAGGGTGGGGTCGACGTCCAGCTCGCGGCGCCGACTGGCCGCGCGGCGCGGCGCCTCGGCGAGAGCACCGGGCGCGACGCCAGGACCCTGCATCGTCTGCTCGAGGCGGAACCGGGTCGCGGCTTCCGCCGGGGCGCCGAGCGCCCGCTGACCTGCGATCTCCTGATCGTCGATGAGATGTCGATGGTCGATCTGCCGTTGATGCAGGCCGTGCTCGCCGCGCTGCCGCAGAACGCGGCGCTGCTGCTGGTCGGCGACGTCGACCAGCTGCCGCCGATCGGCCCGGGGCAGGTGCTGGCCGACCTGATCGCCTCGGACCGCCTGCCGGTGGTTCGGCTGACCGAGATCTTCCGCCAGGCCGCGGCCAGCCGGATCGTGCAGAACGCCCATCGCGTCAATCGCGGGCTGATGCCGGTGCTCGATCGCCCCGACGAGCGGCTGTCGGATTTCTACGCGATCAAAGCGCGCGGCCCTGAGGACGGCGCACGCCTCGTGCTCGAGCTGGTGACCGGGCGCATCCCGGAACGGTTCGGGGTCGATCCGGTCGCCGACATCCAGGTGCTGTGCCCGACCAACCGCGGCGAGCTCGGCGCGCGCCACCTCAATCAGATGCTGCAGGCGGCGCTCAATCCCAACCTGCCCGACCGGCTCGAGCACCACGGCGTCAGCTTCGCGCTCGGCGACAAGGTCATGCAGCTGGAGAATGACTACGAGCGCGAGGTGTACAACGGCGACCTGGGCCGCGTCATGCGCATCGACCGCGAGCAGAACCTGATCACGATCGAGATCGACGGTCGCCCGCTCGGCTATGCCTTGAGCGAGCTCGACGCGCTTGCCCCGGCGTACGCGACCACCGTGCACAAGGCACAGGGCTCCGAGTATCCCGTCGTGGTGCTGCCGCTCGCCCGGCATCACGGCCGCATGCTGCGACCCAACCTCGTCTACACCGCGATCACGCGCGCCCGGCGCCTGGTGGTGCTGGTGGTCGAGGGCAGCGCGCTGGAGCTTGCGATCGCCGGACGGCCGGAGCCGCGCCGGTGGTCGAGGCTGCGCGAGCTGCTGTGCGCCTGATGGTGCGCCCGAGATCATGCCCTCCTTCATGGCCGCGGCCGACCAGCCAGCTCGCGAGCGCGATCCGACGGCGAACGTCAGCTCGGGCAGGGG
The DNA here is from genome assembly GCA_046732855.1 of Pseudomonadota bacterium. GTDB lineage: Bacteria > Pseudomonadota > Alphaproteobacteria > Geminicoccales > Geminicoccaceae > JBKPNX01. The sequence continues at coordinate 1,239 of JBKPNX010000133.1, forward strand.
AGGCTACGACCGGGGAGGTCAGCGCGTGGCAGGGAGCATAAGTTGCCGCCGCAGCCGGGCGCGAACCGCTGGCGTCTCCAGCGTCGTCGCGGGGGCGCATGTGAGTTGCCGCCGACGCGCCGACCGAAACCGAGCCCACCGCCGCCGTGTCCAGCGTCATCGCGAGGGCGCGCAAGCGCCCGTGGCGATCCAGGGGGCATCGTCTGGATTGCTTCGGCGCTGCGCTCCTCGCCATGACAGTGCCAAGCGTGGCCTCATGTTGTTCCGACATTTCGCCGCTTCCTAGCCCTGTGCCGTCCGGAGCCGCCGATGACCGACCACGACCTCGACCTGCGCCTCTTGACCGCCTGCGCCGTCGCCCGGGAAGCGGGCAAGCTGGCGTTCGACTACTTCAGCAGGCGCGCCCAGCTTGAGGTCGAGCTCAAAGGGATGCAGGATGTGGTGAGTGCCGCCGACCGTGCGGTCGAGGACCTGATGCGCGCGCGTCTGAGCGGGGCCTGGCCGGAGGACGATCTGCTCGGCGAGGAAGGCGGCGCCCCGGAGCGCAGGCCTGACGCCGGGCTTTGGGTGATCGATCCGATCGATGGCACCGCCAATTTCCTGCGCGGCATGCCCTACTGGTCGGTCGCGCTCGCCTATGTCGTCGACGACCGGGTCGAGATCGGGGTGACCCACGACCCGGTGCACGACGAGCTGTTCTGGGCGCGACGCGGCGGCGGCGCGCACCGCGACCAAGCGCCGATCCGGGTCAGCGGCGCGACCGACCCGCGACGGGGAGTGGTCGGATCGACGTTCACCTTCAAGATGGATATCGAGCGTTATCTCGCTATCGTCGAAGGTATTTTGCGCGCCGGATCGGACCATCGGCGGATGGGCTCGACCGCGCTCATGATGTGCCACGTCGCGGACGGCCGTCTGGACGGCTGCGTCACCGGCTACTGCAACTCCTGGGACGTGATTGGCGGCCTCCTGCTCGTGCAGGAAGCGGGCGGCGTGGCCAGCGACTTCATTGCCGAGAACGGTCTGCTCGGCGCCGGGGGCGCGCTGGGTTGCACGTCGGGCCTGCGTGCGGCGCTCGAGCAGGTGCGAGGCCGCTCGACGCGATAGCTGATCGCGATGCTCCTGCAGCGGCAGATGGGGATCGAACCGAGCCCGCGTGTCCGGTCTGAGCCGCCGTCTTATTGAGACCGGTTTACAGGGCCGGTCTTAGCCAGGCCTGATGTTCCGGCGATCACTCCGGCAGCCCTGCTCGTCGCAGGCCGTCTGCAAACCTGGCGAGATCCTCCGGTCGGTGGATCGGGAGCCAATCCGTGAGATTGGAGATGCGCAGCGCGGGATCGAGCTGGCGCAGATGATGCATCGCTCGCCGCGCTTCGTTCGTTCGGCCGGCAAGCGCATGGCTTGCCGCGATGATGCTGGCCGGGATCAGGAAGCTCGGCAAATCCCTGGATGCGTTCCCTGCCCATGACGACGCGGCCTCGAAGCGCCCTGCGAACAAATGCGCCAGCGCCGTCCCGGCCTGCATTCGATACATTTCCGGGTCGAAGGGGCTCAAGCGCATCGCGCGCGCAAAGTGCTCGATGGCGCCATCGGGTTCGCCGCGCCAGACTCGCAAAAATCCGCCGAGGAACCAAGCAGACGCGAGATTCGGATTGAGCACGAGCGCCCGGTCGATCAAGGCGATGCCGCCATCGAGGTCGTCAGCGAAATGCCCGAGCACACTACCGCTTCGCGTGAGCGCGACTGCGTCGTCTCTGCCCAACTCGACTGCCCGCCGGGCCAACCGGGCCCCTTCGGCGATCTCCTGCGGCCGATCGGTCATCCAACCATTGGCCTTGCGCCAGAGATGGCACCATGCCGCCATCGCATGGGCTGATGCGAAATTGGGGTCGAGCTCCAGCGCGCGATAGAACTGCGCCAACGCCTCAGTGATGGCATCCCTGGTGCCCCGATGCAGGTTCGCCATGCCGCGCAGATAATAGTCGTAGGCGTCGAGGCTGTCGGTCGGCTTGCGCTTGGCGCGCTCGATCTCCGCCCGCTCCAGCTGCGGCGCAATCGCGCCCACGACGCTCGCGGCCATCTCGTCCTGCAACTCGAAGATGTCGTCGAGCGTGCTCTCGAAACGCTCCGCCCAGATCTGCGCCCCGCTCGTCGCGTCGACGAGCTGGCCCGTGATGCGCACTCGGTTCGCGGCCTTGCGCAGGCTGCCTTCCAGCACATAGCGCACGCCCAAATCACGACCGACCTGCCTGACATCGACCGCCCGGCCCTTGTAGGTGAAGCTCGAGTTGTGCGCGATGACGAACAGCCAGCCAATGCGCGACAAGGCGGAGATGATGTCCTCCACGACGCCGTCGACGAAGTACTCCTGGTCGGGCTGACCGCTCAGATTGAGGAACGGAAGCACGACGATGGAAGGCTTGTCGGGCAGCTCCAACCCGTGCGGGGACGGCGCATTCGCGCTGGCGACTCCGGCGCTTGCGGAGCCATCGCTTGCGGAACTGGCGCCAATCGATCGCTGCCCTTCCCTGACCTCGCCGACGAACCGGAATCCTTTGCGCGCGATGGTTCGGATCAGGCGCTGTTCCTGACCGCTGTCGCTGACCGCCCGGCGCGCCGCATTGATATGACTGGTGAGCGTCGATTCGGAGACGATCCGTCCGTCCCACACCCCGTCCAGCAGGTCATCCTTGCTGACGACGTGCTCGCGGTTCCGCACCAGATAGAGCAACAGGTCGAAAACCTGCGGCCCGACTGGAACCGCTGCCGAGCCCCGCGTGAGCTCCCGCCGTTCAGGGTCGAGCACGTAGTCCTCGAACCCGTATTGCACTTCGGCCCTCCCTAATCGCGCACACCGGCGTCGGACCCAAGCCGAGGCAGGTGTCCACACCGACAGTGCGCAAACGATTGATAGCATAGCGCTCAGCGTCGGGCACGGCATGGTCGCGCCGAACCGAATCAACCGGATCCTGCCGGGACAGAGGCTTTCCTCGACAGAAACCCAAGCGAAATTCATTCAAAACCCATGGCCGTCGCAAGGTCATCCGACCGGCTTCCAGGCAAGCTCCGTCGATCGCGGTGATCGCGATCTCTATCGGACGGAGGCTCAACTCATGAAAATCGTCGTCATCGGAGGCAGTGGCCTCATCGGAACGAAGCTAGTCGACAGGCTGCGCGCGAAGGGCCATGAGGTCGTGGCTGCGTCGCTCGACTCGGGCGTCAACACCGTGACTGGCGAGGGACTGGCCGAGGCGGTCGCGGGCGCTCAGGTCGTCGTCGACCTGGCAAATTCGCCCTCGTTCGAGGACAAGGCGGCCCTCGAGTTCTTCGAGACGGCCGGCCGCAATCTCCTTGCCGCGGAAGCGACCGCCGGCGTGGGGCACCATCTCGCGCTCTCGGTGGTCGGCGCCGACCGCCTTCCCGAAAGCGGCTATTTGCGCGCGAAGATGGCCCAGGAGAACCTGATCAAGGCGTCCGGAATTCCGTATACGATCGTTCGCTCCACCCAATTCTTGGAGTTCATCGGCCGCATCGTCGAATCGGGCGTCGACGGCGACGTCATTCGGCTGTCGCCTGCCCTTCTGCAGCCGATCGCATCGGATGACGTGGCCGACGCGATGGCGGACGCTACGCTCAGCGCACCGGTGAACGGCACGATCGAGATCGCCGGTCCCGAGGCCTGGCCTCTCGACAAGCTCGCACGGAAGTTTCTGAACGCGAAGGGGGACAGACGCGAGGTAATCGCCGACGTTCACGCGCGCTACTACGGCACGGAGTTGGACGATCGGTCGCTGACGCCCGGCGATCACCCCCGACTGGGCTCGATCCGCTTCGAGGACTGGCTCCGCCACGTATAGTCGAGCCCTCTCTTCCCGCCCACGCGAGCCAGCTATGATTCGGCGAAACCACCGGATCGGCGATCTCGACCCCTTTCACATGCACAGCAGGGAGACCACCGATGATCAGACAGTTCCTGTGCGCGGCGGCGCTGATGGCCGTTTGCCTTGGCGCAGCATCAGCCCAGGAGGCCTCGAAGGTGACGCTTGTCTTCGACCAGATGCTGCCAAACGTGCCCGGCAAGAGCATGAGGGGCGTGCTGGTCGAATACGGGCCCGGCGGCTCAAATCCCGCGCATATGCACCCGAAGTCCGCCTTCATCTACGCGACGGTGCTGGAGGGGGCGATTAAAAGCCAGGTCAACGATGGCCCGGTGACCACCTATCGCGCCGGCGAAAGCTGGTCCGAGCAACCCGGCGACCGTCACCTCGTGAGCGCGAACGCGAGCGACACGGAGCCCGCTCGCCTGCTCGCCGTCTTCGTCGTCGATACGAGCGAGAAAGAGCTCGTTCTTCCGATGCCCAAATAAGCACTGCTCCAGAAAGATGGCCCGCGCCGGCGCGCGCCGGCGCGGACGCTCTTCCGTGATTCGGCAACGCAGGCGATCCTCCTCATCGGGAGGTGGACGTGATGGCTCAGATGTCGCTTGATGCGTTCCTTGCGTCGCCACTCGTGCAACTGAATTTGGTCGGCGTCGCCGGCATCGTCGTCTGGCACCCGATTCCCGGTCGTCGCGCGAACACGCGCCTCGTCGTCCAGATCGCGTTCTTCCTCGTCATGACCGCCATTCTGGTCGGCAACAACATCGCTCCGCACAAATTCGAAGGCGATGGAGCGGACGAGGCCAGCTCGCTTCTGGTCGTATCCGCGAAGCTGCTCTGGTGGGTGCATCTGGCATGGGCGGTGATCGGCTTCGTGCGCATCTATCTCGTCTTGGAGGGACGGCCCCGGGAGGCCCGCCTTCTGCAGGACCTCGTTGTCGGTGTCGTCTATCTCAGCACGGCTCTATCGATCCTTGCCCTCGTTTTCGGCGAGCCGATCGGCACGCTGCCGCCAGGCGCCGGGCGATTTCTTCGGCGAGACCGGGTTGCTCGCCGGCATCGGCGAAGCGTGACCCTGGAGGCGCTGACGCGCGTGACCATCTACGAAATCGTCCAGCAGGCTTTTGCCCCGCTGCTCACGAATCGCCCGGCCGTGGCGGAAAACCTCGCCGTGAGCTTGTCGAGACGCGTCCAACAGGTCCAACCAGACGTGGCGCGGAGCCGTCAACGGCAGCGGAGGATGCACGCCTTCCCGAAGGCAATCCAAACGATTTTCCACTATTAGCCGATGCGTGGTCGACCTCGGGACCGACGGCCTCACCGCCACGCATCTGGATGGCCGGTCCAAGTCGGCAAGCTTGCGCCCAAGGCCATCCTGAGCTTCTGTTGGCACGGCATGGGGCGGAGGGAGCAATGACGTCGATCGTCGCGGGGCGCATGGCCGAGGCGGCGGCCATGTTGATCGAATCGCTGGATCAGGCGCAGCGCCGGATCGCCTGCCGGCCGTTCCCCGACGAGGACGAGCGGCGCTTGTGGTACTACACGCCGACCGATCACGGCGGTCTGCCGCTCGCCGCGATGGGCGCAACCCAGCATCGCAACGTCCATCGGCTGGTCGCGACCGGCTTGTCCACGGCAGGCTATGTGACCGTCGCCGTGATCATGGGCCTCGACAACATCCTGGATCAGCTGGAGGGCTGGTCGGTCGATTTCGGCCGCGAGCGCGGGCGCGACCCGCTGCTCTACTACATCACCATCTTCGGCGAGCCGGGCGGGGACGCTCCCTGGGGCTGGCGCTTCGGCGGCCACCACGTGTCGCTGCACTACACCATCATCGCCGGCGAGGTGGTCGCGTCGACCCCGAATTTTCTTGGCGCCGATCCGGCCGTGAGCCCGCTCCTCGGCCCGCATCTGCACCGTCCGCTCGCCGCTGCGGAGGATCTCGGCCGCGAGCTGTTCAGGTCGCTCGACGAGCCCCGGCGCGCGCGGGCGCTGGTCTCGCCGGTGGCGCCCACCGATCTGGTCGGCTGCAACCGCCCGCAGCTCCGCACCGGCGACCGGACGCTGCCGATCCCCGACATCTTTCGCCGACGGTTCGAGGGCCGGCTCGCCCAGCTCGTGGCCGACATGCAGACCCAGCTGGAGGCGACGCTCGGCGTGCAGGAGGCTCACCTCGACGCCTTGAGCTTCAGCGCCGAGCCCAAGGGAATCGCAGCCTCGATGCTCGATGCCGGTCAGACCTCGATCCTGCGCGAGCTGATCGACTGCTATCTCGCACGACTGCCCGACGAGCTGGCCGATCAGCAGGCGCGCCTGGTCGAACGGGAGTTTGACCGACTGGGCTTCCTCTGGGCGGGCGGCGCCGAGCGCGGCCAGCCGCACTACTACCGCATCCAGGGCGAGCGAGTGTTGATCGAATACGACAACAGCCAGCGCGGAGCGAACCACATTCACGCAGTGTGGCGGGACCTCGCCAACGACTTCGGCGGCGATGTGCTCGCGCGTCACTACGCCCAGTCGCGCCACTGAGAGCGATCGCCGATCGGATCCTGCGGCACGCGCGTGCAGACCACCCCGCGCTGAGCTCGTGTCTGCGGGTGATGCCGCTCTGGTCTACGCGGCGAGGTCCGCGTTGAGGTTGGCGTGGAAGTCACGGCCGGAAGCGGTCGCCGCGACGTAGCCTGTGCGGAACACGAAATCGCCAAAGCGCTCGCGCGTGAGCGCTCGAGGGTTCGCGGCGCCGCCAGCAACTTCATCGCCGAAAAGGGCATACTGGGTGGCGGCAGCGCGCTAGCCTGCCCCGGGGCTGCGGGATACCCTTGAGTAGTTGGATGATATGCGTCAGATGGACGACGCTGGCGTCTCCGCTTTTCACTTCACGGTTGGTCTCCACTAAGGTAGCAAATGTGCGAATGGCCACGGATTCGCATCCATCTGCGGCGGCAGGCCGCCGGGTGCCGCTTCCTTCGGAGTTCATGAAGGGGCGCAGACCGCACTTGTTCTCTGATACCCAGGTTGACAGCCAGCCGACGATCGCGCGCGAGGTTTTCGATCATCACCTCGACACCCTCACAAGCCGCAAACAGGAGATAGAATTCGAGTACTTCGCCCGGCGGCTAGCTGAACGGACTATCTGTCCGAATCTGCGGCCACAGACCGGGCCAACCGGGGGCGGCGACTCCAAAGTTGACTCCGAAACCTATCCGGTGAGCGAGGAGGTTTCACAGCGCTGGTATCTGGGAGAGCCAGCGGCGGGCTGCGAGCGTTGGGCCTTCGCCTTCAGCGCAAAGAAGAGGTGGAAGCAGAAGGTCCGCGATGATGTGGCGAGCATCGTCGGCACCGGGCGAGACTACACCCGCATCTACTTCATTACTAACCAATATGCCCGCGAGAAGGACCGAGCTGAGTTAGAGGACAAGCTGACGCGCGATACCGGCATCCGGGTGACGATTCTCGATCGGACCTGGATAATCGAGCAGGTATTCGACCGCAAACTCGTCGGCCTCGCGATCGAGGCACTAGGCATGACTGACGTGCGGGCGACTCGGATCGAAAAGACAGGCCCGCAGGACACCGAGCGATTAGCTGAGTTGCAACAGCTCGATGCTCAGATCGAAGACCCGGAGCGATACCGCCATACCCCATATGCACTTGCAGAAGACAGCCTTCGGGCAGCGCTGCTGTCACGAGGCTTGGGAAGACCGCGTGCGGAGGTCGACGGGAGGTTCTTGCGAGCCAAGCGCATCGCCGAGCAAGCGGGTTTCAGGCAACAGCAGGCGCGTATTGCCTACAACCACGCTTGGACGACCTACTTCTGGTTCGACGACTTCGGTGAGTTCATCAAACTTCTTGATCAAGTGGAAGCGCTCGCGATCGGCTCAGACAACGCGGTGGACGTCGAAGGTGTCGTGACCCTCTATTCGCTCGCTCGGCACGCGTTAGGGCAGGGCTTCCTCACTGAGGAAGACGCAAGGATGGAGGCTCGCCGCACCCGGCTTGTCTCAGAGCTTCAGCGCATTTCCGCGATTGAGGCCCGGCCGACGAATGCACTTGAGGCAAGAACGAGTCTGCTAATTCTCCACATGGGTAATGCCCTCTATGAGGCAGATATAGCTTCGGCGTTCGATGAAGTCTGGACCGGATTAAGACAAATTTTGGAAGACGCGAAGGGGCTAACGGGCTTCGATGTCGAAAGGATTTTCGATCTTGTTTCCGAGTCGGGGAACACGCGCCCGAAAGTGAAGCCTTCGACAACTTGTTCGAGGAGATGGTCGAAGTTCTGGAGGCGAGAAAGAGCGAAGGTGAAGGCGGCAAGGCGTACCTGCACCGTGCCTGTCAAAAATTGGAGAAGGGTTTTTTCTACGAGGCGATACGATATTTTGGCCGGGCATCTGATCGCCTATTTCTTAAGGAGTATGAAGCTGATCTCGCTTTCGCGTTGATTGGCTCCAGCTACGCGTATGAGGCGGCTGGTCTGAACTGGGCGGCAAGAAATTTTGCGCTGGCAGCTGCGAGCCACGGGCTTGCCGCCTTCGAACGGCATGGCGGCATCGGCCCATATGCCTGGAGACCACTGAGTCGCCTTGCTGAAATGGAAGCAAAACTCGGGCGAGTTCCACAATTCCTGGCGGCCTACGAGCTGCAAATGATGCTATGGTCGCAAGGCGCGGTCACGGATGAGCAGCAATCTCAGATGGGGGAAGATAGGATCTCTTACGATGTCATCCTTGGCTCGATGCTGCTTGCCACGCGGTTTGCCGATCTTTCTGAGCTGACCAGCCTTCCGGATCCATTGGAGCGCCTCGGTCTTCCGAATGCCAGGATCGCGCTCCTCAAAGCTCTCGGGCATGAAGATACTCTTGGCGAAGAAGGTTCTATCCCCGCCTCTGAAACGGAACAGGAGATCGGCAAATTCTTCGAGGATTGGGCGCGGCAGAGAGAGAGATACGGGCTTCCGGAGAAGCCTGAATTCTCGCTCCATGACACCGTCGAGCTGTCGACGGTTGTGATCGGTTGTAGGATTTTTGTCTCCGCAGCCAATGATCTCACTGCCGTCGCAATTGCGGAATCTCTCTTAGGTGCGCTTGAGAGCTTACTCTCAACCAGCCTTGATCATCGGATCTGGCCGAATGTAGATCATTTCAAGGTAATTGTGCGGCAGTCATCGGAGTATATCGGACTACCTACTTTATCCTTTGAGACGGTTCGCGGAACAAGGCAAGCGGTCATCACTCATGGAACTACGCTAGACTTTAGCTCGCGTAAGGACCTTGAGGCTTATCCAGAATGGCTGAGCCGCACCGTTCTCGAGTTGGCAATTGCCGTGTTCTCGCCCTCGAATCCTGAGGAGTGGGCTGAGCAAGTTCTTGGAGAGGAACGGGGATTCGCAAGAGCGATCACCTTCTCTAACGTGCCGCTGCTGACCGGCAGAGTTTTCGGTAGCACGCCGAAATTCAAAGCAGATGATTGGATTGGGGATGGCGATCGATCATACCCCCTGAGGCGTGAAGAAACGCTCGAGGCGCCTCCGAAGCATTCGACCCCAGCCATCCCACTAAAGTTTGGAGAGGGAGATCCGCCGCCGGAGCTGCTTGATCGCTCGAAACTCCGCCACTCAGACATCCGCGTGATGTCGCTGATCGATGTAGCCAAATGGGATGAGGCGAAGTGGGCAGGTGTATTTTTCCAACACACCGACGATGTTGAGACCTACCCACCCATCCTGGGGTTGATGTTTCGAGAGGGCGCGCCGGCCAACGATATATTCGCGGCTTTGGAGGCGCGCCTCGGGAAGGTTGATGAGCGGAGAGCTCTTCGCGTCTCAATCATTCGAGGCGTCAGTGCCGCCAATCCAAGTCACTACGCCGTTGTGATCGGCTCACGGCATGATGATGCAGAGCAGCTTCGACCGGACAAGCAGTTTTTCTTTGTTTCCCGCATTCTATGGATGACGCCGGAGAGCAGCGAGAACCTGGACACCTTTCTAAAAGCATATCGACTTGGCGGCCGCTACATCCTTGCACCTGCCATCGTTCGTCCGAAAGGAGGCGTGCCCGAACGTAGCCGCCGCTATACCCTTGCACCTGGCATGATTCATCCGAAAGACGACCTCCCCGAACTGATGACCGAGCATGTGATATGCAAGTATGACCTGGAAGCTCGGCACGCTTGGCAAATCGGCGTGAACGATCCTGATATCGTTGCCTTAGACCCCGACGATCCACCCGTGATCCCGGCTCCAGTAGTGGACGCTCCCGTTCTCCGGGCTCTGGAACGGCTAAGAGCCAACGACCGCCGGTCTGGACAGCCGACCCATCTGTCGGGCAGCGGGGGCACCATCCGTCAGACATCCACGACTAGGCGGCGAGGTCCGCGCTGAGGTTGGCGTGGAAGTCGCGGCCGGAAGTGGTTGGCGCGATGTAGCCCTTGCGGATCACGAAGTCGCCGAAGCGCTCGCCGGGCTCGCGCTCCTTGGCGTAGCGCTCGATCAGCGGCGTCAGCGCCGCGACGATCTCGTCGTGGCCGACGTCCTGGCGGTACAGCTTGTTGAGGCGTGAGCCGTCGAAGGCAGCGCCAAGGTAGAGGTTGTATTTGCCCGGGGTCCGCCCGACCAGGCCGATCTCGGCGAGATAGGGACGCGCGCAGCCGTTCGGGCAGCCGGTCATGCGGATCACGATGTCGTCGTCGCGCAGACCGGCGCGGTCGGTCACCTCTTCGAGCGCCGTCACCAGGTCCGGCAGGTAGCGCTCGCTCTCGGCCAGCGCAAGGCCGCAGGTCGGCAGCGCGACGCAGGCGAGCGCGTTCAGCCGCAGCGCGCTGTGGTCGTTGTCGAGCCGGTATTGCGCGAGCAGCCGCTCGATCGCGCGCTTCTGGCGCGGCCGCACGCGCGCGATCATCAGATTCTGGTTGGCGGTCAGGCGGAAGTCGCCCTTGTGCACGCGGGCGATCTCGGCAAGCCCGGTGCGCATCGGCTGGTCCGGCCGGTCCAGCACGCGGCCGTTCTGCACGAACAGCGTGTAGTGCCAGGCACCTTCGTGGTCCTGCACCCAGCCGTAGCGGTCGCCGGTGTGCTCGAAGGCGAACGGCCGCGGCGCCTCGAGGGCGTAGCCCAGGCGGCGCTCGACCTCGGCGCGGAACCAGTCGATGCCGCGGTCCTCGATCGTGTACTTGAGCCGGGCGTGCTTGCGATTGCTGCGATCGCCGTAGTCGCGTTGGACGAGGACCACTTTCTCGGCGACGTCGACGGCCTGCTCGGGCCGGCAGAAGCCGATGACGTCGGCGGTGCGCGGGAACGTCTCGGGCTCGCCATGCGTCATGCCCATGCCGCCGCCGACGGCGACGTCGTAGCCGACCACCTCATCGTTTTCGCCCGTGATGGCGATGAAGCCGAGGTCCTGCGCGAATACGTCGACGTCGTTGGACGGCGGCACGGCGACCACGGTCTTGAACTTGCGCGGCAGATAGTGGCGACCGTAGATCGGCTCCTCGTCCACTTGTGTATCGACCACCTTCTCGCCGTCCAGCCAGATCTCGTGGTAGGCGGCGGTGCGCGGGCTCAGATGGTTGCTGATCGCGCGCGCCAGCTCGAGCGCCGCCGCGTGCGCCCGCGACTGGTACGGATTCGGGTTACACATGACGTTGCGATTGACGTCGCCGCACGCCGCCACGGTGTCGAGGAGCGCCGTGTTGATCGCCTGCATGCTGCGCTTGAGATTGCTCTTGATCACGCCGTGGAACTGGAATGCCTGGCGCGTCGTGAGCCGGAGCGTGCCGTTGCCGTAGTCGGTCGCGATCCGGTCCATGGCGAGCCACTGGGCGGGCGTGCACACGCCGCCCGGCACGCGCACCCGGATCATGAACGAATACGCCTGCTCCATCTTCTTCTTGCGCCGATCGGGGCGCAGGTCGCGGTCGTCCTGCAGATAGGTGCCGTGGAACTTGGTGAGCTGGGCGTCATCTTCGGCGATCGCGCCGGTCTCGGCCTTGGCCAGACCATCCGCGATGCCGCCGCGCAGGAAGCGGCTCGCCTCCTTGATCGACTCGTTTTTTGACGGCGGTGCGCTCATGGATGGCGGCTCCTGGTACTCGGAATCACAAAGTGGTGCGCTTCGTTCCCCGTCATCGCGAGACCACGCAGCGGTCGTGGCGATCCAGATGATCGCGCATGCTCCTGATGCTTCGCGGCCTTCCGGCGCTCGCAATGACGAGGATGTCGATCACTCCCCTTTTGCTGGAGGCCGGCTCCTAGTAGACGTCGCGCTGGTAGCGCCGCTGCTTCTTGAGGTCGACGAGGTAGGCCTCGGCCGATTCCGGCGAGCGCCCGGAACGGTCGGCGACGATCGCGGCGAGCGTCGCGTGGACATCCTTGGCCATCGCCTTCTCATCGCCGCAGACGTAGAGGTGCGCGCCGTCCTCGAGCCAGGCGAACAGCTCGGCGCGGCGCTGCCGCAGCCGGTGCTGCACGTAGATTTTCTCCGGCTGATCGCGCGAGAATGCGAGGTCGAGCCGGGTCAGCGCGCCATCCTTCAGCCAGTCCTGCCATTCGAGCTGGTAGAGGAAGTCGTGGGTGAAGTTGCGCTCGCCGAAGAACAGCCAGTTGCGCCCGCCGGCCCCGGTTGCCTGCCGCTGCTGCACAAACGCGCGAAACGGCGCGACGCCGGTGCCGGGACCGATCATGATGACCGGACGGTCCGGCTCGTCCGGCAGGCGGAAGTTCTTGTTCGGCTTGACGTAGACCTGGAGCCGGTCGCCGGTCCGCAGCCGGTCGGCGACGAAGCCCGAGGCGACGCCGCGCCGCGCGCGGCCGTGACTGTCGTAGCGGACCACGCCGACCAGGAGATGCGCCTCGTCCGGGCTCGCCGCGAGCGCTGAGGCCACCGAGTAAAGACGCGGCGGCAGCCTGCGCAAAAGACCGGTCAGCTGCGAAGGCGTCAGCGCAGCGGGGAAATCCTCGAGCAGATCGACGATCTGCCGACCCTCGACGTACGTGCGCCAGGCGTCGCCCGCGAGCACGTCGCGCAGCCGCGGGTCGGGATTTAGCCCGGCGTACGCCTCCATCACCTGGCGCGACAGAACCGTGATGTCGAACTCGCTCGCGAGCTGGGTGCGCAGCGCGCCATCGCTATCGAGACTCGCCGCGCGCAGCACCGCCTCGACCATAGCCGGCTCGTTCTCCGGCACGATGCCGAGCGAATCGCCGGGCTCGAAGGTCAGCCCTGAACCCGCGAGCGACAGTTCCAGATGGATCGTCTGCTTGGTCGAGCGGCTGCTGTTGAGATTGATGCTCTCGGTGATCTCGGCCGAAAACGGATTGGCCTTGGAATAGAGCGACGCCGCCGGCGCGGCGAAGTCGACGTGGATGATGTCGCCGCCGCGGACGACCGCTGCCGGGTGTGGCTCGGCGCGCTTGGCCAGCTCCTCGAGCGCGCTGTCCGACCAAGCCGCCGCCTGGGCCTCATAGTCGAGATCGCACTCGACCCGCGGCGCGATGCGCTCGCCGCCCAGCGCCTCGAGGCGGGCATCGATGCGCCGCCCCACCTCGCAGAAGTTGAGATAGCTCGAATCGCCGAGCGCGAGCACGGCAAAGCGCGCCGCCTCGAAACGCGGCGCGTCCTCGGCCATGAGCGCCTCATAGAACTCGGCGGCGCGCTCGGGCGGATCGCCCTCGCCCCAGGTGCTGGCGATGACCAGGAGGTTGCGCTGATCTGCGATCTCTGCCGGGCTGACCTCGGCCATGTCGAGCAGCCGGGCGGCAAACCCCTGCTTGACGGCAGCCTTCTTGAGGTCGGCGCCGATGCCCTCGGCATTGCCCGATTCGGTGGCGTAGAGGATCGTCAGCGGAATCCTGGTGCGCGGCGCGGCGGCGGGCGCGGCGAGTTGCGCGCCGCCGGTTGCGGCATGGTAGCCGGCGAGAAAGCCGCTCAGCCAGTGCCGCTGCTCGGCGTTGGTGCGCGCCATGACCGCGTTCAGCGCCTCGATGTGCTCGGGCGCGAATGGCGCCGTTTCCGGGAGCAGGGGCAGAGCAGCGGTCATGGCCATCCTCCGCGCGCGCCGGCGGCCTCGGGCACGGGCCGGTGGACGAGACGTGCCGGTGCGATCTGCTGGCTCATGGCGAGAAGCGCGCCGAGGCCAACCACGGGCCCGATCACGATGAGCGTCGGGGCGCCGGGCTGAAGGTCGGCGGCGTCCGCAGCCGCCCTGCCGAGGGTCGTGCGCACGCAGCGCTGGCGCGCCGTGGTCGCATCGCCGAGCAGCGCCACCGCCTCGTCGGCAGCGCGGCCCCCGGCGATTAGGGCTTCGGCGATCTCCGCGAGACGCCCGAGCGCCATGTACAGGACGAGCGTGCGCGCGCCGCGCGCGAGCGCCGCCCAGTCGATCTCGCGCGGCACGCCGCCCCCGGCGCCGTGCCCGGTGACCAGCGCGACGGAGGGCGAGAGCGTGCGATGGGTCAGCGGGATGCCGGCGTAGGCGAGGCCGCCGATCCCGGACGTGATCCCCGGTACCACCCGGAACGGCACGCCGGCCGCGACGAGCGCGAGCGCCTCCTCGCCGCCGCGACCGAACACGAACGGATCGCCGCCCTTGAGGCGCAGCACGCGCAGGCCGGTCCGCGCGAGCTCGATCAGGCGCTGGTTGATCCGAAGCTGCGCCGCTCCGGGGCGCCCGGAGCGCTTGCCGACCGGCTCGACCCGGGCGGCGGGGCCGGCAAGCGCCAGGATCTCGGGCGCGACCAGGGCGTCGTGCAGCACGACGTCGGCGCAGCCCAGCCCATGAGCGCCGTGCAGCGTGAGCAGGCCGGGGTCGCCCGGCCCGGCGCCGACCAGCCAGACGCTGCCCGGCGCGAATTCGGGCAATTCGAGCTGCACTCTCACGCCGCCGCGCCCGCCAGGTGAATGCCGCACTCGGTCTTGTCCAGGCCCCACCAGCGGCCCGCGCGCGCGCCCTCCCCCGCCGTGACCGGGCGCGTGCAGGTGACGCAGCCGATCGAGCGGTAGCCCTGGTCGACCAGCGGGTGCTTGGGCAGGTTGCGCAGCAGCCGGTAGCGCTCGATGTCGTCGGCGGACCACAGCGCCAGCGGGTTGAGCTTGATCCGCCCGCTCGACCACTCCGCCTCGATCGTCGGCAGCTCGCTGCGCAATCCGGCCTGGAAACGCTTGCGTCCGGTGATCCAGGCCGCAAAGCCTGCGAGCGCCTCCTGCAACGGCTCGGTCTTACGGATGTGGCAGCACAGGTCGGGTTCACGGCTCCACAGCTCGCCCTCGGGGTCGTGACGCGCGAGCGCCGGGGCGCCCGGGCCGACCACGCGCACGTCGCGCAGGCGCAACAGATCGACCAGCTCCTCGCGATAGGCGTGGGTCTCGGGAAACAGCTTGCCGGTGTCGAGGAAGATCACCGGGATCGCCGGATCGATCGTCGCGACCATGTCGAGCAACACGGCGCTCTCGGCGCCGAACGAGGAGACCAGCGCCGTACGGCCGGCGAGCGGCCCCTCGCTCAGCAATGCGCGCAGCAGCGCGAGGCCTTCGAGGCCTTCGCAGGCGCGGCGCAGGTCGTCGAGATGGCCGAGCACGCTCACGCTGCGCGCTCCCGGCGCAGCCAGCCATGGCCATCGATGGTGGCATTGGTCAGGCGGGCCAGCTCGCCGAGCGGGCGGCCGCGACGCCGCCAGCCGGCGCGTCTGCGCGCGATCGCATCCAGGCGCTCCGCCCATTCCGGCCCGAAGGCGCATGCCAGCTCGCTGCGGATCCGCGCCGCGAGGCCAGGGCTCCTGCCGCCGGTGGACACGGTCAGCAGCAGATCGCCGCGGCGTACCTGAGCCGGGTTGTGGAAGTCGCAAAGCGCGATGACGTCCTCGACGTTGACCAAGCAGCCCGCGGCGCGGGCCGTTCGGGCGAGGGGCGCGGCCTCGGCGAGCGGCAGGTCGACGATCCAGACGAGCGCAACTGCTGCCAGATCCGCGCCGTCGGGCAGCCGGCGATGCAGCCGCCCGACGGCGCGCGCCGTGAGCCCGGGCGAGGGCCGGTCCGAAAAGATGCTCAAGCGTTCGGCGCCGCCTTCTCGCAGCAGCTCGAGGCGTCGTTCGGCCGCGTTGCCCCGGCCGACCAGCGCGATCGCGACCTGCTTGGGATCGACGACCACCGGGATCATGTGCGGCGTGCCCCGCGCTGACCGTGCCGCCGGCCCAACCGGCATCCACTCGCGGGGCGCTCACTTCTGGCCTGGGGCGACACGGTCCACTCCGGAGAGGTCCGAACCGAAGAGCTAGGCCGACGGGACCCGCGACGCAATCACCGATCTCAGGGCCAATTAGAAAAAAATTTTCCTATTTACTGCGCCTGGCAGCAATCTTAGTATGAGAGGAGCCGCTATACTCCTCCTGGCGGATATAACTTCCAACCAGAGGCCTCCAGATGGATGCCACCGATCGCCAGATTCTGGCCCTGCTCCAGGAAGACGCGACCATGCCGGTCGCGGAGATCGCGCGGAAGGTCGGGCTCTCCGCGACGCCGTGTTGGCGACGCATTCAGAAGCTCGAGGAGGCGAAGATCATCCGCCGCCGCGTCGCCCTCGTGGACAACCGCAAGGTCAACGTCGGCGTGACCGCCTTCGTGTTCATCAGGACCAACCAGCACGGGCTCGAATGGCTCGAACGCTTCGCCGATGCGGTGCGTGATCTGCCCGAGGTGGTCGAGTTCTATCGTATGAGCGGCCAAGTCGATTACCTGCTGCGCGTGGTGGTCCCCGACATCGAGGCGTACGACCGGTTCTACAAAAAGCTGATCGGCAAGATCGAGCTGTCCGACGTCAGCTCCAGCTTTGCCATGGAGCAGATCAAATACACGACCGCCCTGCCGCTCGATTACGCTTGATCACCGACGCCGGCTCACGGCATCTCAGCCGTTGGCCATCAGACGAACTCGAAGCTTCGCGCAGAATCCCCAAGCGGGGTGCGCATCTGAGGTTCTATGGCTTCACTTGGCGAGCTCCTCGCGTCGGAGCGGCGGAACGCCCCTCGCCCGTGCCACGCGCTCCCCGACCGCACGCTGAGCGTATGCCTAAGATGGTATTCCCCACGCCTGACCGGCCCAAGGCGCTGGCTGAAGGATCTCGCCCGGGGCGCGGGCCCATCAATAGGGCTTGTAGCCCGGCACGTTGCCCAGCGGATAGTAGTCGCAGACCAAATAGCCTTCTTGCGAGGCAGCAACTACCGCCAGCCCGCAGCCCACATATTGCGTGGTCTTCCAGATCACCTCGGTGAAGTGTCCGCAGACCTTTGTCCTGGTCACAGCCCGGTGGCTGTCTGTAGCCACGCCCGTCGTCCCGTTCGTAATGGTAGTTCTGCTTCTCGGCAATCCAGTTATTGAGATAGACGGCGGGCATACCCTGGAAATCCATATGGGCCAGCTAGGTAATGTTCTCACCAAGTTGCACGCCCGGGGCTCTTATCTCTTTGTTTGCGAGGCCACGTTGTAATTTGCGTAAATTTTGACCGCAGTCTACCAACTCATCAGCCATAATAATCAAGCCAGCCTGGAATAAGTCAAGTCCGGACGCTGCCGGAAATTCTGTCGGCGGGCTTGCAACGGAGTGGGTCGAAGCGGAAGGTGCTGCATGGCCTGGTGCGATGCGCTAAGCTGTCGGCCTAAGTTTCCTCGGGCGGGCCTGGTCACGGCGGCGGCGTCCCGCCGAGTCTCTGACGAGGGGTAAGGTCATGGCCCAGCGTTTCCTCCTGATCGCAGGATTGGCGTACGTCTGCGCCGCCGGCCTCGCCTCTCCGAGCGCGGGCCACGACTGGTACACGGGGCTCAAGAGCAGCGCCGGCGTGTCCTGCTGCGGCAGCGCCGAGTGCCGACCGGCGGCGGCGCGCTACAACCAGCGGACGGGCCTGTGGGAGACGGAGGTGATCAAAGACACCTGGCTGCCGGTTCCGCCCGGCGCTCTGGCGCAGGTCCCCTCGCCCGACGGGGACTATCACGTGTGCGAGTACGCCGGAACGATCCGCTGCTTCTTCCAGCCGGGAGAGGTCAGACGCGCTCCGGTCCAGGGCGAGAAGCAGCCCGAGCTGGCTCAGGGCCGATCCGGCTCTGAGGATTTAGCCATGGGTTTGGCGAGGTGATAGCCTTCGTTTCACCACGTCGGGGGCGGCCGGCCTGACCGGCGCGGATCACTCGCCTATCAGCTCCGGCGGGCCGGCGAAGCACTGTCTTGATCGAGAAACGCCTGCTCATGGTGCTCGCCCGCCGAGCACTACTCGGCCTGACGCGTTCGACCACCGACCTCGGCGGGACTACTTGCGACGCTACGCTTCCCCGCTGGCCGACTGACCGTCAGTACTGGTGTGATTTTGATCACCCCTATCTAGATGGCTTGCAGTAACGCTGGAACTTAATCGGCGCGCGAGCGTTGCACCGGGGGCCGAGCGTTGCAGCGTTGGCGGGGGCAATGAGCCTGAAGCGCACAGGCTCCCGGCGGGCGGGAGGACATCATGGCTCAGGAGCAAATGCTGGCCGGCGAGCCGCTGGATCTGAACAGGGCCAGCGCGGAGGAGCTGATCGGGCTGATCGGCGTCAGCGAGACGGTGGCCGAGAGCATCATCGATTTCCGCGACGCTAACGGCGGCTTCGCCAGCGTCGAGGAACTCATGGAGATCGAGTGCCTGAACGAGCTCTCCTTCCAGCGCATCCGGCTCATGGTCACTGTCTGACCCCAGCAGATCGCAAATACTGAACTCAGCAGACAGCAAAAGCGGAGCGCGGCAATGGCTCGTCGCCACCTGCGGCTGGCGAGCGATCACCCCGGATGAGGGGGTAGCCGCCTGGCCCGGGATCACCGAACGCAAACGGGATTCAGTTCAGCGTCTCCGGTCGAGGAACCGCAGACGAGGACCGTCGCCCGGCGGATCGGGGTTGCGATGCACCCGAGGCGTTGCCTAAATCTGTGCCCCAGCTGAAGCGGCCGGTTCGGCCGCGCCGTCGGGTCAAAGCGGCAGAGCGAGGCGCAGGCGCGGCGGACCAGCCGACGGGTGAGGCGAGGAGGCGGGTGCAGAACCAGGCGTACGTCCGATTCGTCGACGTGCAGAAGACCTACGACGGCGACACGCTGGTCGTGCGCGATTTCAATCTGGAGGTGGCGCGCGGCGAGTTCCTGACTCTGCTCGGCCCATCCGGATCGGGCAAGACCACCTGCCTGATGATGCTCGCGGGCTTCGAGGCCGTGACACGGGGCGAGATCATCCTGGATGGCCGCCCGATCAGCAACGTCCCGGCGCACCGGCGCGACATCGGCGTGGTGTTCCAGAACTACGCGCTGTTCCCGCACATGACGGTGAACGAGAACCTGGCGTTCCCGCTCGAGGTGCGCAAGACCGCGCCCGCCGAGATCGCGGCGCGGGTGAAAAAGGCGCTCGATATGGTCCAGCTGGCGGGTTTCGGCCAGCGCCGGCCGGCCCAGCTGTCGGGCGGTCAGCAGCAGCGGGTCGCGGTCGCGCGCGCGCTCGTGTTCGAGCCCAAGCTGGTCCTGATGGACGAGCCGCTCGGCGCGCTCGACAAGCAGCTGCGCGAGCAGATGCAATACGAGATCAAGCACATCCACGAGCGCCTGGGCGTCACCGTGGTCTACGTCACCCACGACCAGTCCGAGGCGCTCACCATGTCGAACCGCATCGCCGTCATGAACCACGGGATGATCCAGCAGGTGGCGACGCCGCAGGACCTCTACGAGCGGCCGCAGAGCGCCTTCGTCGCCCAGTTCGTCGGCGAGAACAACCGTCTGCTCGGCACGGTGCGCGAGGTCGCCGGTTCGGCCTGCGTAGTCGTGGTCGAGGGCAGCGAGGTGAGGGCGCTCGCGGTCAATATCGAGGGCCTCGGCAGCCGCTCGACCCTGTCGCTGCGGCCCGAGCGCGTGCTGATCGATCCGGACCCGGCACGCTGCCCCAACGTGGTCGATGCCCACGTCGAGGAGCTGATCTATCACGGCGACCACACGCGCATGCGCGTCCGCGCGTGCGGCTGCGACGACTTCGTCATCAAGGTGCCCAACGCCGCCGGCCAGGTGCATCTGGAGGTCGGCGCGGCGATCAAGATCGGCTGGAGCGTCGAGGACTGCCGGGCGCTCGATGTAGGCTGAGGGCCGCGTGCGCGCGGCGCGGGCGTGGCCGACCCTCCTTCATCCAACAACGCTCTTGCCGCACGCCCGCGAATTGGCGACCTTGGTCGGCCAGACGACGCCGATGGCGCCGGTCAATCAAGTCGAAGGGAGAGCATCATGATCCGACACTGGCGAATTGGCGGTTTGGCAATGCCGGTCGGCGCGCTGCTGGCGCTTGCCGCCGGACCGGCGCTCGGCGCCGATCTCACCGTAACCTCCTTCGGAGGCGCCTACCAGGACGCCCAGCGCAAGGTGTACTTCGAGCCGTTCAAGCAAGAGAGCGGCATCGACCTGGTGGAGGACGTCTGGAACGGCGGCGTCGGCACGATCCGCGCCAAGGTCGAGGGGGGCGGCCATGAGTGGGACGTGGTTCAGGTCGAGGCCGAAGAGCTGGTGATCGGCTGCGAGGAGGGGCTCTATGAGCCGGTCGACTGGGCGGCGATCGGCGGCAAGGAGCAGTTCATCGAGGCCGCGGTCAACGACTGCGGCGTCGGCACCATCGTCTGGTCGACCGCGCTTGCCTACGACGGAGCCAAGATCACCAAGGATCCGCCGCAGAGCTGGGCCGATTTCTGGAATACCGACAAGTACCCCGGCAAGCGGGGCCTGCGGCGCCATCCGAAGTACACGCTCGAAGCGGCGCTGATGGCCGACGGCGTTCCCCCCGACCAGGTCTACCAGGTGCTGCGCACGCCAGAGGGCGTGGACCGCGCGTTCGCCAAGCTGGACGAGATCAAGGGCGACATCATCTGGTGGGAGGCGGGGGCCCAGGCGCCCCAGCTGCTCGCCTCGGGCGAGGTCGTCATGACCAACGCCTGGAACGGCCGGATCTCGGCGGCCAATCGCGACGATGGCCGCAACTTCAAGATCGTCTGGCCGGGGAGCATCTACGCGGTCGACAGCTGGGTGATCCTCAAGGGCACACCGCATAAGGATGCGGCGCTGAAGTTCATCGCGTTCGCGAGCCAGCCGGAGCATCAGAGCAAGCTGCCCGAGGCGATCGCCTACGGCGTCACTCACATCGGCGCTGCCGATGAGATCGCCCCCGAGCTGCTGCGCGACCTGCCGACCGCGCCCGACAATCTCAAGGGAGCGATCGAGCTCGACACCGAGTTCTGGGTCGAGAACGTGGAGCCGTTGACCGAACGGTTCACGGCGTGGGCGGCAGCGCAGTAACGCCTCACCCCGCCTCGAGGTGATCGCAGCGCCGGCCGCGCTGACCGCGGACGCCGCCCGGGAGCGGGCGGCGCTCCGGCGCCGGCTGCGGCGGAGCGAGCGCCTGCGCCAGGCACAGGCGGCGCTGCTGCTCGCGCCCTTGTTCCTGTTCCTGCTGACCTTCTTCCTCCTGCCGATCGCCGGGATGCTCGTGCGCAGCGTCGACAATCCCGAGCTGCGCGCGGTCATGCCAGAGACCGCGGCGCGGATCCGGCAATGGGACGGCGAGCGCCTGCCCGACGAGCAGACCTTCGCCAGCTTCGCGGCCGAGTTGCGCCAGGCGTATGACGCCCGCATGCTCGCGATTCCGGCCAAGCGGCTGGCCTACGACCTGCCCGGATTTCGCAGTCTGCTGCTGTCGGCCGGGCGCAAGCTTCCCCACGAGCCCGCCGGCTCCTGGCGCGAGACCCTGATCGGGCTCGATCCGCGCTGGGGCGAGACCGCGACCTGGGCCGTGATCCAGCGCGCCGCGGCCCCTTGGACGCCACTCTACATTCTGGCCGCTCTGGACCGCCAGCAGGATCCCGCCGGCCAGATCGTGCGCGCACCGCCGGAGCAGGCGATCTACCTCGACATCCTGCTGCGCACGTTCTGGATCAGCTTCGTTGTCACGGCGCTCTGCTTCGTCCTCGGCTATCCGCTCGCGTACCAGCTGGCCTCGCTGCCGCCGCGGGTCAGCAATCTCTTGATGATCCTGGTGCTGATGCCGTTTTGGACCTCGCTTCTGGTGCGTACCGCCGCCTGGGTCGTGCTGTTGCAGCGGGAGGGCCCGGTCAACGGCTTCCTCCAAGCGCTCGCCATCACCGACCGACCGCTGCAGCTGGTCTACAACCGCTTCGGTCTGTACGTCGCGATGACCCACATCCTGCTGCCGTTCATGGTGCTGCCGCTGTACAGCGTGATGCGCGGGATTCCCCCGCAGTACATGCGGGCAGCCGCCTCGCTCGGCGCTGGCCCGATACGCGCGTTCCTGCGGGTCTATCTGCCCCAGACCGTGCCGGGCATCGGCGCCGGCTGCCTGCTCGTGTTCATCCTGGCGATCGGCTACTACATCACGCCTGCGCTGGTCGGCGGCGTGAACGACCAGATGATCAGTTACTTCGTCGCCTTCTACACCAACCAGACGGTCAACTGGGGCATGGCCTCGGCGCTCGGCGCGGTGCTGCTGGTCGCGACCCTGCTGCTGTTCGCGGTGTACGCGCGTCTGGTCGGCATTGACCGGCTGAAGCTGAACTGACCATGGCGGCAGCCGCGTCCTCGACGAGCCTCGGGGAGCGGGCGCGCGGCTTTGCCCTGTGGGCGGTGGCGCTCGCGGTGCTCGGCTTTCTGATCCTGCCGATCCTGATCATCGTGCCGCTCTCGTTCAGCGCCGGCACGTTCCTGACGTTCCCTCTGCCGGGCCTGTCGCTGCGCTGGTACCAGGAGTTCTTCACCTCCGCGCCCTGGCGGCTGTCGCTGCGCAACAGCCTCATCGTGGCCAGCGCCACGACGCTGCTCGCGACCGTGCTCGGCACGCTCGCCGCGCTCGGCCTGACCCGCGCCCGGCTGCCCGGTCAGACGCTCCTGATGGGCCTGATCGTCTCGCCCATGGTGGTGCCGCTCGTGATCGTGGCGGTCGGGGTGTATTTCGCCTACGCGCCGTTCGGCCTGACCAGCAGCCTGCTCGGTCTCACTCTGGCGCATACCACGCTGGCTGCGCCGTTCGTCGTGATCACGGTAAGCGCCACGCTGCAGGGCTTCGATCACACCCAGGCGCGCGCTGGCGCGAGCCTCGGCGCGCCGCCCACGACCGTGTTCCTGCGGATCATTCTCCCACTGATCCTGCCGGGCGTGATCTCGGGCGCCCTGTTTGCGTTCGTCACCTCGTTCGACGAGGTGGTCGTGGCGCTGTTCCTGACCGGCCCCGCCGAGCGCACCCTGCCGCGCCAGATGTTCAATGGCATCCGCGAGAACATCAGCCCGGTGATCGCCGCGGCGGC
Source organism: Pseudomonadota bacterium (assembly GCA_046732855.1). GTDB lineage: Bacteria > Pseudomonadota > Alphaproteobacteria > Geminicoccales > Geminicoccaceae > JBKPNX01. The sequence goes on from JBKPNX010000133.1 coordinate 24,457, forward strand.
GAGCCTCTTGATCCTGCTCTCGGTGCTGCTGTTGACCGCGCTCGAGCTGCTGCGGCGGCGCAACGAGCGCCTGCGCGGCATCCGGCCGTAACCTCGAGGTTGCTGGATCTATGCTGGGAAAGCGGCAATGCACGTTGGCTGTGCACATCGGCAGCGCTGCCGCCGCTACGGCACTCGACCGCGGTATAGGCCGTGTCGGACAGCTGGGTTGGGCGAAGAGAACTGACGCGATGCCCTTGCGACCGCTCCGCTCACCAGCTAGACCTGCGAGGCATTTTCACCTGTAACCGGACGGTAATGATGGAGTTCAGCCGCTCGCTCTCCCGTCGCGTATTCGACGACGGCATTAACGCGTATCGACATCCTGATCACCCTTGCCATCCCTTCGTCCGATGGCAGCAGATTTGCGCCGAGGAGAACGGTAGGTCGGATCTTACCTTTCAATTGCCCGAGCCATTCTCGGGCAAGCGGTCAAGCTTGAATCTTGTCTTTGTCGGCCTTAACCCGGGCTTTGATCCGTGGGAAGAGTTCCCAAGTCCTGCTGATAACTTCGAAGACTACGACAGCTTTTTCCGCTGTCGGTTTGATGACGAACACAGGAATGCTGCGGGCCAACCGGTGGTATTTGACAGGATGCCTTTCAACGAGCGCACAAGCAGATCGCCGACATTCTGGCGCAACATCGAGCGGTTCGGCGATCGCTACCTCTCTGGATCGCTTGGCGGAAGTTTCAGGCTTGGCACCCATGCGCTCCTCACACAGGTTGTCCGCTACAAGAGCCGCGAGGGCTGGGTGGGTGATCAAGACAACTCACTGGAGGGCGCCGCAATTTGGCGACACGAAGACGCCATGACCAGGGATATCATGGACGATTTGAAACCGGATGTGGCCATACCTTGCGGCAAAAAGGCTCTACATGGATTGGCACGCGCTCTGAACCTCTCGGAGCTAGAGGAAGTCGGGATCGGTCAAGTCGTCGGGCACACCTACCTCGCCGAGTTGCCCTGCGGCAAGGTGATGTCGATCTGCCCTTCAAAACACCAAAGCTGGTACAATCAAACACCGGAGGTGGAATGGGAGGCGACGGCGATCGCCATTCTCAAGGCACTGGAACATCAAGGGAAGAATAGGAATTGATGGCTGTGGAATGCGTGCTCGATTGCCACGCCGAGCTGGCGGAGGGGCCGGTCTGGGACCCCGAGGACAGCGTCCTCTACTGGGTCAACATCAAGGCCCGCGAGATCCATCGCTATGACCCGGCGACCGGGCAGGACCGCCATTGGACGACGCCGGCGGACGTCGGCAGCCTGGCCCTGCGGCGCGACGGCGGCATGGTCGTCGCGTTGCGCACCGGCTTCTTCTTCTTCGATCCAGCCAACACGCGCTTCACGCCGATCGTCGAGCCGGAGCGGGACGCCCCGGACACCCGGTTCAACGACGGCCGGACCGACCGCCAGGGGCGGTTCTGGGCGGGCAGCCTGCACGACCCTGAGACGGCGCCGACCGGGTCGCTCTACCGCCTCGATCCCGATCTGTCCTGCCACAGGATGGTCGAGGGCATCTACGCTTCGAACGGCCTGGCGTTCAGCCCCGACAGCGCCACGGCGTACTTCGCCGACAGTCCGCGCCGGACCGTCTGGGGGTGGGACTTCGACCCGGCGGACGGCGCGCTGCGCAATCGACGCGTGTTCATCGAGTTGCGTGAGGGCGAGGGCGCGCCGGACGGCGCCGCGGTCGATACGGATGGCGGGTATTGGCTGACGCAGCCGCCGTCTGGACGCGTCATCCGCTACGACCCTAAAGGTCGCATCGATCGCGTGCTCGAACTGCCCGTTTCGCAGCCGACCTGCGTCGCATTCGGCGGCGCGCGCATGGACACGCTCTACATCACGACCGCGAAATACCGGATGTCGCTCGAGAAGCTGGAGAGCGAGCCGCTCGCGGGCGCGCTCTTCGCCGCCTACCCTGGCGTGACCGGTCTGCCGGATGCCCGATTTGCCGGCTGATGGGGTGCGGCGCGACAATGGCGGCAAACCAGCAGGCGGCGAGGTCCGCGCTGGGGCCGGCATGGGAGCCGGTCGATCTTCCGCCTCAATGGATAATTCCGTCCTCGCGAGAGCGCGTAGCGGTCGTGGCGATCCAGATGTTCTTCTTCCTGGATTGCTTCGCCCTTTCGGGGCTCGCAATGACGGTACACCAGCAGGCGGCGCCAACCGGCTCCGACATCGTGTCCAGCGCTGATCGGCGACCGCTTGGCCACGCATTGACGAGCGCCTCGTTCGCGCCCGTCGAGGGAACCGTGCTCGCCCGTGGACGGGTGCTCCTGAAAGCCTGAGCCGAGTTGCGGTTCGGCGGTCATTCCCAAGGGGGCATCGCGACTCGCCCGGCCGGCCGCCGGCCGCCTGCCCGCCAACTTGCAACGGGGAAAGAAGCGCCTAGGATCGGCGGCGCACAATAGGGAGGATGTCCAAAATGGTGATCGACTGGCGCAGGACCAGCCGCTTTGGCCTTGGCTGGACGACCGTCGCCGTTGCGCTTGCCGCCGCCGGCGCTGCGCTCGCTCAGGACAAGCCGACGTTCTACGTGATCGCCCCCAGCCTGACGGACCCGTTCTGGATCACCCAGCAGAATGGTGCGAAGCAGGCGGGCGAGGACTTCGACGTGAACGTGGTGTTCCAGGCGCCCGCCCAGGACACCGGCGACGCCGGCATGGTGCCGCTGGTGCAGGGCGCGATCGCCGCGCAGCCCGCGGGCATCGCGATCGACTACACCTCGAAGACCATGGAAGGCGTGACCACGGCCGCGCTCGATGCCGGCATCCCGGTCGTCCTGTACAACAACAACCGCTTTGAGGGCGAGAACGCGCCGAACGACGAGCGGATATCCGGTCTCGCCTTCGTCGGTCAGGACGAATCCGTCTCCGGCGAGATCCTCGCGAACGCCTGGCTGCCGTCACTGCCCGACCAGCCCTGCAAGGTCCTCATCGTCAACCCGTTCCCGACCGCGTTCGTGCTGACGCTCCGCGGCGATGGCGTCAAGCGCGCGTTGGACGCGGCCGGCTATCCCTATGAGGACCTGGTGGCGACCGGCGATCAGGGCCAGAACCTGTCGCTGATCAGCGCCGCCCTGCAGGCGGACAGCAGCATCTGCGGCATCGTCGGGCTGGGCAACCCCGCCGCGAACCCCGCGGCGCAGTATGTCGGCGAGAACGGCCTGGACATTCCGGTTGCGACCTTCGACGTCGGCGCCGAAGCCGCGAAACGGATCCAGGACGGGGCGCTGACCATGGCGATCAACCAGCAGCCGTTCTTGCAGAGCTATTTCGCGGTGGCCAATCTGGCCAATCAGGCCAAGTACAGCCTCAGCCCGGTGAACGTGAACACAGGCACGTCGATCGTGACGACGGACAATATCAAGACAGTCCAGGCATGCATCGACGCCGGCCGCTGCTGACCTGGATCACCGGCTCGGGTCGCTTCTTGACCGGCGGCCCGAGCCTTGGCGACGCCGACCTTTGACGCCCGGGCGCAACGAACCGCCCATGGACTCTGACGCATCGCGCACCCGGGCCCCCGCGGCGTCCTCGTTGCCGGGGCAAGGCCGGCGCAGGTCGCCGTTCGAGGCGCTGCTCGAGGTGCGCGAGCTCGCGCCCGCACTGGGGCTGCTCGGGGTCGTCCTGTTCTTCACAGCCCAGACGCCGAACTTCTGGTCGCCGCAGACGATGACGGCGATCAGCACGGTCGCCTCGACCATCGGCATCGTCGCGATCGGCGTGACCATGCTCATGATCTGCGGCGAGTTCGACCTCTCGGTCGGCCAGAACTTCGCGTTCACGCCGATCATCTGGGCGATCCTGTTCGTCACCAACGACATGAACGAATGGCTGGCGCTCGCGATCGCCCTCGGCTGCGCCGGCGCGGTCGGGCTCACCAACGGCTTGGTCACGACGGTCTTCGGCATTCCGTCCTTTATTACCACGCTCGGCATGTTCTTCGTGCTGCAGGGGCTGAACAATCTGCTGATCAGCGGTCATCAGCTGATCATGTTCGAGCCCAGCGTGGCGATGTCGCTCCTGGGCGCCCGGATCGGCGGCACGCCGTTCTACATGCCGCTGGTCTGGATGTTCGTGATTGCTCTCGCGTTCTGGTTCGTGCTCACCCGCCTGCAATACGGCAACTGGACGTTCGCGACCGGCGGCAAGGTCGGGCCGGCGCGAGCCATGGGCGTGCCCACGGCGCGGGTGAAGCGCATCAACTTCATCCTCAGCGCGGTCTTCGCCGGGCTCGCCGGCTGCATGCAGTTCGCCTACCTGCGCGGCGTGACCCAGGCCCAGGGCCAGAATTACGAGCTGCTCGCCATCACGGCCGCGGTCCTGGGCGGCACGTCGCTGTTCGGCGGCACCGGCACGATCTGGGGCAGCATCATCGGCGCATTCCTGCTTTCGACCATCCAGATCGGCCTCGTCCTGATCGGCGTGCCGGGATCGTTCTACGTCACGTTCATCGGCGTCATGCTCGTCATCGTCGTCATCGCCAACATCCGGCTCGGCCGCTTCGGAGGTCACGCGGCATGAGCGAGGCGCCTCTGCATGTGGCAGCTCCCGCGCTGGTCCCCGAGAAGACGCCCGAGATCGACCGCACCGGGCAGCCGGTATTCGAGCTGCGCTCGGTCTCGCACAGTTACGGCCGCAACCGGGTCATTTTCGATGTCAGCCTGTCGGTCTGGCCGGGCGAAGTCGTCGGTCTGGTCGGCGACAACGGCGCCGGCAAGTCCACCCTGCTCAAGATCTTCGCGGGTTACCAGCGGCCGACCTCGGGCACGCTGCTCTTCATGGGCAAGGACGTCGCCTTCAGGACGCCCGCGGCCGCGCGGGCGATCGGCATCGAGGCTGTGTATCAGGACCTCGCCATCGTCGAGCAGTTGAGCCTCTGGCGGAACTTCTTCCTCGGCAAGGAGATCGTGCGTCACATCGGCCCCTTGCGCGTCCTCCGGCGGCGGCAGATGCGCATGGCGGCCGAGGCGGCGATCGCGGAGCTTGGCCTCACGCGTGTGCGCTCGGCGGAGGAGCCGGTGTGGACCCTCTCGGGCGGCGAGCGGCAGTCGGTGGCGATCACGCGCGCGATGCACTTCGGCGCCAGGTTGCTCCTCTTGGACGAGCCCACCGCGGCCTTGTCGGTGCGCGAGACGCGCCACGTCCTTCAGTCGATCGGCCGCGCCCGCGATCACGGCCTGGGCGTGCTCTATATCGACCACAACATGAGCCACGTGCTGCCGGTCGCCGATCGCATCGTCCTGCTCGAGCTCGGCCGCGTCGTCCGGGTGATCGACCGCGGCGCGGTCACCGTCGAGGAGCTGCAGGAGCTGGTCGCCGGACGCGCTCAGCTCACCGGTAGAGCGCAGTGACTGTCACCGACTTGGCCGCAGGCTCGCCGGGTACCAGGCGCTCGATCCGTTTCCCGTTCTGACACGAAGAACACGCTGATGACGAAGATCGGACTGTGGTTGTCGTTGCCCGAGCCGCTGATCGTGGAAGCGGCGGCCCGGGCGAGCCCCGACTGGGTCGGCATCGACCTCCAGCACGGCGCCTGGGACCTCGGTACCGCATTTCGCGGCATCCAGCTGCTCGATGCGCTCGGCACGCCGACGCTGGTGCGGGTGTCCGAGCAGGAGCTGGAACTGATCCCGCGCGTGCTCGACCATGGCGCCGCGGGCGTGGTGCTGGCCATGGCCGCGAGCGCGGCGCTGGTCGAGGAAGCAGTGCGCCGCGCGCGTTACCAGCCAGAGGGCGTGCGCAGCTTCGGCGGTCAGCGCTACGGGTTGCGGGCGGCGCCCGACGACGTCGCCGCGATCCGGCCGCACGTCTATCCGATGATCGAGGACCGGCGCGGCGTCAGGGAGGTCGCCGAGATCGCGGCGGTCAAGGGCATCTCCGGGCTGCACGTCGGCCCGGTCGACCTCGGCCTGGGCCTCGGCCTGGAGCGCGACGATCCTCGATTCGCCGCCGCGCTGCGCAGCATCGTCGCGAGCGGGCACGCCGTCGGGCTGCCGGTCACGATGCATGCGGTCCGGCCTGATCAAAGCCCCAAATGGCTGGACATGGGCTTCGACGAGCTGGTGCTCACGGCCGATATCGAGCTGCTGCGGACCGCGTTCGCGACGCAGGTCGCGCAGGTTCGACGCAACGGCTCCGGCTGACGCCGCCCCGTTCGGCAGTCCTTCTGCCCGCAAGCCGACTCCGGTTGAACGTCTGCGCGCGACTCGACCGCTGTAGGGCGGAGCCGAGCCTCCCTCGGCACGTCTTGACGGCTGGTCCTGGACCCGTAGCCGAGCTTGCCTTCCCCACAGATCGGTTGGTGCGAGCGTTGCCAGGCACCGGGAGCGAGGAGATACTATCGGTTCGCCCGATCGGGGAGGTGATGATATGAGCAGCCGAACTGCAGTTCTCGCCGCGATGCTCGCGATCACCCCGATCAGCGGGCAGGCCGCCGATCTCGTCATCTGGTGGGAGAAGGGGCAATACGCCGAGGAGGACCGGGCGGTCAGGGAGGTCATCGCGACATTCGAGCAGGACAGCGACAAGCAGGTAGAGCTCGTCCTCGGTCAGCAAGAGCAACTTTGGGCCGACCTTGTGGCAGCGCTCGAGGCCGGGCAGCGAACCCCCGACTTCGTCTTCACGGTAGCCGAAACGCAACCCTTCGAGCGATGGGCTTACGAGGATCGGCTCGTCGATCTCACTGAAGCCGTCGGTCACTTTTCCGATTTGTTCGACGCGGACGCGCTCAAGCGCGCCACCCTGGTCGATGGGACGACCGGGCAGCGTGGCCTCTACCTGGTGCCAATGGGATTGGGCACCCACTACGTCCACGTCTGGAAGAGCCTGCTCGGGCGCGCCGGCTTCACGCTCGCGGACATCCCGAAGGAGTGGGACGCTTTCTGGGCATTCTGGTGCGACCAGGTCCAGCCGGCCGCGCGCATGGCGCTGGGTCGCGATGACATCTGGGGCACCGGACTTTCCATGTCTGCCGGCTCGGTCGACACGGAGAACGGGATCTGGCAGTTCATCCACGCTTACAATGCGGAGTACGTCACCCGCGACGGCCGGCTCGTCATCGACGATCCAGAGGTCCGGCGCAGGCTCATCCGGGCGGTCGAGGGCTACACGGCCCTCTACCTCAAGGGCTGCAGCCCGCCCGATTCCGTGACGTGGGATGCTTACAGCAATAACGCGCAGTTCCTGGCGCAGACCATCGTGATGACGCCGAACGCGTCGCTCTCGATCCCGAACGCGCTCAAGACCGAGCGGCCCGACGACTACTACGAGAATGTCGCGACCATCGACTGGCCCCACGACGCCTTCGGCCAGCCGCTGGTCCTTGAGACCGCGCTCGTTCGTGCCGCGGTGTTCAAGAGCGGCGAGCACGTCGCGACCGCGAAGGAGTTCGTGCGTTTCCTGGTCGGCGAGGGCTGGCTCGCCCACTATCTCGACTTCGCCGGCGAACGCATCCTGCCGCCAATGCCGAAGCTGCTCGACGCGCCGTTCTGGCTGGACCCGAGCGACCCGCACCGCATGCGCTCCGCGATGCAGCTTCTGACTCAGCGGCGTTCCTACGACTATGCGGCTGCCTCGGGCCAGTGGCAGCACGCCAAGTCGCTGCCATGGTCGAAAGAGGGCGGCGGCGATCCGTGGCCGGAAACCGTCTACCGCGTCGCTGCCGAGGGGATCAGCCCGGAGCAGGCGGTCGACGAGGCGATCGCGCGCATCAAGCAGATGCTGAGCGAATAGAGGAGACACCAGTCCCGGTCCGCTGTTGGCTGGGCTCAGCCGTTCAGAACCTCGCCTCAGCATGCCCGGAGCTCGGCTCGACCGGACCTCCGGCCGCGTTTCGACCGGTGCAGCCGCAGCGCGGACCTGCTCTGGTCAGGCGTCAATAAGCCGGACGGAACCCAATCCTGACGGCGCCAAATCGATACCGATTTGGCTCCCCCGGCAAGGCGTAATCGATGCTTTCACGTTTGGCCGGCTCTCACCGCTCATTTGCCTGAGCGCATCATCGCAAAAGCCCGCGCTCCGACGCGCGCAGCCGAACGGGAGCTGATTCTTCGGGAGATGCTTCCGAGCGGCGCTGTGTCCGGGTGTGACCCGGGTCACAGGCTGTGACCCCGGGCACTGCGCGCAATCTCAGGGCGTGACCATCCTCCTTGATCCGACGGAGCGGCAGACCGCTCTTCGCCGCCGGTCGCCCCAAAGATCGCGGTCGGCCAGGTGCTGGCGGAAGCCGGGTCCCAGGGCGGGGCTTGAGGTCAACACCGCCCCGCGAGTCTACGGAGAATGGGCAAATGCGCAAGGCTACGAGCCGTCTCTTCTGGACGTTGTTGGTTCCCCTAATCGCGGGTTTGGGTACGGCAGCGCCGCTTACCGACAGACCTGCTGTGGCGGCGCCCGTGAGCGGGGGCCTGGTCGCTGATCCCGCCAATCCCAGGCGACTGAAATACTTCAACGGGGGGCCGGCTTTCATCGCCTCGGTCGGCGAGCCCGAGGGTTTCCTGTACCGGGGTACCAAGAACGCGAACGGCACCAGAAGCGGCGACCAGGCCGCGATCATCAACGAGCTGAAGGCGAGAGGCCTGAACTGCATTTACGTGATCGGCTTCAACGACAGCAGGTATGGCGGCGATGGCCCGGCGGACGGCAACCCCTTCATCAATGCCGATATCAACGGCAGTATCGATGCCGACATTCTCAATCAGTGGTACAGCTGGTTCCAGACGCTGGACAGCACGGGGATCGTGGTGTTCTTCAACTTTTACGACGACCTGATCGATGTTCTGTCCGGCAAGAGAATGAATTGGAACCTGAGCGGCGGCAATCTGCATCCGCAGGAGCAGAAATATGTCGACGCCGTGGTCAATAAATTCAAGCCACTCAAAAACCTGATATGGTCGGTCAACGAGAGCGCAAACAAAACCTATCCATCCACCTATGTTCAGAGATGGAAGAAGATCGCGGCCGGGATACGTGCGCTCGATACCTTCGTGCACCCGATATCGATCGGCACGGTGGTCGAGACGGATCCGAACACCACGCCCAACATGGGCATGAGCCTCTACCTCGACGACCCCCAATTTTGATCAGATCCTCGTGCAGCATGTCCAGCCGACGTCTGTTGACGACATGTACAACAAAATGCTTGCACAATGGAACGCGGCATCAGGAAAAATCAACCTCATGCTCGGCCAGGCATGGCCGGTCTCCAACGGCGCCGACGGCCGCAAAAAGAATTTGGCGACGGCGATGGCTGGCGCGTACGTCATCCAGGCATACGTGAAAACCGGTCAGATGTGGGACATATTGGCTTCACCTGATGCCGACCTGAATGCGCTGGGACTCATCGACAACTTCTTCCGCGCGATCCCGTCGCTCAACAGCATGGTCCCGCGCAATGACCTCAAGTACGGCTACACCAAGTTCGTCCTGGCCGCGCCTGGCCAGAGTTATGTGTTGTACTCCGACAATGCGGCAGCAAACCTCGGCGTGCATGGGCTCACCAGCGGCACCCATAATCTCAAGTGGCTGGATACCGTCGACGGCAGCACGGTCGTGCAGAACGGCGTGCTGGTGACGACGACGTCTTCAAGGTTGTTTTCCCGGCCAGCAAGCATCCAGCCTGAGGCCGCGTTGTATATCGTAAAGCAATGAGCCGCGGGCGATTCGTTTAAAGCGGATCGGAAGGGGCGCCTGGGGCGGGCTGCTCTGAAGGACGATGCGGCCCGGTTCCACCGAGGGTTCCTGGCGCCTCGGGCGGTCGGCCAAGTCCGGCAGATCCTGAGCGAACAGGCGTCGCGCACGACCCGTCTGGGAGTACGCGAGCAGCAGCATCAGGTCAGCTCCTGGGTCAGGCTGCGCTCTTCATAGCCCGGCCCGGGCAGGCCCGGATCGCGGCTCGGATCGGACGTTCCCCCCGCGGTCTCCGACTGCGGCAAGGGGATGATCTGGCGTTTTCGGATCGACCGAGGACCGCCCAACGCTGAGGGAAGCAGGGCAGGGGCGTCGAAAGCGCTTGTGCGCGATCTCAGGGCAGGTTTCGAGGCCACGGAGCCTTGCCTCACGCAGCGAAACGCGCACGGTCGATCTTCGGGCGCGGATCATCCGGGAAATCTTGGCCGGAACGGAAAAGATCGGGCGGGGACGATGCGATTGCAGCCGGTGTCGGCGGGCGCGACGGCGAGGCTGTGCACGGGGCGTCTTTGCGGTCTCCGTCGCGCTGGCCGCCGCGACCGCCACGGCCGCGACGATCGATACGGGCGCCCAATGCGCGACCGCCTGCACGAGGGGAGCGAGACCGCCGGGCCGCTGCCGTCGCGGCTGACCGGCCTGCTTCACTGGCGGCGCTCCTGATCCCACCAGCTCGCGACCGGACGGGCGCGGGTGGCTGCGAGATGGGGCGGAGCGCCTGCGACGCGCCATCTGCAGCTTTGAGGGCCTTTGGCCTTTGTGTGTTGCCTATGGTTCCACAAGGGAGCATTCTGTCTGCAACCGGCGATACCCCCGATTGCGATAAGTACGGCCCTGTTTCGAACAGCCGGTGGGGGGAGACCGCAATGAATAAGCAGATACGGATCGCCGTGGCGGTCGCGGTTGCCGTTCTTGGCGGCTGTGCCGAGCACAAGCCGCCGCCGGTCAGGGAGGTACTGATGACCCCGGTGGCCGTCGGCACAAAGACGCCCGACTTTGAAGTGGTCTCGCCGACCGAATTGAAGTTGGCTCCCGGCGTGAGACTTCAGGTACTCGAAGGTGCTGGCGGGCAGAACAATGGTTTTGTGCTGCTGAGAGATAACGGAGGCCTCGGCGGATTCATGGCGTGCGGGTGCGTCGGTGCGACCACCAGCACGTGCAAGACAGAGAACGACAACCCGGAGCATCCATCGTGCAGCGGAAGCTGCACGGACAGCGAAGGCAACCCACATCCGTGCCAATTGAGCGGGCCCATCATCGGACCACCGAGGGACCCTTTTACGCTCAAGTTCGTCGCGCAACCCATTTTCAACTGGACACCCGCGCTCAACTCGACCCCTCGGAGAACCGCATTTGGGAGCTGACGATGGCCCATGATGTCGAGAAAGCGGGGTAATTCCAGAACAACTCACAGGCCTCGCCTGGGGCCAAGCCGGTGACGACGCAATCAGCCTCCCAGCGACACACCCTGACGATCCGTTTTGCCGAGCTCGGCCTGACGGCTCTGACGGCGACTTTTGTGCTCGGCGCAGGGGGCGCTCACGCCATCTGCCCTTGCGGGGACGGCATTTGTGGAGGTGCCACGTGCTTCCCTCCAGAAACAGCTCGGACTTGCCCGGCAGACTGCGGTCCCCCGCCACCGCCGCCACCCCCACCGCCGGCTGAATTGACTGTACGGGTGACCGTGGTGCCGTTCGGAAATCCCGGCCGGTTCAATCTTCACGTCGACAATGCCACAATTGCGACCAACAGAGGCAATGGGGGAGAGACCGGTCCTCACATCTTATCAGGCGGCGCGCACACGCTGAGCGTGACCGCCGGTGGCGGTACCGACCTCGCAGACTACCGCACGACCATCTGCGGCGCGTGCTCCCGGGACGGCGCCATTCAGCCGGGTGTCAGGCAAAGCTGCTCGGTCACCAACCTCCGTTTGCCAAGCCCCGCGCCAGCGCCCGGCTGCGCCACTCAGTGTGTTCACGGGCTTTTGCAATGCGGTGGCGCGGGCGAACCACCTGAATTTTGCAGCGATGTGTTCCACCGCTGCCTCAACAACTGCCAAATACCGTCAGCGCGGCGGTTCACTATCGCTAGGTTTGCTAGTCCCGGGATGCCGAGCGTCAACCTGACTGAGCGAAACGCGGATCTCATTCTGGCTGAAATGTCCGATGTCCTGCGGACCTTCGATGACGCAGATGATCTGGATTGCAATATCGCATTTTGCCGAAATGGAACTGTTGAAGAGTACGCCATCGACGACGGTATCATCGACAATGAAACAGAACTGCTTGCAGTTGCTGCCATACCTCAGGACATTAAAGTGGCCAGAGCTATCAATTTCTGTACGGAGCGATTCGGAGTGGTTGCCGGATGTCGCGTGGGCGATACGTTCATCGTCCGCGATCCAGGGCTGGTAGGTTCCGATGATGGCATAAACTGGGCCCATGAATACGGGCACGTCAGAGGTCTGGGGCATCGCGTCCCCGACGATCCTCATGCTGTGATGCGTGAAGGTACCCTGCCCATTTCGCGCCGGGTTAATTCACGGGAGTGCACCGCTTTCCGATCTGGCCCCTCTTCGGCGGCGATCGGTGTGGCAATGCCGGTATCAGCTTCTGCGGTCGCCGCTACAGATGTACCTGCGCCGGTCGCAGACATCAAAGACTTCGTCCGTCAGTTCTTCCTCCATGGTGTTCCCTACGCGCAATCCATGGGATACGGCGCTCAGGCGGTCCCGACGCTATTGGAGATGCTCGCCGACCCTCGCGAGGAACAAGCCTGGCAGAATATCGTGATCGTGCTCGGGATGCTGGGTGACGAGCGCGCAGTGACGCCGCTCATTTCGTTGATAGAACAGAATTCGGTCAAACGGCTCAATTACTTCCAATACGAGGCCAAACGAAATGCCATTTTCGGCCTGGGCTATCTAATAAACAAGAGTGGCAACCAAAGAGCGCTGTCCTACTTGAAAGGCGGTTTGGATCCTTCAGCCTGGATGGAAAGAAGGATCGCCTGGACTTCTCCGGAGCACGAGAGTGCAGCAGAGCGAAATCGCGAGTTGACCAGGGTGGCGATTATCGGCCTTGCGCTATCGGGCGACCCCTCGGCGGCTGAAGCCCTCAAGAGCCTCCTGGCAGCAGCGCCGACGGCGACGGCACCGGGGTTCCGCCAGCAAATGAGTGGCGTGATTTGGGAGGCGCTTCGAGCGAACCGAAGGATCGCGGAAGGGGGCTTGGCCAAGTACTACGGAACATCGCCCCCTTAGTCGTGTGTTGGTTGCCTCGCTCAGGCTGCACCGGCAGTCGGGGTGGTCAGGAAGAGAAACAGGGATAGGGAGGTAATCGATGAGCGGAACACGCGTCATCAGCCGGGCGGCGGAAGCCGTGACGCCAGCGCACAGGGGGGCATCATGACTTGGAGCCAGGTATTCGCCCTTTCAGTGCTCCTTCTATGGGGATCACTAGTTTCTTCAACCGGGCAAGCTCAACAACCCGAAGACACCAGGCTCTTGCAGTACCCCGTGAAGTTCATCTGCGGCCCCGCCGATGGCAAGATCTTAGCCCTTGGAACTTACTTCACCGCGATCAATGTACACAACCCGATTGAGGATGAGTTTTCCGAGCCAACCGCGCTCAGGGTCAAGTTTGCCGTCGCTCTGCCGGGCCTGTCCGGAGGGGGTCACACCGAGTTCACGGGATTTTTCGATCTGACCTTCGACGATGCGCTGGAACTCGATTGTGAAGAGATTCTCGGAAGGGCGCGCGAAGTTTGCCCCAATGAGCCTGCCGGGTTTTGCAAGGGATTTGTCGTCATTGAGAGCCGCGGCGAATTAGATGTGACGGCAGTCTATGCCGTGGCTGATCTCAATACCAAACAGGTCACAACGTTGCATACCGATCATCTCACCTCACTGCCCCATCCGTACTGAGGTTTTGCCTCGGCAGACGGTGCTTTTTGTCCCGCCCGACGTTGGCGGGGCGGGCGGCGCCGACCAGGATTTTGCCGGGCACGGGCCGTGTGTCGATTTCAGACTGGCGTTACAGATCGAGGACGGAGACAAGACGCTGGCCGGCAAATACCAGATGCATGCGTACGAGTGCGATGATAATTCCGAGGATCCGCGCAGTGATTTCACCGCTGCTCGCGGTGGCGACGAGCTGGTCTTGAAGGTTGCGAGCCCCTTAGGGCGGATTCTTGGTTACGACGTTGATCCGAGCATGAGCCAACAGTTCATCGACTCTGATCACTCCGACAATAGCTTTTCTTATGACCGACCCAACCCGGTCGAGACACTTCGCTTCGTGGGCGACACCAGCGGCGATGAGGCAGGCACGAGGACGGGGGTCTTCATCAGCTTTCGGGAGACGAGAGTCCAGCTGGAAACGTGTGATCCTCTCGCGCCACCACGGGGTTAGACCCGCCACCTGGGCACTGTGCCCCAACCGCTCCCAGCCGCGTGCTCCAGCCAATCATGGGCGAGGCCGCTTCGGTGCCAGGGGATATCGGCGCGATTTTTGCCGGTCCGGCTCAGATCGAGGTCGGCTTGACGAGGGACTCTGCGCGCCCTTCACGCACGTGGCCGACGCTGTCGGTCAAGGGCACGGTGATCTCGCAGGTCAGGCCTTCGACGCGGTAATCCAGAACGGCCTGCCCGCCGAGCTCGTGAGCCACGCTGCGCTCGATCAGCTCCACGCCAAAACCGCGGCGGACCGGAGGCTGCACTGGCGGCCCGCCAGTCTCGGCCCAGTGCAGCTGCAGCTCGCGCCCGCCGTTGGATCGCACCCGCCAAGCGACGGCCACCACGCCGCCCGGCTTCACTAGCGCTCCGTATTTGGCGGCATTGGTGGCGAGTTCGTGCAGGACCAGACTGAACGTCAGTGCGGCGTTCGGCCGCAAGACCACCTCGTCGCCGCTGATCTGGACGTTGCTGCGATCGCTCGACGCATACGGTTGCAGGGCCTCCTCGACCAGCACCCGCAGCGCGGCCACCTCCCAATTGACGGCTGTCAGCAGGCTGTGCGCCGCGGCCAATGCCTGGATGCGCCCACGGAAGGATTGGGCGAACTCGTCCAGAGATTCCGCGCGAACCAAGGTCTGGTTCGCGATCGACAGCACCGCCGCGAGCGTGTTCTTGACCCGGTGGCTGAGCTCCGCAAGCAGCAGAGTCTGCCGCTCCTGCGCCCGGCGCCGTTCCGAAATGTCCCGGGTGATGATCGACATCCCGACAATGACGCCATCGGCGTTGATCAGCGGCGAGACAGCAAGGGATACGTCGAGCCGTTGTCCGTCCTTGGTCAGCCGCACCGTTTCGAACGGCGCGACGGCCTCGCCGGTCTCCAGGCTTTGTCTGATTCGGGCGAACTCCTCGACGCGGTCGGGCGGCACCAGCATGGCGATATCGCGACCGATCGCTTCCGCCGCTTTGTAGCCGAACGTACGCTCAGCCGCAGCGTTCCAGCTCGTGATCGTCCCATCGAGAGCGCGGCTCAGGATGGCGTCGGACGAGGTCTCGACGATCGCGGCAAGGCGCGCCCGCTCCGCCTCCAGGCGCTTGCGCTCGGTGAGATCGGCCGCGGCGGTCGTGACCCCGACGATCTGCCCGGCGGGATCGCGCAGCGGCTCCGCCGTGACGTCCCACACGGCGCGGCCACTCGGAAACGTGATCGAAATCTCGCGTCTGACACCGTCGCCGGTCGATAGCACCTCCTCGCCAAGACGCGTCAATTCGACGACATCCTCCGGCTGAAGGATGTCGTCGAGCCGCTTGCCCAACGCTTGCTCCAGCGGCACGTCCGGATGGGCATTGTACATCCAGCTGTAGCGCAGCTGCCGGTCGACATGGGCGACTCTGATCGGCGAGTTCGCCAGCGCGACGCGGAAGCGCTCCTCGCTCTCTTTAAGGGCGGCGGCTGCGCGTTCGCGCTCGAGCAGATGATCGCGAATCTCGTATTGCCGGCGGCGCGCCCGCAAGGCAACGCGCACCGCGCTGACCAGCGCCTCCCGCATCATCGGGCGTTCGAGCAGCGTGATGCTGCCCGCCGTGCCGACCGCTTCCAAGATACGCGGGATCGCCACTCTGCTACGACCGCCGATCAGCAGAACGAGCGGAAAATCCGACCACGGCGGCTGCTTCCTCAGATTTCGTACGAGCTGATCGAGCGCGGCGGGACCTAAAGCTTCCTGGGCGACCACGGCCGCACCCGCACCCTTGTTGATGCGCATACAGAGCGCGCCGATCGAAGGACAGACCCGAGCAGCAAATCCGGCCTCGGACAGGACGTCTGCACTTACGGTGCCGTCGCGGCCGGCCGGCGCCAGCACGAAGACGCCCGTTGGGTTGTTGTCGAGGCTGATCTCCGTGTCCGCCATATCTACTCGAGTCGCGCTCCGCTGCCGGTGTAGACGGGCTGTCCGGTCAATACGCCGCGAAACTCGTGCAATTGTGGTCCGACCTCGATCCCCCTCGGCCCTAAGCGGAGATCGCGAATGGTGCGCTCGTGCGGCCCGCCACGTCGCTTGAACACCGATAGGGCTTGGCGCACCTCGCCACTGTGCTCGTAGTAGCGGAACAAAAGTACGTTGTCCGTGAGGTAGCTGATATCCAGTTCACTGCTTGCCGGCGATATCGTGAACAGCCCCTTTTGTCCGTAGATGAGCAATGTAGTGACTGCCTTTTGGCCAAGATACACCAGCAGCTCATGCAACTGCAGCATCAAGGAGGCCTCACCGGGCATGGCCGCCAAGTAACCCCACAGGCTGTCGATCACGAGGACGCGTGCATTGCGCTGCCCGACTGCCCTGCGGATAATTTGAACGAACTGCCCCAGGCTGAGTTCCGCCGAGGCGATCGGCCGCACATCGATGCGCCCGGCATCGACCTGATTCTTGAAGTCCATGCCGAGGCCCGCGGCGCGGGCGAACAGCGTTTCCGGGCGCTCGTCGAACATCAGGAACAAGACAAGCTCGTCGCGGTTTGCGGCAGCGCACGCGTACTGCACCGCGATCGAGCTTTTGCCGACGCCCGACGGTCCGATCAGGAGGGTGCTGGTGCCTTCGTCCAGGCCACCGCCGAGCAGGCTGTCGAGCGCCGGAATCCCGCTCGAGACCTGACGTGCAATGAAGCGGCCCCGATGCTCGGCGGCAACCAGGGCCGGAAAGACGCGCAGGCCGCCGGTCTCGATCGAGAGGTCATGGTAGCCTTCCCGGAAGGCGCGGCCGCGGACCTTCTGCACGCGCAGCCGGCGCTGGTCCCGGCCGAACCCCAGCGCTGCCTGCTCCAGTTCGATGACGCTGTGGACCAGGCTGGCGGCAGACTGCTCGGGATCAACCCGGTCCTCGATCAGCAGCACTGCGCTGCCATAGCTCGTGAATGCCTGCTTGAGCGCGAAGATCTGGCGCCGGTACCGCATCGGATCGCCGGCCAGTAGGCGCAGCTCAGTGATCGGATCGAACACTACTCGCGCCGGCTTGATCTTCTCGACCAGGGCGAGAAGCTTCTGCGTGGTCTCGGTCAGCTCGATTTCGGCCGGCTGGAACACGCTCTGCTGGAAGTCGAGACTGGCGAGCTGCTCGAGCTCCGACACGTCGTGGACGTGGATCGCATCCAAGGACCAACCATGCGAAGACGCGGCGGCGCGGAGTTCGTCTGCGGTCTCGGATAGGGAGATCAGCAAACTGCTCTCGCCCCGTGCCGCGCCCGCGAGCAAGAACTGCAGTGCGAGCGTGGTCTTGCCGGCACCTGGATTGCCCTGGACGAGATGCAGTCGGCCGCGGGCAAACCCGCCCCCGAGAACGTCGTCCAGTCCTTCAATGCCGGTCGCGGCGCGATGGGTATCGTCGCCAGCGGGCACCGCCCGGTCTCGTCTAGCCCGTTCCTTCTTGGCCATAGCGCCTCCCGGTGCGCTCGTGCAGGATCAGTGACGGTGGCGCGAACGCGCAAATCCTTCGTGTTCAATTTGCTCAGAAGGCCAGCATTGTCAAAACCCCATGAGCTGCCGCGAGGTTCGAGGGACATGTCGTCCGTCGCGACCTCGATCAGCGGAGAATCCGGCTGCGAGTACGCCAGCAGCCCAAACCAGGCCTGCTCATGGCTACGCTCTGCCCTGCAAAGCCCGGCCTCAGCATGATTGAATATGGCTCAGACCTAAGGTCCGGCCGCGCTGCGATCGCGGTAAGCGGCAGAGCGGATCTGGCCTGAGCGGGGCGGTCTTCAGCCTGTCGCGACGTGCTGTATGGAAGCGTCACCGATAGGGCTGACCAGCGCCGGTCAGGCCAGATGGCACCCCGGCTGGCGGCGTCCGGTGCAGTACTCGTCGATGATCTGGCGAAAGCGGGTCGCGCCGAAGCTCGGGAAATGGCCGCCGTGGACCACGCTGACCGGCAGGGTACGTAGCCTTGCCATCGTGGCGAGATAATCGTCACGATTCGAGTGATAGGCGTCGTCGATCAGCGGGCCGTCGTAGATGACGTCGCCGGACAGGAAGATGCCCGTGGCGCGCTCGAACAGGCCGATGCCGCCCGGCGAGTGGCCCGGCGTGTGGACGACCTCGAAGGCGCGATTGCCCAGATCCACGATATCGCCGTCGTGGAGCTCCCGGCCCGCGGGCGCGGGCGGTACGCGGTAGCGCGCGGCGTCCCACCCCTCGGGCAGGCGCTCGAACATGGCATCGGTCGCGTAACGGTCGGCGAGCGTCCAGTCGGGGCGCGGATCGGCGAGAATCCCGGCTTCGGCGGGGTGGACGCAGCGATCGGGAAACTCGTGGTGGCAGCCGATGTGATCGAAATGCGTGTGGCTCGCGACGCACACGAGCTGCCTCTCGCTCACGAGCGCAACGTGGCGGCGGAGGCTGAAATGGCCGAGCCCGGTGTCGAACAGCAGGTCGCGCTCGCGGCCGCGCACGTGCCACATGTTGCAGCGGAAGAATGGCTTGATCCACGGCTCATGGATCAAGGTGACGTCGTCGGCCATGCGGTTCGTCTCGTACCAGTCGCGCGCGCCGACCACGTCGGGAGCGGCCATGGCTCAGTCCTCGAGCGGGATGATGTCGTCCGGGCTGCAATGCAGCTCGACGCGCTCGCCGACCGCAAGCAGGGTGGCGACGGGCACGTGGACCGTGAAGGTCAGCCCCGGCTCGACCTCGGAGGCGATGCTGGCCCGCTTGTAACCGCCCTGGAAGACGAGATCGCGCACGGTGCCGGCGCCGAGGCCGACCTGGCGCTCGCGCGGGGCGCCGAGGCCGATGCTCTCGGGCCGAAGGGCGGCGCAGACGCCGTCGATGGAGCCATGCGCCATCGCCAGTCGCGGCGCGGCGTGGCCGATCGCGCGGCCCGGAACGATCGTGCTCTCGCCCATGAAGGTGGCGGCGAAGCGGGTGCGCGGCCGCCGATAGACCCGCTCGGGCGGGCCGGAATCCTCGATCCGCCCGTTGCTCATCACTACGCACAGATCGGCCAGCGCCATCGCCTCCTCCTGGTCGTGGGTGACGTGGACGAAGGCGGTGCCGACGCGCTTTTGGATCGCCTTCAGCTCGTCCTGCATCTGGCGGCGGAGCTTGAGGTCGAGCGCGCCGAGCGGCTCGTCGAGGAGCAGCACCGCCGGCTCGACCACGAGGGCGCGGGCAAGCGCTACGCGCTGGCGCTGACCGCCGGAAAGCTGATGCGGCCTGCGTTCGGCGACATGCTCGAGCCCGACCAGGGTGAGCGCATCACGCACCGCGCGGCGGCGCGCGGGCCGCGCGACGCCCTTCATCAGCAACCCGAAGCCGACATTGCCGCCGACGCTCATGTGGGGAAAGAGGGCGTATTCCTGAAAGACCGTGGTCGTCGGCCGCTGGGCGGGCGGCGTGGTCGTGCAATCGGCGCCGGCGATCATGACGCGCCCGGCGCTCGGAACGAGGAACCCGCCGAGGATCGACAAAAGCGTCGTCTTGCCCGATCCGGACGGGCCGAGCAGCACGGCGTAGCTCGCCGGCGCGATCTCGAGCGAGATGTCGTGCAGCGCGCGGATTGCGCCGAAGCTGTGGGACACGGCCTGGATCTGGACGAGCGGTGCGCTCACTTTTGTCGCTTCCTGAACACGATGAGCTCAAGGATAAGGACCAGGATGATCGACACGCCGAACACCAGCGAGCCGACGGCGTTGGTCTTCGGGTTGAGCCCGGATCGCAAAAGCCCCCAGATCTCGACCGGCAGGGTGGTCTCGAACCGGGTCAGCAGGAAAGCGATCACGAACTCGTCCCACGAGAACGTCATGGCCGGAAAGAAGCTCGCGAACAGGGCCGGCCACAGCATGGGCATCAGGACAAGCGCGAGCACCTGCCAGTCGCGCGCGCCGAGGTCGCGTGCGGCGCGCTCGGCGTTCAGCTGATGGTCGCCCATCTGGGAATAGATGATCGCGAAGCAGAGCGGCAGGTTGATCACGACGTGGCCGATCCCGGCGGCGATCAGCGACTGGGCGATGCCGACGCCGTTGAACAGGATGAGCAGGCCCATGCCGATGATCAGATAGCTGACCATCAAGGGCGCGGTGACCAGCGCGCGCAGCGCCGCGCCGGCGGGCAGGCGGAAGCGGGCGAAGCCGTAGGCGGCGAGGAAGCCGACGAGCACGGAGACGAGGGATGAGAGGACCGCGACCGTGATCGAGTTGATCAGGCCGGCGGTCAGGCTGCGGTCGCCGAGCACGGCGGCGTACCAGTGCAGCGACGGGCCGGTGAAGGGCGGCACCGGAAAGCGGCTGCCCTGGAACGAGAACAGGACCAGGACCACGACCGGCAGGAAGATGAAGGCGTACACCGCGAGCGCATAGCCGGCCGCGAGAAGCTTTCCCGGCCGCATCGCGGGTCATGCCCTCTCGAGCTTGAGCCAGCGGGCGCAGGCGAAGTAGGCCAGCGTCACCACCGCCATCAGGATCAGCGCGAGCGCTGAGGCCAGGGGAAAGTCGCCGCGCCGGCCGATCTGCATCATGATCAGCTGAGGCATCAGCAGCTCGTTGCTGCCGCCGAGGATCTGCGGCGTGACGTAGTCGCCGATCGCGAGCACGAAGGTGAGAAAGGCGCCGACCATGACGCCGGGCAGGGTCAGAGGGAGAACCACGTAAAGGAAAGTCTGCACGCCGTTCGCGCCCAGATCGGCGGCGGCCTTGCGGTAGCTCGGGGACAGCTGCCTGAGATTGGCGAAGATCGTCAAGGTCAGCAGCATGACGAAGAAATGGACGAAGCCGGTGACGGTAGCAAAGCGCGTATTGGCGATCTGGACCGGATCGGACAGCAGGCCGAGGCCGACCAGCGCCTTGTTGACCACGCCGTTCTCGGCCAGCACCAGGAGCCAGCTGTAGGAGCGCACGACATAGGAGGTCCAGAACGGCAGGACCGCGAGCATCAGGCCGAGGCGCTGCCAGCGCTCCGGCACGATCTCGGCGAGGAACCAGGCAAACGGATAGGCGAGGACGACCGACACGAGCGTGACGACGACGGTCACCTCGAGCGAGGCGACCAGCGCCCGCCAGTAGCTCTCATTGGCGAGGAACTGCGCGTAGTTGGCAAGGCCCGGCCCGGCGCCGGTGTCGTGCGCGGTGAGGCTCACCCCCGCCATCACCAGGAGCGGCAGGATGAAGAACGCTGCCGTCCAGAGCAGGGCAGGGGCGACGTAGACCCAGGCTGCCCGGCGCTCGGTGCGGTGCGCGGCGGCCATCGCCTCGGACAGCCGCCGCCCGGGCTGCGCCAGCCGTAGCTCGTCCGACTACTGGGCCTGCAACACGTCGGTCCAGAGGTCCTGCATCTTCTTGTCGAGGGCCTCGTCCGGCGCGGGATAGAGCTGAGCCCGCTCAAGAAATTCGGGCTGCTCGTCGAAGCGCAGCACGGCCTTCTGCGCGTCAGTCAGCGCGGCCTTGCGATTCGCGGGCATCCCCCAATAACAGGACGAGGTCGCGAGCCGCGCCTGGCCCTCCGGGCTCATGATGTACTGAATGAACTTCAGCGCCAGGTCTTTGTTCCGGCTGTCCGCGAACATGGCGAGCGACTGCGACCACAGGATGCCGCCTTCCTTGGGGATCGAAAAGTCGAGCGCGTGGTTCTCGGCCGCGAGCACCGCGGTTACCCATTCGCCGCCGCCGACGAGGATGTCGGCCTCGCCGGTGGCGAGCGCGGTCTGGCTGGCGGTGACCTCGCCGACCAGGCGGGCGTTAGCCTTCCACTTGAGCAACACGTCCTTGATCGTGGGCAGATCGTCGGCGGTG
>JBKPNX010000134.1:0-8657 GCA_046732855.1 Pseudomonadota bacterium
ACCCACCAGGGTGGTCACCGCCCCCACCGCCCCAAATCCGCCGCCTCCGCTACAGCGCGCCCGACTCGGCTCTATCATCTCGCCGGACGACGCCTAGTTCCCTGCGATCGCCCGTTTTCACACGGCCAAGACCCGAAGCGGTCATTTTTAGACCACAGGCGGCCTCGCTGGCGGCTGGGCTTGCCCCTCCCCGTCGAGACGGGTATCGCGCTTTCGGCGGTGGCGCTCGGTGCCACCGTGGCGCTGGCGGTCCAGCCCTCGATTGGTCCGACGTTCGACGATCGATTTGACGCGAGCGGCCGGCTGGGGAAAGCCTGCTCAGTCGAATGCACCCTGTATCAACTGAGATTTAGGCGAAGCACGAAGGGTTGATGCTGAGCCTGGATGAGCCATGCTCACGAGAGCGGCGGGGAAGCGGCGCGGCCCTCAAGCACTACCTTGGCAAACCGTGCTGGACGTGCGGCGGCACGACCCGGTACACGTCGTCGCCAACCTGCATCGACTGCAACCGCGACCGCTGCCGCGCCTACTTCGATCGGAACCGGGACAAGATCAAGGCGAGAACGCGCGCATACGACGCGCGACCCGAAACCAAGGCGCGCGTCACCGCCTACGACGACGCCCTGCGCAGTCGATCCGTGCTTGCTACAAAGAACGCCCGCTCGGGATGGTGTTCACGCGCGCCGACGCGATCGGGCAAGGGCTTCACCACCTATTATGTCGAAGCGTGCAAAGAAGGCCACATGTGCGGGCGCGATCACAATGACAGCTGCGTCGACTGCACGCGCGCGTATCCGTCACCCAAGCAAAAGGCGGCAATCGAACGCCACGCCGCAACGCGGGCCGAACGCGAGCGAGACAGTCGCACCGCCGAACGCGAGCAGGCCACGCTCGAGCGCGAACGCAAGGCCGCGGAACGCGTCGCAGAGCACGAACGAGCCAGGGCCGAACGCGAGCGAGCCACGGCGGAACGTGCCGCCAGGCCTCGATACGAACCCAAACGCGTCGCGTCGCCCCGTCTCACCGACGAGGAACGCCAGGCGATCGAGCGCGCACGCGCTGAGAAACGTCCCGCAGCTGAGCGGGAACGCAAGGAGGAACGCGCACGAGCCAAAGCCGAGCGCGAGGAGGAACGCGCACGAGCCAAAGCCGAGCGCACGCGTGCCGAAGGTGAGGCGTCGCCATTGCGACGTGCGCGTGGTCAGGAGGCCCTGCTGTCGTTCTCTGCAGACGAGGCCGCCGCGATCGAGGCCGCCATCGCGGCAGGCAAGGTCACCAAGATTAAGCGCCCGATCGACGTGTGAAGCGGTCACGCGGCGATCACGTCGCCGGCAGCCTCGAAGACGAGAAGGAGCTGATCAAGGACGAGGCTGCCAATCCGACGATCGCCTTCCTCCCTGCGCGGGCAGCCGAGCGATCGCGCAGCGGTCAAGGCTCGCGCACGCCCGCGAGCAACCCGCAGTGATCGGGCAGCGGATTAAGGACAATCGGGCGGGCGTAGAGCAGTAATCGATTAGACGGAACATAGCCGGCGTGGCGAGATAGCGGCGCATTCGGCATCAAATCTTATCCAGCTTTGAGCAATCATCTCCACTGACCCCACCGACTGCGCTGAGCCAAAAGAAATGAGCGACCAGCCGTCCTATCTCAAAATGCGCCTGCCCCGGTGGGCTGAGGCCGAGCGCCGACGCCAGCGCCGACCAGTTGGTCCAAGGGAGCTGCCCCCGCCTCGCCCTGAGCCCGTCCGTCCCTGGCGGCCGTCACCAGGTCGCGCCGTCGAGGAGCCCTGCTACTTCATGACCCCGGATGAGGAGTAGGGCGCGCCAGCACATCCAATGCAAAGAAAGGACCCGAGAACGATGACACCAGAGCAGCGCGACCAACCGGGATGGGAGACCATCGTCGCGGCCTCCTCCGACGAGCACATGGTCACCGACCGCCTGCCGGTGCCGGGCGGTTGGCTGTACCGGGTGATGAACCGGGTCAGTGGCGACCCGGCCCTGTGCTTTGTCCCCGACAAGGTTGCACCGCAAGCCGCAAGCCCCGCGACGACCAGGCTACCGTCAAGCCGACTTCGACGGTAACCGCACTAGTCCCGGTCGGGAGCTAACGGCACGTAGTTGCCGTCGGCTTGCCACACGAACCATTGCCATGGGTCAAAGCCAGTGACATCGCCCTTCTCGTCGAAGCCGATCCTACCCAGCACCGTCTCGAACTGGCGGCTGTGCATGGCCAGCGCCACCGGATCCAGGTCCAGCGAACCGGCCGCCTCGACTGCCTGGGCCCAGACCTGCACCGCGGCATAGGCGTAGAGCGTGAATCCCGGCGGATCGTAACCCTGTGCCCGAAACCGCGCTACGATCTCCGCCGCCTGGGGGTTCTCGCGCGCATCCGCCGCCGCCATCATGACCGTACCTTCGAGCCCCGGACCCGCGATCATCGGGAAGTCCGCGGTCGCCATGGCGCTGTTGGCGATCAGCTGGAGGTCATAGCCGCGGTCACGCGCCTGGCGGAAGATCAGGCCCGTCTCCCGGTGGTAGCCGCCGACAAAAAAGACGTCGACGCCTGCGGCCTCCATCTTCGAGGCCAGCGCGGAATACTCCGCTTCGCCTGGGGTGTAGGTCTCATCCAGGGCCAAGCGCACGCCGCGCTCGTGCAACCTGCGTCTCGCGCCGTCGGCAAGGCCCGCCCCAAAGGTGGTTCCGTCATCCAGGATCGCGATCTTCTTGCCGTTCCAATGGTCGGCAAGGTAATCGGCAACCTTTGCCCCTTGCCGGTCGTCCCGGCCGCACACGCGGAACACGTTCGGGCTGCCTTCGTCGGTCAGCTTTGAGCTGATCGCGCCGGGGGCGATCATGAGAATCTCTGACTGCTCGTAGATCTTCGAGGCCGGAATCGCGGAGTGCGAGCACCAGTGCCCGGCGACGAAGACCACGCTATCGCTGACCAGCTTGCGAGCGAGCGCCACGGCTTGATCAGGATCGCAGAAGTCGTCGCCGACGACCAGCTCGACCCCTTGGCCGAGGACTCCGCCGTTGGCGTTAAGATCTTCGACCGCGAGTTCGGTGCCGCGCTGATACTGCTCGCCAAACCATGCATTCGCGCCGGTCATCGGACCGGCCACGCCAATCCGGATCTCCGCGTCCGCCGTCCGCGCATAGAGCGCCGCAGCTAACATAGCCGCAGCGAGCCGTCGAAGGACCATGGAGCCTCCAGCAGGGCAAGTCAGCACTTTGCGCTCCCGACGCGGCTGGCGGCAATACGGAATCTAACTCGACCTTGAGGACTCGCGGTCCGCCGTGTGAGGCACGGCCATGCATCGCCTTGCCGAGGGAATCACCCCCGAGCAGGCGATCGACGATCGCCCGAATCAAGCCCGAAGCGGTCATGAGGTCGGGAGGTCGCGACGCATTGTGGCCTGCGACCCATCGTTCTGATACGGTCCGTGCGGTTGCGAGCTTCATGGGGTTGCGAGGAGCGCGGTGGACATCGCAGCGTGGCTGCGGGAGTTGGATCTAGAGCGCTACGAGGCGGCGTTCCGGAGCAACGATATCGACGTCGATCTCCTGTCGGACCTGACCGAGGCCGATCTTGAGCGGCTCGGCGTCGCCTCACTAGGTCACCGCAAGAAGCTGCTACGGGCAATAGAGGCCCTGCGCCCGCCTGAACCCGACGTGTCGGCCGGCGCGACCGAAATCGCCGATGAAGCATCTCATAAGCCTTCGACGCTGGCTTCACGATCTGAGGCCGAGCGCCGGCAGCTGACCGTGATGTTCGTCGATCTGGTGGGCTCGACCGCGCTGTCGGCGAGGCTCGATCCCGAGGACCTGCGGGACGTAATGCGGGCTTATCAGACGACCTGCGCCGAGGTCATCGGGGGCTTTGAGGGGCATGTGGCGAAGTTCCTGGGCGACGGCGTGCTCGCCTATTTCGGCTGGCCGGTCGCGCACGAGGACGACGCCGAGCGGGCGGTGCGGGCCGCACTTCAGCTGGTCGAGACGGTCGCCCGGGTCGATGCCCATCCCGAGGTGCGGCTCCAGGCGCGGGCGGGCATCGCCACCGGCATCGCCGTAGTCGGCGACGTCGTGGGCGAGGGGGCTCGCGCGAGGAGGCGGTGGTCGGCGAGATGCCGAACCTGGCGGCGCGCCTCCAGGCCCTGGCGGCGCCAAGATCGGTGGTGATCAGCCAGGCGACGCGCCGGCTGGTCGGCGGCCTGTTCGAGTTGACAGATCTCGGTCCCAAGCGCTTCAGGGGCTTCGCCGAACCGTTATCCGCCTGGCGGGTCGAAGGCGAGGGTCGCGCCGAGGACCGCTTCGCGGGGCGCCAGACAGCTGGCCTGACGCCCCTTGTCGGGCGCGAGGCGGAGCTTAGGCAGCTCCTGCACCGCTGGCAGCAGGTCAAAGACGGCGAGGGGCATGTGGTGCTCCTGTCGGGCGAGCCGGGCATCGGCAAATCTCGCGTCGTCCGCGAGCTGCGCGAACGGCTCGAGGGCGAGCCCCGCATCCGCCTGCTCTACCAGTGCTCACCGCATCACACGACCAGCCCGCTGCACCCGGTCATCGCGCAGCTGGAGCGCGCCGCCGGCTTCGCGCGCGACGATCTGCCCGACGCGAGGCTCGACAAGCTGGAGGCGGTGCTGACGCGCGGCACGGACATGCTCGATCAGGCCGTGCCGCTGATCGCGGCCCTGCTCGGCCTGCCGACGGGAGGTCGCTACCCGGCGCTCGACCTGACGCCGCAGCGCCAGAAGCAACTGACGCTCGGAGCTCTGGTCGAGCAGCTGGACGGGCTCGCGGCCGAACGACCGGTGCTGCTCGCCTATGAGGACGTGCACTGGAGTGATCCGACCACGCAGGAGCTGCTCCGCCTGACGATCGAGCGCGTCCATCGTCTGCCGGTGCTCGCGATCATCACCTTCCGGCCGGAGTTCACGCCGCCCTGGTCGGGCCAGCCGCACGGCAGCGCGCTGGCGCTTAGCCGGCTCGGCCGGCGTGAGGGCGCCGCCCTGGTCGAGCGGGTGGTCCGGGACAAGGCGCTGCCGGCCGAGGTCGCGGCGCAAATTGTGGCAAAGACCGACGGCGTGCCGCTGTTCGTCGAGGAGCTGACTAAGACGGTGCTCGAGTCCGGACTCCTCGCGGATGCTGGCGACCACTACGAGCTGGCCGGCCCGCTGCCCCCGCTCGCGATCCCCGCGACGCTGCACGACTCGCTGCTCGCGCGCCTCGACCGCCTCGCCCCGGTCAAGGAGATCGCGCAGATCGGCGCCGCGCTCGGCCGCGAGTTCCCGCATGCGCTCCTCGCCGCGGTCGCCGGTCGGCCGGAGCCAGAACTCCTATCCGCCCTCGACCAGCTGGTCGCGTCCGAGCTGGTGTTTCGTCGTGGCGTTTCGCCCGAGGCCACCTACAGCTTCAAGCACGCCTTGGTCCAGGACGCTGCCTACGGCACGCTGCTCAAGTCCCGCCGGCAGCACCTCCACGCGCGCATCGCGAAGGTGCTCGAAGAGCAGTTCCCAGAGACGGTGGACTCCCAACCCGAGCTCCTGGCCCACCACTGCACACAGGCGGGGATCATCGAAAAAGCTGTCGGTTACTGGTACCAGGCCGGGCGCCAGGGAATGGCGCGCTCTGCGATGGTTGAAGCCGCCGCGCAACTGACGCAAGCCCTGGAGTTATTGGCCGGCCTCCCAGGTGGCCCTGATCGGGACCACAAGGAACTAGACCTGCAGATCGCACTTGGCGCTGCTCTGATCGCCACTCGAGGCTGGGCAGCGCCCGAGGTGGAGAGAGCTTGCTCGACGAGCTGGCGTGAGTCGGCTCGTGGGCTACGAGCCGCCTGTGGAAGCGAGCAAGGGGGCCTCCGCAATGCGATCGCGAAGCGGACATTATGAGCGGAGCATGCGCGAGTGGGCCCCAAGGCGGAGCGCTGGCGGCCGGCTTGGTAGGTCACCGCAGCGCTGGCATTACGGCAGCCCGACAGATGAGCGCGACCAGGAGGCGGAAGGTCGAAGTCCCACGCCAGAAAGCTTGACATTGTCCGTCACAATGATTATTGATACCTATCTTCGGCGATTGCGGCTCGCAGCCCCTCCGACCTCTGAAGCGGACTGTTTTGCTTTCGACTATATTTTCGTACTGAACTTGGTAGGCGAGATGGAGTGCATCTCTCTCTCTATCTGGACCAGCCGTCTTCTAAGCGACTGAAATCTCGGGTCCTTCTCGGGCCAAAACGGGTACGGCGGGGCCCCGCGCGATACTTGGCTAGCGACAGCCCCGGATTCCGGGTTCGCAGTTCGCATCGCTCGGCTCACTGGCCGGCTTGAACGCCGCAGAATTCCTCAGGTCGGAGGCCACTGGGAGTGCAAACTTGGGGTGCGACCCGTCGCAGCCGTCGCACCGAGGTTCGAACTAGATCGGCCGAAGGCGGCTGGATCTCTGGCTTTCTAGTGGTCGAGATCCAACGGGCAGTACCCTGGAACACCCGAACTACCCGGAGCTGCTTGCCGGAGTTCGGTTTTGAAGACGAGAAGTCAGTGGAGCTCAAGACGATCGACCCGCCGCCGCGCAGTGGCCGCAGCGCGCCGAGTGCCGAGGATTCCCTTACTTGTAGTAGCCGACGCCACAGATCTGGTTGCCTACCTTGGTTATGTACGCCGTCTTCGGCGAGGGCTCGGTCTCGCCCGGGCGCGGCCACACGTATTCGACCACGCTGAGCTCGCCCTCTGTGGCCACTGCAAAGAACTCCTCGCCGATCGGCTTCCCAGCTTTGTCTTTGAGGTCGCGCATGCTCTGTCCGATCTGAGCTGGATCGGCGCCGTGCGCGGTGGTCATGCCGTTTAGCGCATCGCCGCAAAACACGTACAGGTCTCGTTCCTTGAAGCCTCCGGTACCAGCGGTGAATGCCACAAGCGCCGAGGCCTCATCAACCTTGAGCGCGGCGACGGCGCTCTCAAGCAAGGCCTTCGCCTCCTCGGGCGTGCCGGCCTGGCCGGCCGCTGTGCCTTCATTCGCGGCGAGTAGCACCAAGAAGAGCACACCGGCGATCGTCAGATAGAATTTGCTCAGCCATTTGCTCATTCGTAAGCCCTCTCCAACCAGCCATAGGTTTGGCTCTTGAATACCTAACATGGGTCATGTCTCTCCAGGGAGACAAGGTTCCGCGAGGCTTGAACCAACCTGTGAACGCGAAACAAAAACTGTGCTCTGACGGGGACTGCACGGTCGATGACGACTACGCGTCAGGCTACCGCGCTCACCGCGCTCGCCGACAGGATTGAGCTGTGGCCGATCGAGAAGCTTCGCCCCTACGAGCGCAACCCGCGCACTCACAGTGAGGCGCAGGTCGACCAGATCGCGGCGTCGATGGTTGAGTTCGGCTGGACCAACCCGATCCTGATCGACGAGGGCGCCGGTATCTTGGCCGGACACGGTCGGCTGCTAGTCTAGCTGCCAGCAAGCTCGGGCTCGCTGAGGCGCCGGTGATCCGCTTCGAGCACCTGAGCGAAGCGCAGAAGCGGGCCTACATCCTGGCCGATAACCAGATCGCTCTGCAGGCCGGCTGGGACGACGCGTTGCTTGCGGAGGAGCTGGCGTGGTTGCGCGACGAGCGCTTCGACCTCGATCTGATCGGGTTCGACGCCTCGGAGCTGGAGCGGATGCTGGCGCTGGCCGACGGCGAGGCGGCGAGCGATGGGGTCAAGGACGAGGTTCCGGAGCCGCCGGAGGAGCCGGTCAGCAAGCCGGGCGACCTCTGGATCCTCGGCAACCATCGGCTGTTGTGCGGCGACGCCACGGTGCTGGCCGATGTCGAGCGGGTGCTCGGCGGGCAGCTCGTGGACATGACCTTCTGCGATCCGCCCTACAATGTCGACTACGCCAACTCGCCGAAGGACAAACTGCGCGGCAAGCACCGACCGATTTTGAACGACGATCTCGGCGGCGGCTTCGAGGCGTTTCTATTCGGCGCCTGTGTCAACATTATCTCAGTCACCAAGGGCGCCGTGTACGTGTGCATGAGCAGCTCGGAGCTGCACACCTTGCAGCGGGCGTTCGCGGCCGCGGGCGGCAAGTGGTCGACGTTCATCATCTGGGCGAAGAACACCTTCACGCTCGGCCGGGCCGACTACCAGCGCCAGTAAGAGCCGATCCTCTACGGCTGGAAGGAAGGCACCGACCACTACTGGTGCGGTGCCCGCGACCAGGGCGATGTGTGGTTTTTCGACAAGCCGGTCCGTAACGACCTGCATCCGACCATGAAGCCCGTTGCCCTGATCGAGCGGGCGGTCCGGAACTCGAGCAAGAGCCGGGACATTGTGCTCGATCCCTTCGGCGGATCCGGGTCGACCCTGATCGCATGCGAGAAGACGGGTCGCCAGGCGCGCCTGGTCGAGCTCGACCCGAAGTACGTCGACACGATCATGCTGCGCTGGCTCGATCAGGCCCCTGGCTTTGAGGCTGCCCATCACCTTGTTGAGGGCGCGGCCCTTCAGCGTGAGGCTGTCCGGCAGCGGCAGGACCGAGAGGTCGTCGCGCTGGGAAGCCGCACTGAGGATGACGGCCTGGGTATCGCTGAGCTTCGTCATGGGATGATCTCCGTCTTCGGGGAGCACCATTGCCCTCCTACGACCCGAAGCCCCGGCGGCGGGTGCCGCGCGGGGCGGG
>JBKPNX010000135.1:0-9311 GCA_046732855.1 Pseudomonadota bacterium
TCAGATGTGTATAAGAGACAGGTTCTTGCGGGTCGACCAGGTTTCCTGCGGCGCAGCGCCCACGACACGGCTCCAGTCTTAACGGAATACTGACGGGCGGACCCTATGCTCGCACCATGGGCCAGATCATCGCGTGCGGCAACCTGAAGGGCGGGGTCGGCAAGACCACGCTCGCGGTCAATCTCGCCTGCGCGCTCGCGGTGCGGGGCCGCGAGGTCGGCCTGCTCGACCTCGATCCGCAGGGCAGCGCGGCGGTGTGGGCGGCGGCCGGCCGGCTGCCGGTGCAGGTCGAGGCTTTGCCAGCGATCGAGGGGCACGGCTCGGCCCGCTGGCCGGCGCGCGCGGGCGAGCTGGCGGGAGCCGGCCGCATGGTCGTCCTCGACCTGCCGCCCCTGCTCCTGCCGACCCTGGCCTCGGCGCTGATCATCGCGGACGTGATCCTGATACCGCTCACGCCATCCGCCCTGGACGTGGCCGCGACCCGGCAGACCCTGCGCATGATCCGGATGACCCGGGAGAGCCGGCCGGGGCGCAAGCCCAAAGGCCTCCTGGTGTTGAACCGGTTCGATGCGCACGGCCCCGACCAGCCGGCGACCGCGGCGGCGCTCGCCGAGATGGCTGAGCGCTGGGCGCCCCCGGTCCGGCAGCACGCCGACCACGTCGAGGCGTTCGCAGCCGGCGACTGGATCGGCGGGCACGCGCCGGGCTCGCCGGCGACCCTCGACATCCTGGCGCTGGCCGATGCCCTGGAGGAGCTTCTGGGGGTCGGGCGGGGCGCCCATCTCGAAGCGGCGGCGGCGCACGCCACCGCCTGAGCGCGGCCCAGGCGAGACAGGTGTTTCGCGCTCGCCGAGCTCCATGGCCACACCCATACGATCGATCGCCCCGGCGTTTCCGTACGACCGTCACGGCGGCACGGCGCACTCGGGGCGCGGTTGCCAAGTCCGCCGGGTTCTGTCACACGCTGGCCATGGGTTCCAAACCAAAGGTAGCCTCGGCACGGGTCCCTTGATCCGACAAACACGTACATCGCCGCTGATGCCGGGGCGGCTGCCCATGGAGGCGTCTCAATGAAAATGCACCATAGTCTCGGCGCCGAGTTCCTCGGCACGTTCTGGCTCGTGTTCGGCGGCTGCGGCAGCGCGGTGCTCGCCGCCGGCTTCCCGGCACTCGGCATCGGGTTTACGGGCGTGGCGCTGGCGTTCGGTCTGACCGTGCTGACCATGGCGTACGCCGTCGGCCATATTTCCGGCGGCCACTTCAATCCGGCGGTGACGATAGGCCTGTGGGCCGGCGGCCGGTTTCCGGCGGCCGAGATCCTGCCTTATGCGATCGTGCAGGTGATCGGAGCGATCGTGGCCGGCGGCGTCCTCTACGTGATCGCGAGCGGGTCGGCGAGCTTCGATCCCGCCGGCGGGTTCGCGTCCAACGGCTACGGCGCGCACTCGCCCGGCGGCTATCCGCTGAGTTCGGCGCTGCTGATCGAGATGTGCTGACCGGGTTTTTCCTGATCGTGATCCTCGGCGCGACCGATCCGCGATCCCCGGCCGGCTTCGGGCCGCTCGCCATCGGCCTCGCCCTGACGCTGATCCACCTGATCAGCACCCCGGTCACCAACACCTCGGTCAATCCGGCGCGCAGCACCGGCGTCGCGGTGTTCGCGGGTGGCTGGGCGCTCGGCCAGCTCTGGCTGTCCTGGGTGGCGCCGATCGTCGGCGGCCTGCTCCTCGGCGCGATCCATCGCTGGCTTCGCGGCGAGGAGCTGCCGACCAGCGAGGCGCACGGGCGCCGTCCCCTGCCGCAGGCCTGACGGGCAGATCGGGTTCGCAGCGGCGGACGAGCCAGGCGGCGCGCGCTCGGCCCGCTTGGCCATGAGCACATAGTCGAGCTCGACCGCCCTCTGCACCGGCCAGCGCGCACGGCGCTCGGGCACGAAGCCGAGCGCGCGGTAAAAGCCGACCGCGTTCAGGCTGGACCAGACGCGCAGGCGCGGCCGCTCGGCCGCCCAGGCGGCGCGCTCGGCCCGCTCGACCAGGCGGCGGCCGATGCCTCGGCGGACCGCGTCCGGATGGACGAACAGATAGCGGATCCAGGCGAGGTCCGCCTCCATGCTGTCCGGCGACCAACCACCGACCCCGAGCAGCCGGTCGTCACGCTCGACCACCCAAAAGCCGCCCTCGCCCAGGAGATCGTAGCGGAACTGGTAGCCGAGCCGCGCCCAGGCCTGCGCCTTCGCCTCGCCGTACAGCGGCGCGCCGAGCGCCATGATCGAGATTTCCTGCATGGCGGCGACCGCGTCCAGATCGTTCGCGCGCACCGGGCGCAGTCTCAACGCGCGCGCGCCTTCGCTCATGTCCTCGTGGCAGCACTCGCCCGGCGCGGTCATGCGAGGCCCGCTCACCCGGCGAACCGGCCGACCGGCAGCCCGCGCACGCCGACGTCAAGCGCGAACAGGCCGCCGCCGTCCGGCGCCTCGCCGAGGTCGCTCTCCGTCATCCCGATCGCCGCCGAGCTGACGTAGAGCACGCCCAGATCGGGTCCGCCGAACGCGGGACAGCTCGGCTGGGGCACCGGCATCTCGACCACCCGCTCGATCCGACCATCCGGGGCATAGCGGGTCAGCCGCCAGCCGCCCCAGTGCGCACGCCACAGGTGGCCCTCCTGATCCACGCAGAGGCCATCGGGCACGCCCGCCTCGTCCGGCACGCGCGCGAAGACCCGCCGGCGGTCGATCGCACCCGTCGCCAGATCGAAATCGTAGGCCCAGATCGTGCGACGCAGCGAATCCGTATAGTACAGCACGCGGTCGTCCGGGCTCCAGCCGAGGCCGTTGGACAGGTGCACGTCGGTGCACATCACGTGCACCGAAAGATCCGGATCGAGGCGGTAGAGCGTGCCGGTGCACTCGATCTCGGCGTTGTCCATCGTACCGGCGAACAGGCGCCCGCGGCGGTCGCACTTGCCGTCGTTGAACCGGTTGCCGGGCCGCGCGGGCTCGGGATCGATGAGCGGCGTGATTTCACCCGTCTCCGGATCGACCCATTTGAAGCCACTCATGAACGCGCCGATCAGGCCGCCATTCGCGCGCAGCGCGACGCAGCCGATGCGCTCCGGCATGACGAATTCGCGGTTGTCGCCGCTTGCCGGATCGTAGCGGAAGAGGCGCGGGTTCTTGACGTCGACCCACCAGAGCACCTGACGCCGGTCGTCCCAGACCGGCCCCTCCCCGACCAGGGCTCGCGGGTTGGCGACGCAGCGGATCTCGCTCATCTGCGTCTCGTGATCATGGCCAACCGGGCCCCCACTGGGTTTTGGATCTCACTAACGACAGCCTCGCGCACCCGAACGAATATGGCCGGCCGCCGCCGTTTGGCAACGATCCTGGACGCAGCAGAAGGCAACCATAGGTGATGCAGGCGTTCGTCTAGATCCAAACGGAAGCCGACGGATCGGCACAAACCGCCATTTCAGATCAGCGCGGGTCGATCGTGCATGAGGTCGATACCAAGAATAAAGACCGGGTAGGGCCGATCAGCAGGCAGCCCCCGGTTTTCTCAGCCGGAAACGCGGACCTCGAACATCGAAGCCGACCGTCTCTGATCGGACAGCCTCTGCGGATCGGAGCCGCAGCCCGTCAAGCCGGCAGTTGCCATAAGAAATCCGGGCAAACGAGACGATCCGGGGGAGCCAGGCGGCGCAACGTGCGCAGGCGGACGCTGAAAGGGCTGAGCCTTTTCCAGCCCAGCCCTTCACCTGCCAGCCCTCGTCGTGCATCTACTGCTTGGCGGGCGTCGACGGGCGCACGTAGCCCTGCTTCTGCATCTGGTTCTGATAATCAGCCGTCGGCATCATGCCCTGGCTTGCCGCGGTCGCAGCCTTGAAGCCCTCCTGGTGCCAGTTCGACCACTCTTCGCGGCTGATCTTGCCGTCGCCGTTCGCGTCGACTTCGGCGAACACGATTCCCTGGTCCCCGGCACTCTTCGCGCTCAGAACCTCCTCCGTAAGCACCTCCTCGCCGGCCGCGATCTCGTCAAAGCTGCGATCCGTACACAGGCTCGACTCCTTCGCGTCCACGAAGCCGTCGTCGTTGGCATCGCAGGCGTACTGAAGCTGCTGCGCAGCAGCGATCCCTGCGCCCGACAGTAGAGCAACCGCTAGTGCTGTGGTGAGCGTTCGCATCGTGGTTCTCCTCGACCGAGGTGACGCCAACGCTAACGAGCCGGCGAAGAGCGAGTTCCACCTGTGCGACGCCTGGGAGCTGGAGATCGGCCTTTTCAGGAGCTCGCCAGCCCGAGCGCGAGCGGATTTCCCCTCGGCCTCGGGCTCGCGCCTTCGATCGCAGGGAATGCTGCTGAGCGCGTGGCGGCGCGCAGCCATGCCGCGGTCGTCCCTATCGTTTGATCAGCGACACCGCATCGAGCGTCAGCGTGCCGGTCGTGGCGCCGGTCCAGCCGAGGACCGCCTCGATCGAGTCGTAGCTCGCGGTGGTGGTCAGCTCGCAGGCGGCCGGGGTTTCCTTGAAGTCGGCGGAGGGGAAGGCGAAGCTGCAGGTGGTGGTATCCGCGATCGCGCCGCCTGCAGCCGAGCGCAGCGTGACGTCCATGGCCTCGCCGGGAGTGAGCCCGGCCCCCTGCGCGGGGAACGTCAAGGCGTAGGTGTCGCCCGCGCCGCCCGCGGCGGCGATCGTCTGGCTCAAGGCCTCGAGTGCGTTATTCGCCTGGAGTATCGCCACGAACCGGCCGTTCGGCGTCGCCGCGGCGAGGCGGCCGTCGCCGCCGCCGCTGGCGTCAAGCGTCCAGTCGCGCGCCGGGTCGAGCGGCTCCTCGAAGCCGGGATTGGCGAGCAGGCCCTGCAGCTCGACCGCCCCGCTGTCACAGGCAAAATCGCTGTCGCCGTCGCCGTCGTAGAACCGGGTCAGGCCACGCTGGTCCTTGCCGTTGGCTTCGCGGTTGCAAGTCCGGAACTGCCCGGCGTCGACCGCGGGCGAGCTCGGCAGGAGATCGTGGGTCAGGGTCGGGCCGCCGAAGCTGTTGAGCGCAGCGAGACCCAGATCGGCCATCGACTGCTGGTCGGACGCTCTGGTGAATGCGCAGCTCGTGCCGCTCTCGAGATTGCCGCCGCTGCTCGTGAGGCTCGCCGCGCCGGTGACCGCGCAGTCGGCGCCGCTTGTCTGCGCGCCGACGAGGCTGTTGCCCGTCTTGAGCACCGGCTGGGAGCGGTC
The DNA here is from genome assembly GCA_046732855.1 of Pseudomonadota bacterium. GTDB lineage: Bacteria > Pseudomonadota > Alphaproteobacteria > Geminicoccales > Geminicoccaceae > JBKPNX01. Next base: position 5,222 of record JBKPNX010000135.1, read on the forward strand.
CTCGACGAGCTGGATGCCCCCATTGGTATTGGCGGTCACGGTGGCATTGTGCAGGAGGACGGTGGTCGCGTCGGGGGAGATCGGCCGGCCGGCGACGTGGATGCCGCCGCCCGCGACACCGGCGGTGTTGCCGCTGATCGTGACGTTGGTGAGCTTGACCGTGTTGCTCTCCTGGATCGCGCCGTCGACGGCGACCGCGCCACCGAAGCCATCGGCCGTGTTGTTCGAGAAGGTGCTCAAGGTAATGACGGCCGTGCCGGTCTCCTGGAACAGGCCGCCGCCCAGATCGGCATTGTTGTGGTCGAGGCTGGTATTCCGGATCGTGACCGTGTCGCCGTCCTGATAAAAGCCGCCGCCATGGGCCTGGTCATGCGTGGCGCTCGCGTCGTTGCCGGTGATAGTCGAACGGGTGAGCAGGAGCGGCGCCGTCGCGTCCTCCTGCACGAAGGCAATGCCGCCGCCCTGTGGGTTATAGCCGGTGATCGCATTTTCCTCGATGCGCAGGCGGTCGGCCGTGGTCGCGGCATCGAACACGTAGAGGCCGCCGCCGCGCGCGACCCCGTCGGACGCCGTTGTCGGGCCGGCGCCGCCGGTAGCGCGGTTGTCGGTCACGTCTGAGCGGGAAAGCTCGAGCGGGATCGCGCGCGCATAGAGGCCGCCGCCAAAGGCGTACCCGGCCGGGCCCGCCGGGCTGTCCGGGCCGTCGGCCACATTGCCGCTCAGCTCGCTGTCCGTGAGCGTCAGGGTGGGGCCGGCCTCGGCGAAGACGCCGCCGCCGACCGCCATGCCGCCGGTGCCGCCGCTGGCCACGCCACCTATGGCGGCGTTGGCCGAGAAGGACGAGCGGACGATCCTGGTCTCGGTGCCGAACACGATGAGCGCGCCGCCGCGGCCATTGCCGCCCCGGGTGACGCCGGCGCCACCGGTCGCGACATTGGTGCTGAGGTTCGACCGCTCGATCACGAGGGAATCGAGGCCGGTCGCGAAGAGGGCGCCGCCGTCGGCCATGGCGCCGGAAAACCCGGCCGCGAGCGCGGCGCCGCCGGTGGCGCGGTTGAACCCCAACGAGCTGTCCCTGATGATGAGCGTCCCGGCGACCGCGGTGATCGCCCCGCCCCAGGCGTCGGCAGGCAGTCCCGTCGAGTCGGCGCCCATGGCGGTGCATTCCTGCACGACGCTGTCGACGATCGTGAGCGACCCGTTGCGCAGAAAGATGCAGCCGCCAGCGCCGGCAAACGGCGTCGGGCCGAAAAAGCTGCCCGAAACCCGGCCGTTCTGCATGTACATGCGCGCGATGGTCACCCGGGGCGCATCGCTCGCGGTGCCGATCTCGAGCAGGCGGAACTCCGGCGTGCCTGCGGCGTAATCGCGGGTGATGAAGCTCGTGAGCGCCGGGTCAGGGCTCGCGATGCGCAGATCCTCGGTGATCACCGGCAGCCCGTTCACGCCGTTGTCGGGCGCGGTCAGGATCGCACCCCCGGTGACGACGGTATCGTGGCCCGCGCTGCCGGCGCTGCAGCCGCCGACCGCGGCATTGGTGTTCGCGCTCGTGATCGCGTCGACCAGCGAGCAGTTGACGCCGGTTGTGATGGTCGCCGCGCTGGCGGCGCCGATCGCGGCCGCAGCGCCCCCATAGGCCAAGGCGAGAGCCAGGACGAGCTTCATTCCCGTCATTGTCGCGTTCCCCCCGGCGAGCGACCAGATCGCCCGGCTCAGTGCCAATGGCGCGCCCGGGCTTTACCAACCCCGACACCATGGGCAGTTCTAGCGGATCCGGCAAGCCGGCGCGGACCGGAAGAAGCCCGGAGGTTGCGCCGCGCGCCCGTTGCTAGGCCTTGTGGCCTGAGCCGACATCCTCAGGCAGTACCGCCGGCCGTGTGGCGTCGCAGTCCGATTCACGGTCAGATCGATCGAGGAGCCCTGGTCGGCGCGGTTTGGCCGCGGACCGAACGGTAGACGCGTCGCCCCGATCCCGCTTGGATCGCGTCGCCGGGCCGACGGGCGGAGACCGCGATGAGACTGAAGGCGCTCGAGCTCGCACGCCTGCTGATCGCATGGGCGACCGTGGTCGCGTTCCTCATCTACGGCGAGCTCTGGCTGTCCGAACTCGGATCGATTGTCCGGTCAGCGGCGCTTTTCCTCTGGCTGATTGCCGTCATCGTGTGGTGCGCCTTCGGCGTGGTCGAGCGGGCTGAGCACCTTGCGGAGCTGCTCGGGGAGCCATTGGGCACACTGATCCTGACGCTCTCGATCGTCACGATCGAGGTCGCGCTGATCGGCGCCGTGATGCTGACCGCGGAGGCCGCGCCGACGCTCGGGCGAGACACCATGTTCGCGCTCCTGATGATCATCCTGAACGGGGTGGTCGGCCTGGCGCTGCTGCTCGGCGGTCTGCGGCACCACGAGCAGGATTACAATCTCCAAGGCGCTGCGGCGTATCTCGCTCTGATCGTGCCGCTGTCGGTGATCGCGCTCGTCCTGCCGGACTTCACGCGGTCCACGCCGGACCAGACGCTATCCGAGGTGCAGGGGTTCTTCTTTGCCCTGTTCACGGTGCTGCTCTACGGCGTGTTTCTCGCCGTTCAGACCGTTCGCCATCGCGGGTTTTTCGTCGAGCCGGAGCCCGCGGAGGGGACTGCCGGCGCGAGCCCGGGCCTTCCCGAAATGAAGTCGCCCTCGTTAGTACGAGTCGCGTGGGTCACGTTTTTCCTCATTCTAACGGTGCTGCCGATCGTGCTGCTGGCCAAGCAGCTGGCAAAACTCCTCGACCATGGGATCGCCGTGCTCGGCGCTCCGGTCGCGCTCGGCGGCGTGCTGATTGCCCTGATCGTGTTCACGCCCGAGGGCATGAGCGCGCTGCGCGCGGCGATCGATAATCAGCTCCAGCGCGCGGTCAATCTCTGTCTTGGCGCCGCATTGTCCACGATCGGCCTCACGGTTCCGGCCGTGCTGGGCATCGGCCTGATCACCGAGCAGCCGGTCGTCCTCGGTCTCGATTTCGCCGCGGTGACGCTGCTCGCGCTCACCCTGGTGCTCAGCACGCTCACCTTCAGCGGCGCGCGCACCACCGTGCTCCAGGGCGCGGTCCATCTCGTGCTGTTCTTCGTCTATCTCGTGCTGATCTTCAGCCCGTGAACGGTCCAGCCGCCGACGCGATCAGCCTACAGAAGCGCTCTGGAGGGAGGCATTACGACAGTCCAAGCCTGCTGAACGCACCTGCTGCTGCTCAGGCAATCAGCCCGTGGCCGCCGTCCGGCGGGGTGACGCCGAGGGCGGCGCGGCGGCGAAGGAAGTCGGCCCAGAAAGCGCCCGGGCGGTCAACCGCCAGCCGCCGCGACGATGACCCGAGGCGAATACGGCTTGGCGTAGAGCTCGGCGATCAGGTGGGCGCGTTGCCCAAGCACGGCGTGCTGGTTGATCGAGCCCTTGTCGGTGACCTCGTTGGCATCGAGCGAGAGCGGCTCCGCGAGCAGGAGCGCGCGCGCCACCCGGTTCGAGCTGCCGGTCGATCGCCGGGCGAGGTCGTCGAGACGCTCCCGCAGGCGGCGCCGCAGCGATGCCGAGCGCAGCACGCGCTGGTCGGAGCCGGCTGCATCGCCGCACAGGCGCCGGCACGCCTCGAGATCGGGCACGAGCAGGACCGTGACCTCGTCCCGGTCGTGGCCGGCGATTACCGCGTCGCGCAGCAGCGGCACGAACTGCGCGATGATGGTCCGGCGCAGCTCGCCGAGCTGGACCCAGGTCCCGGTCGACAGCTTGAAGTCCTCCGCGATCCGCCCCTCGAACGCGAAGCCTTGCGCCGGCGCCGCGGGATCGACGAAGCAGAGCGCGTCACCGAGCCGGTAGAAGCCTTCCTCGTCGAACGCCTCGGCGGTCAGCTCCGGCTGGCGCCAGTAGCCGGAGGTGACGTTCGGCCCTTTGAGGCGGACGTCGAAGCGCCGTCGATCCAACGGCACGAGCTTCAGCTCGATGCCCGGCGCGGGCAGGCCGACCTCGCCCGCCCGGCTCACCTCCTTGCCGGGCATGAACGCGAACGGCGCCGTCTCGGTCGCGCCGAGCCCGGTCAGCATGAGGATGCGCTCGCCGGTCG
>JBKPNX010000136.1:0-14752 GCA_046732855.1 Pseudomonadota bacterium
TCCGGTAGTAGCAGGTGCGATAGCCGTTGTACGCCTGGAGGATGTCGAAGAACGCCTGATCGCCCGGGCGGATCAGCCGGTCGGTGAAGTTGTGCGGATGCGGGTTGCAGCGCTCGCCCGAGATCGCGTTGATCGCCTCGACGTCGTCCGAGCCCATCTCGTAGAGCATGGCGTTGGCCTTCGCGACGATCGTGTTCTCGCGCACCCCCGGCTTCAGCTCCTCCCAGATCATGTGGTAAACGCCGTCGACCATGGCGGCCGCCTGATTGAGCAGCGTGATCTCGTCGATGTTCTTGATCTCGCGGGCGTCGAGCATGATCTGCTGGCCGTCGACGATCGTCATGCCGGCGTCCTGCAGCGCGAACAGCATCGCGGTCTCAACCATGTCGACGCCGACCGGCGCGTCCGCGCAGCCGGCTTCGCGCAAGAGGGCCATGATCTCCCTGGAGTGCGCTTGCATCAGGCCGAAGCTCGGCGGGATGGTGCCGCGCATGCCGAGCACGCCGGCGCGGCAGGCGGACGGGTCGAGCCAGTCGCAGTACAGGCGATGGTGCACCGCGGCGGAGCCGAAGTCCCAGACGATCGGCTCGCCGCCATCGGTCAAGAGCGCGAAGCGGCAGAACTTGTCGCGTCCCCATTCGCCGATCTTGGTGCCCGAGACGTAGCGGATGTTGTTGACGTCGAACAAGAGGAGCGCGCCGCATTCGGAGTTGCGCAATGCCTCCTTCGCCCGCGCGAGCCGGTAACGCTGCAGGCGGCGAAAATCGACCCGGGTTTCGAAATCGACTCCCATCAGCCCCGGCGCCGGCAGCTCGCGGCTCCAGTTCCAGCGGGGCTCGAGATCAGCGGTCGGGCTGGTCTCCCTCGATGCTAGTGCCATGGTGCTCGTCTCCCTCCGGTGGCCGCTCTGGTCGCTCGCGCGCGACGCCGGCTCCTCTGCGCTTATCAGTTGCTGGTCGCCGCTGCGCCCAGCATGCCGCCATTACAAGCGGCGGCGCAAGCCGGCCGACCGCTCTCACGCGGCCCGCGCGCTGAGCCGCGCCGGGCAGATCGGGTCTCTCTGGGGTCAGGCCAGATGGGCGCGGTGAACGGGTGACGGAATGTTCAGGCCGGTCGTGGGGCGAAGCCTTGCGCCATGCTGGCAGGGTGCCCATAATCCATTGGCAATTTGCTAAGGAGCGAGTCCCATCGCGCGGCGGGCAAGCGATCTAGTAGCCTCGGACGGAGGCGCTGCCCGAGCGGCGCGGTCCCGACTGCGCCTCGCCTTTGAACGGCTCGGCGGTAAGCGGCTCCTCGGGGTGGAGGTCAGCACGGAAGCGGACTTCCTGAAGGTGTTGGAGCGGGGGGTCCCCGTGAGCGCGCTGGCGGAGCTGAGCCGTCAGGAGGCGCTGTCGCCCGATGACATCGACCGACTGATCATCCCCCGGCGGACCTTGGCTCATCGCAAGGCCAAGGCGCAGCCCCTGAACCGCGTCGAATCCGAGCGGGCCGTGCGCGTCGCATCCGTGACGGCGCTGGCCGAAGAGACGTTCGCCAACAAGGACAAGGCGCAGAGATGGCTGCGCCGACCAACGGCGCCGCTCGGCGGCAAGCGTCCGCTCGATCTGCTGGACAGCGAGCCTGGCGCGCGGATGGTCGAGCAGCTGCTTTACCGGATCGGCCACGGCATCGCCGCCTGATGATCGTGTGGCGGCTGACCCGCCGGCCGTACGCCGACCTCAGCGGCCGAGGCGGGGAGGTCGCTGACGGCAGGTGGCATACGCGCGGGCGACCAATCGTGTACTGCGCCGGCACCGCTGCGCTCGCCGTGCTCGAGGTCCGCGCCAATCTGGACCTGCCGCTCGGTCTGCTGCCCGACGACTACGTCCTGATGAAGATCGACGCGCCGGACGAACTCGAGCTGCGTATTATCGAACCGTCGGACCTGCCGGCCGGCTGGCGATCGCGCGAGGACCTCTGCCGGCCGATTGGCGACGCCTGGCTCGCGGAAGCCGCCACGGCGCTCCTGAGCGTCCCTTCGACCATCGTCGAGGTCGAACGCAATATCCTGCTCAATCCAAGATACCGCCAATCCGCCCGGATCGTCATCACCGAGATCCTGCCATTCGGATGGGACGAGCGGCTGTTTGGCTGAGCGCCACCGGAAGAGATCGGCCGCGGGCGTGGAGCTGCACGCGCCGATGTGCTGAGATTCACAGCGCGCGCGCCCGATCGCGCAGCACGTGCTTTTGAATCTTGCCGGTCGAGGTCTTGGGCAGCTCGGCGAAAATGACTGTCTTCGGGCATTTGAAGCCGGCGAGCAGCGTGCGGCAGTGGTCGATCAGGTCGTGCGCCGTGGCCGCGGCGCCCTCCTTGAGGGTGACGAAGGCGCACGGGCTCTCGCCCCACTTCGGGTCGGGCCGCGCGACCACGGCGGCCTCGAGCACCGCCGGATGGCGGTACAAGGCGCCCTCGATCTCGATCGAGGAGATGTTCTCGCCGCCCGAGATGATGATGTCCTTGGCGCGGTCCCTGACCTCGCAGTAGCCGTCCGCGTGCATCACCGCGAGGTCGCCGGTGTGGTACCAGCCGCCGGCGAACGCTTCGGCGGTGGCCGCCGCGTTCTTCAGATAGCCTCTCATCAGCGTGTTGCCGCGCAGCGCGATTTCGCCAAGCGCCGCGGCGTCCCGCGCGACCGGCGTCATGGTCGCGGGATCGATCACGTCGACGGCCTCGAGGGTCGGATAGCGCACGCCCTGGCGCGCCTGCATCCGCGCCTGCTCGTCCGCCGAGAGCCCGTCCCATGCTTCCTGCCAGGCACAGACGGTGGCAGGGCCGTAGCATTCGGTCAGCCCGTACAGGTGGATCATATGGATGCCCTGGGCCTCCATCTTCTGCAGCACGACCGCGGGCGGTGCCGCGCCGCCGGTCATCGCCTGCACCCGTTGCTCGAACGATGTGCGCACGTCGTCGGGCGCATTGGCGATCAAGTTCATGACGATCGGCGCGCCGCACAGATGGGTCACCTTGTGCTCAGCGATCGCCGCGAAGATCGGCGCCGCCTCGACCCGGCGGAGACACACGTGCGTGCCGGCCTGAAGCGTCACCGCCCAGGTGAACGTCCAGCCGTTGCAGTGGAACATCGGCAGGGTCCAGAGATAGGTCGGGTGCAGCCTCATCTGGTTGGCCAGGGTCTGGCCGAGCGCCGCCAGATAGGCCCCGCGGTGGTGGACCACCACGCCCTTCGGGTGGCCGGTCGTGCCCGAGGTGTAGTTGAGGCCGATCGCCTGCCATTCGTCGGCCGGATACAAGGGATCGAAGCCCTCGTCGCCCTCGGTCAGGAACGCCTCATAGGTCAGCTCGCCGAGGCGTTCGCCCGCGCCGCGGAACTGCCGGTCGACCACGTCGATCACGAGGGGGCGCCGCCGCATCTGCCCGAGCGCCTCCCTGATGGTCGGCGCGAACTCGGTGTCTGTCAGCAGCACCTTGGCGGCGCCATGCTCGAGGATGTAGGCGATCGTCGCCGGCTCGAGGCGATGATTGATGCTGTTGAGCACCGCGCCCGCCATCGGCACGCCGAAGTGCGCCTCGAGCATTGGCGGCGTGTTCGGCAGCATGGCCGCGACGGTCTCGCCCGGGGCCACCCCGCGCCCGGCGAGGGCCGCCGCGAGCTTGCGCGCGCGCGCCCGGAACGCCGCGTAGCTCGCGCGCATGTCGCCATGGATCCAGGCGACGCGGTCGGGATAGACGTCAGCGGCGCGCTCGATGAAGCTGATCGGCGTGAGCGGCGCATAATTCGCCGGGTTGCGGTCGAGGCCCGCCTGGTAGGGGCAGTTCGCGGGATGGACGACCAGTCTCACGGGCACAGCCTCGCGCGGTTGGCGGCGTCACTATAGTCAAAGCCAGCGCCGGCGAGAATCGCACCTCGCGACGACGCTCGGGCCGCCATCCCGTCACCATGGTCAGCAGCGTCGGCCAGGCCTGTGAGCGCCAGCTTCATCGCCCTTGACGCTCCTCGTGGCCAGGACCATCCTTCGCCGCAGCCGACCGGGGCCGCGATCGGGCGGCATAAAGTCGCGCCTGGGAGGAGAGGTCGCGCGTGGGAGAGGTGCCTGTCGGAGCGCGGGCGCATCGGTCCGCCAGGCTGCAGCGCCGGCGCGCGGCCCCGTTCGCCATCCCCGGGTCGGTCCCGGGGCACAGCGGTTTGCCTTGGCCCGCCGATCCTGCCGTCCCGGCAGCCGCGCTCGTGGCACGCCACCGTACCCACGGCACTGGCGGAACCGGCCCGAGTTTGGAGCAGCCGCTGACCGCTCACGTCTCGCCGCGCCCGGCGCGGCTCGGATCGGCACTCGCCGCGACCGTGGTCGAGCCACCGTCGCCCGGGCTCGCCGCCGTGCGGCCCGTGCTTGCATGGCCGGCGTTGGCAGCGCTCCGAGGCAAGCGGAGCGCGGCGCTCCGGCGCGGCCCGGTCGACACCGCGCGGACATCCACCGGTCCCCCTGAGGACCCGCACCCGAAGCGCGGCTGAGCGCGCGCAGGTCTCGCGGCCGGGTCCGGCATACGTCCCTACCTGTTCTGGAGCCACTGTCATGGGTTCTTTCAGCTTAGCTCCATGGTTGGTGGTGCTCGCGATCGTTCTGCTCCTGTTCGGAGCCGGGCTCATACTGGCGCCATGGGCGATCTCGCGCGCGGCCTGCGCGCGTTCCGCACCGGCATGGGCGACGAGTCCGGCGGCGGCGAGCAGCTGGTCGAAGCGCGCTCAAGTGATCGGCGGCCGGGCTGAGGCGCGCTCAGGCGCGGCATGCATGTGCTCGGCCGGTGCCCCGACGAGGGATCAGGCCACATGACGGGGGCGCGAACCGCTCCGACCTGCGGGCTTCCCATCTCGCGACCGACACGCGGGAACGACGCCGTGAGCACCGGGGCGAGCCGGCGGGTCACGCCAACGCCGCGACTGCCGCGCAGCCGCATCGGAGATCTCGGATGACAGCACGAAATGGCTGTAAGGTGGGTCGCGGCATTTATTTGGCTGCCCAGCCGGCTCTGTCGCTCCGTCAACTCCGCGCCTGGCCGTGCACTCGAGCGGAGGTCCTGCCGCTGCCGATCTGGACGCCGGATATCGGAGGCATGGTGCAGGGGCAGAATGTCCGCGCTCGACCAAGCGTGCTCGAGACTGCCGCAAGCGCTTGCGTCCAGACCCTGGAACGCGAACGCGCGCCAGGCGATGCCATCGCGAGGAGAGTCGACCGCATGCCGCTGCCCTCCTACCAGCCTTCCCGCCAGCTGGCTTAGACGGCAGAGAGATCAGCGCCCGCGTCGGCAATGATCCGTCTGTGCCGCGCCGGCAGGTCCCAGTCATGACGCCATCCCATCCGAGAGCGCAGCGACGTCCACGCGAGGCCAGCCGCGCCCAGCCGGTGGCAGAGACCGCTGAGGTGGCTCCGGCTCAGGCCCAGGAGCCGGCGCCCGCTCCGCCGAAAAGCCGCCTTTCCGCCTTGACCATCGCCGCGATCGGTGTCGTCTACGGCGATATCGGGACGAGCCCGCTCTACACGATGCGCGTCGCCTTCGGCCCGCACGGCGTCCTGCCGCTCACTGAAGCCACCGTGCTTGGCGTGCTGTCTTTGGTCGCCTGGACGCTGTTCGTGATCGTGACACTCAAATACGTGATCGTGATCCTGCGCGCCGACAACCGTGGCGAGGGAGGCATTCTGGCGCTCTCCACCCTGGCGCAGCGCACCTTGTCGCCAGCCGGCCGGCGAACCGTGACGGTCCTGGCCATGATGGGCGCAGCGCTGTTCTACGGCGACGGCCTGATCACGCCTGCGATCACGGTGCTGAGCGCGATCGAGGGTCTGAAGGTGGCCACGCCGCTGTTCGAGCCTTACGTGGTGCCGTTCGCGCTCGTGATCCTGACCATACTGTTCCTCATGCAGAGCCGCGGCACCGGCAACATAGGCCTGCTCTTCGGGCCGGTGATGTGTCTATGGTTCGGCGTTCTCGGCGCTCTCGGCCTCGCTCAGATCCTCCAGGCGCCGCACGTTCTGCGGGCGCTTGATCCGAGCTACGCGCTCGCCCTGTTCGCGGCCCATGAGTGGCTGGCGTTCGTCACGCTGGGTGCGGTCTTTCTCGCCGTCACGGGCGCCGAGGCGCTCTATGCCGACATGGGGCATTTCGGGCGGCTTCCGATCCGGATCGCGTGGTTCAGCCTGGTGCTGCCCGGGCTTCTGCTCAACTACTTCGGTCAAGGCGCGTTGCTGCTCGCCCATCCCGGGGCGGCGGCCAATCCGTTCTACCTGCTGGCACCGACCTGGGCGCTCTATCCGATGGTCGTGCTGGCCACCTGGGCCACGGTGATCGCATCGCAGGCGGTGATTTCGGGGGTCTTCTCGATCAGCGGGCAGGCGGTGCAACTCGGGTATTTGCCGCGGCTGACCGTGCGTCACACGTCGGCGCAGACGATGGGGCAGATCTATATCCCCGCGATCAACTGGATGCTGCTCGCCGGCGTCCTCCTGCTGGTCCTCGGCTTCAGGTCCTCGAGCAACCTGGCCGCGGCGTACGGCATAGCGGTCAGTGCCGCCATGGCGATCGACGCCGTGCTCGCCGGGATCGTCGCCCACAACGGCTGGGGCTGGAAGCCGGCGCTGGTAATTGCGGTGTTCGGGGCATTTCTCGTCATCGACCTCACCTTTCTCTCCGCCAACGCGCTCAAGATGTTCGCGGGTGGCTGGTTCCCGCTCGTCATGGCTGCCGTGGTGTTCATGCTGATGTCGACCTGGCGGCGCGGCCGTGCGGTGATGTTCGATCGCCTGTACCTGAAGGCGCCGTCGCTGCGCTCCTTCCTCACCAGCCTGTCGCTCCATCCACCGACCCGGGTGCCCGGCACCGCGGTCTTCCTCACCGCGAATCCCGCCTCCGTGCCGCGGGCGCTGCTGCACAACCTCAAGCACAACAAGGTCCTGCACGAGCGGATCGTGGTGCTGAAAGTCGAAACCGAAGACGTACCGCGGGTGCCGGCCTCCGAGCGGCTGGAGATCGAGCACCTCGGCGCCAACTTCCATCGGGTCGTGGTTCGCTACGGCTTCATGGAGCAGCCGGACGTGGCGGCCGTGCTGACCTCCTGCCAGCTCGGCCCGCCGGAGCCGACCCTGATGGATACCTCGTTCTTCCTCAGCCGCGAGACCTTCCTGCCGTCAGCCCGGCCGGAGCTGGGACGGTGGGGCGAGCAGGTCTTCATCCATATGGCGAATGCCGCGCTTGACGCCACGCGCTACTTCAGGCTGCCTCCGGACCGGGTGGTCGAAGTCGGCAGCCAGGTCGAGATCTAGCGATGCCGGACTTCGGGACGTCTGTTTCCCACCGTGCATCCTCGTCCCGAAGCTCCCGAAGCGAGCCCGTACGCCCGCCGACCGGGTCAAACCGAGATTCCGGCTTATCCTGGGCGACCGGCGCGCGGCCGCTGGCAAGGCCTGGCGCGGCGGCTCCCGCTCCCGCCCCCGACGCCGCCTCCCGGCCGCCGAGGAGCCGCCTGTCCGCCTTGACCTTGGCCGCGATCGGCGTCGTCTACGGCGACATCGGCACGAGCCCGCTCTACGCGATCCGCGAAGCCTTCGGCACCGGCGTCCTGCCACTCACCGAAGCGAGCGTGCTTGGCGTCCTGTCGCTGATCTTCTGGTCGCTCTTTACGGTCGTGACGCTCAAATACATGGCCGTGATCCTGCGCGCCGACAACCGCGGCGAGGGTGGCATCCTCGCCCTCGCGTCGCTCGCGCAGCGCGCCCTGGGGTCGGGCTGGCGCCGCACTGTTGTGGTATCGGCCATGCTGGGCGCCGCGCTGTTCTACGGCGACGGCGTGATCACCCCGGCAATCTCGGTATTGAGCGCGATCGAGGGCCTGCAGGTGGCCACGCCGCTGTTCGAGCCTTACGTGGTGCCGTTCGCGCTCGTCATCCTGATCGCGCTGTTCGTCATGCAGAGCCGAGGCACCGGCAAGATAGGCCTGCTCTTCGGGCCGGTCGTGTGTCTTTGGTTCCTCGTCCTCGGCCTTTTGGGCCTGATCCAGATCGTCCAAGCGCCGCACATTCTGCGGGCGCTTGATCCGAGCCATGCTGTCGCCCTGTTCGCGGCCCATCGGTGGGTGGCGTTCGTCACGTTGGGCGCGGTCTTTCTCGCGGTCACCGGGGCCGAGGCCCTCTACGCGGACATGGGCCATTTCGGGCGACTGCCAATCCAGATCGCCTGGTTCGGGCTGGTGCTGCCGGCGCTGCTGCTCAACTACTTCGGTCAAGGCGCGTTGCTACTCGGCGATCCCGCCACCATAGCCAATCCGTTCTACCTGCTGACTCCCTCGTGGGCGCTGTACCCGATGGTCGTGCTCGCCACCTGGGCCACAGTGATTGCGTCGCAGGCGGTCATCTCGGCCGCCTTTTCGCTCAGCTCTCAGGCGGTGCAGCTCGGCTACCTGCCGCGGCTCACGGTACGGCACACGTCGGCGCAGACCGCCGGGCAGATCTACATCCCCGCGATCAACTGGTTGCTGCTGGCCGGCGTGATCCTGCTGGTCCTCGGCTTTCAGTCCTCGAGCAACCTCGCCGCGGCTTACGGCATTGCGGTGAGCGGCACCATGGCGATCACCACCGTGCTCGCCGGGCTGGTCGCGCGCAGCCGCTGGGGGTGGCCACCGGCCCTCGTAGTCGCGGCGTTCGGCGCCTTTCTCGCGATCGACCTCACCTTTCTCTCCGCCAACGCCATCAAGATCTTTGCCGGGGGCTGGTTCCCGATCGTCCTGGCGGCTGCGGTATTCATCCTGATGTCGACCTGGCGCCAGGGTCGCGAGGCCATGTTCGAGCGTCTGTATCGCGGCGCCCCGTCGCTGCGCTCATTCCTGACCAGCCTGTCCAAGCGGCCGCCGACGCGCGTTCCTGGCACTGCGGTGTTCCTGACGGCCAATCCCGAGGTCGTGCCCCGCGCGCTGCTGCACAATCTCAAGCACAACAAGGTCCTGCACGAACGGGTCGTGGTGCTGAAGGTGGCAACCGAAAACGTGCCGCGGGTGCCGGCCTCGGAGCGGCTGGAGGTCGCACACCTCGGCGCGAACTTCCACTGCGTGGCGGTCCGGTACGGCTTCATGGAGCGGCCCGATGTGACCGTCGCATTGACCTTCTGCCAGCTGGGTCCGCCGGAGCCGACCTTGACCGATACTTCGTTCTTCCTCAGCCGTGAGACCTTCCTGCCGTCGGCCCGACGGGGCCTGGCGCGCTGGCGCGAGCAGATCTTCATCCACCTGACCAACGCCGCGCTCGACGCTACCCGGTTCTTCAGGCTGCCCCCGGACCGCGTCGTCGAACTCGGCAGCCAGATCGAGATCTAGCGATGTTCAACCGCGCGGCGCCTTTACCTGGGCCGATGTCCCTGGTACGCCGGCGGCGGGAGGGGCAAACGCCTCTGCCCTGGGACCACGCCATGGGCAGCCGGCGGCCGATTCCTCATGCGCCGTGGTTCGCGTTCGTGGCCCGCCATGACGCGGCGTGCGCGATCGGGCAGGGGGTCTTTGGCGGCCGATGAACGCTCTTTTGAACATTGCCGAGGGTTTGCGCCGCCTGCTCGAAGTGATCGCTCGAGCATCCGGCTGGCTGCTCGTGGTCATGGCGGCGGTGACCTGCTTCGACGTGCTCGCGCGCAAGACCGGCCTGCCCGTTCCCTTGACCAAGCTCCAGGAGCTGGAATGGCACTTCCATGCCGCGATCTTCTCGCTATGGATGGGCTACGGCTACACGATCAATGCTCATCCCCGGGTCGACTCCTTCACGGAGCCGCTGACGCTGCGGCACAAGGCCTGGATCGAGCTCGCCGGCTGCCTGCTCCTGGCGTTGCCGTACATGACGCTCGTCGCCTACTACAGCATTGATTTCGTCAAGTCGGCCTATGTCGTGCACGAGCAGTCCGCGAGCACGGTCGGGCTCACCAACCGCTGGATCATCAAGGGCATCTACGCCGCCGGGCTCTGGTTGGTGGTGCTCGGCATCCTGAGCGTCCTCGCTCGGGTCATCGTGTTCCTGTTCGGCGGCCGATCGCAGGCGGAAGTCAACCTGCAGATCGGCACCACGGTTCTTGATGTCTAGGCCGCACTCGAATGGCTGAGCCGCATTCGATCTGCAGGCGGCCCTGAGAGGGCACCGTGCTCGACTGGTTGGCCGACCATCTCGCCCTGATCATGTTCGTGACGATGTTCTTCGCCATTTTTTGCGGGTACCCCGTGGCTTTCGTCATGGGCGGCATGGCCCTGCTCTTCGCGCTCGCGGGCTCGGCGCTCGGCGTGTTCTCGATGATCGGCCTGTCCGACGTCGTGCTGCGCATGTGGGGCGGCGTCGCCTCCGATCCGGTGCTCGCGTCGATTCCCATGTTCATCTTCATGGGCGCGATCCTGGAGCGCTCCGGCTCGGCCATGGCCATGCTGAAGGCGACCGAGGTGCTGCTGCGGCGGGTTCCGGGCGCGCTCGCCGTCGCGGTCATGGTCATGGGCACCATCCTCGCGGCGCCGATCGGCGTGGTCGGCGCGGCGGTGGTCACGCTCTCGGTGATCGCATTGCCGCAGATGCTGGCCTCGGGCTACGACAAGCGCCTCGCCATCGGCACGATCGCTTCCGCGGGTACGCTCGGCATCCTGATTCCGCCGGCGATCATGCTGGTGGTCATGGCGGAGATGCTGTCGACCTCGGCGGGGGCGCTGTTTCTCGCGGCCACCATGCCGGGCTTCCTGCTGTCGGGGCTCTACCTGCTCTACATCGTCGTGCTGTCGTGGTGGCGGCCCAGCCTTGCGCCCAGACTCCCGCCCGACTACGGGCCGCAGACCCATACCGAGTTCCTGAAGGCGGTGTGGCGGGGCATGTTTCCGATGACGACCTTGATGGTGGTCGTGATCGGCTCGATTTTTGCCGGCTGGGCAACGCCGACCGAAAGCGGCGCCGTCGGCGTGTTCGGCTCGATGCTGATCGCGGCGTTGAACCGGCGCCTGACCCTCAAGATGTTGAACGAGGCGATCTTCCAATCCTGCCGGGCGAACGCGCTGGTGTTCCTGATCTTCCTGGGCGCGACCGGCTTCTCTTATGTGTTCCGGGTGCTGGGCGGCGACGATCTGATGACCTCGACGCTGATCAGTCTTGGCGTCGACTCGGCCTGGGAAATGCTCGCGTTTGTGATGGTCCTGATCTTCCTGCTCGGCTTTCCATTCGAATGGATCGAGATCTGCCTGATCGTCCTGCCGATCTTCGGGCCGATCCTGATGAAGTACGACTTCTCCGAGCATCTCGGCAACCAGCGCTACATGATGGCGTGGTTCGGCACGCTGGTCGCGGTCAACCTGCAAACCGCGTTCATGACGCCGCCGTTCGGCGCCACGCTGTTCTACATGAAGGGAACGGCGCCGCCCGGCGTGACCATGACCGACGTCTACCGCGCCATGTACCCGTTCGTGGTGCTGCAGATCGTGGGGCTGGTGCTGTGCATCTATTTCCCGAGCATCGTTCTGTGGCTGCCGGGCTTGGCCGGGCTCCTCGACTAGCCGGCGCGCGCAACAGGCGTCTCCCGCCCGGCGTTCGCGGGTTTGCGACGAGGCGCCGGCCGGGGGGTTGAGATCCGGACGACTGTCGAACTTTTTCGTGGCGAGCTTCCGCTCGCTCGTGCCTTCTGGTCCTGGGGCATCCTCGGTGGCGGCGCGGTGAGCCTGTTCTGCACGCTCGTGGCTCTGGCGCTGGTCGCCGCCGATGCGCCGGCCTGGCTGGCGGTCGTGGTGTTCGCTGCGCATATCCCCTGGAACCTCGTGCTGCTTGTGGGCGTCTGGCGTAGCGCCGGACGACCGGAGGTGGGCCCCGCCGCGGCCAATCTCGCGCGCCTGCTCATGCTCGCCTGGGTAGTGGTGCTCAGCCTCATCTAGCCTCGAGGGTCCGGGCGGTCGTTTCCGAGACCTCGAGATCCGAGGACATCGCCGTCGCCGGGGCCGACCGCGAGCCTGGACGCACTCCGCGGCAGCGTAGGAGCTTGAGCGAAGCCACGGAGAACGAGCGCTGGCGATCCGACTTGACAGGATTATTGTCTAGGATTATGTTCTTATCGAGTCAGTCGCCCGATTTCCATTCGGACACAGGGATTTGCCGGATGCGCGGCAAGGCGGGCAATCTCGGCGGTCTTCCTGTGTTCGGCGTCTTTGATCTCGGCTCTTCCAGGCCACCGCTGCGCCAGCGTTCAATTTCAGGTTGTAAGACTCCGTTAACCAAAGGGGCGGAAAAGTGCTGCAACGGATGTGGCGGCCTTTGCAAGGAACCCGATCAATGGCCTTCCAGGCGTTGATGAGAGGACATGCCTCTCGATTCGATCCTCGGCTCGGCGCGGGCGCTGGCCCGCAGCCGCTGGTTGCCGCCATCATGGTGCAATAAAATGGTTCAGGCGCCATCGCCAGCGCCCGTGTAAGCGCTTGAAGCTCCACAGCAGTCTGCACCAGCGCCCGCTTGACATCGCGACGGCTCGGGTGCTTATCTTTGATACAGTTAAGGATAATGCACATGGCCAGGTCTGTACGTTCTAAGCTCGAATCCCGGTCGTCCCGGTTACGATTACCGCTCGGCGAACAGCACTGGGCGATCCTCGAACGCGGCCTGGCCGCCGGCTATCGACGCCCAACTCGTGGTGGCGCTGGCACGTGGCAGGGTCGAAAACTGATCGGGGGGCGCTACCGGTTCACGACCATTGGCCTGGCCGATGACTATGAAACTGCTGACAATCGCCGCGTCTACGGTTGGGCCGAGGCGCAATCCGCAGTCCGCGGCTGGGCGCATGCTCGGGCCGTTGCTGGCCCGCTGAGCATCGCTGAGTGCGTCCGCTTGTATGTCGAGGACCTGAGGCTTCGCCGGGGCGATCGTGCTGCCAAGGCCGCCGAGGGACGCATGCGGACCCTCCTCCTGCCTGTGCTCGGCGAGAGACGATTAGATTCCGTCACGTACAGCGAGTGGCTTGACTGGAGGAACTCGCTGGTCAGGCTGGACGGCAACGATGAGGACGTCAGGCGGTCCCGGGATACGGCGAACCGGGTATTCGCCACGGCGCGGGCCGCTGCCAACTACGCATTTCACAATGAGCTGGTGGCCGACGATCGAGCATGGCGCAGGGTCAAGCAATTTCGCGGCGTTTCGACAGCCCGTCGGGTCATCTTGAGCGAGGCCGAGCAGCGGCTTCTGGTCGATGCCTGCGGGCCAGGTCTGCGCGAGCTGGTGATGGCCGGCTGCTTCACCGGGTGCCGGCTGGGCGAATTGACCTCGGCGAACGTCGAGGACTTCAATGCCAGTGATGCCACGCTGCGGGTGTCAGGCAAGGTCGGCGTGCGCGAACTCTACCTACCAAGAGGCGCGGTTGAGCTCTTCAGCAGACTGGCCCGAGGTCGGGGCCCGAGCGACCCGCTATTCACCAACGGTCACGGGGAGCGATGGACCAAGTCGCTGCACGCAAGACCATTCGCGGCAGCCGTGGGCAAGGCCGGACTCGATCCGGCCACCACCTACTACGCGCTGCGTCACACGTTCATCAGCACCGCGCTCGTACGAGGCGTGCCGACTCAGGCGGTCGGCGACCACTGCGGCACGTCGGCTACGATGATCGAGCGAAATTACGCGAAGTTCGTCCAGTCTGACCGGCGCCGTTATGCAGCGATCGCCGCACCTGACTTGCGGATCGACGAGAGCGCGCCATAAACTATGACCCGGCGCGGCTAGCCCGACGGGGCGAAACACCGGCATCTCCACCGGCCGCCGCGCTAATCCATCCGGAGAGCGTGTGGAGACACGCAATGCGCCATCCCAAAGTTCGTACGCGGCGGCTGTTACTCCGGTTGTGGCAACAGACTGGGGACGTTGAATACCTGCACGCGGCCGAGCAGATCAATCTCCCCCTGCCTGAGCTGCTCGAGAACCTGCCGCGCGTAACGGGTCGCCCCAAAGAGCGCGAGAGGGACATCCCTTGGGCCCGATTGACGCGGGTTCACGGCCTCGTAGCCGCGGGGGTGAGTGTCCGCGCCGCTGCACGTGCGGAAGTCGCCGAACACGGCTGGTACGGCCAGCATAACAGCGAAAATGCAGCTGTTGAGTATTTACGCCGCATGTACTCGCGCCACGGCCATGCCGCGCGCGACATCAGTAACATGGTCATCAAGGCCGAAGAGGCTCGGGCATTCTATGCCGGTATTGGGCGGAAAAGTAAGCCGTAAACTCGCCTAGTTTACGTACCAAGAAAAGCCGGGAAGTTCGATTATATAAACGTTCACCTCGACGCAACGGAGCGTCGTAGCGCAAGGGTGAACGTATGAAACACGTAGACAAGAAGCCGGTCGAGCCTTTGGCCCGGCCGATTCCTGAAGCGGCAAAGCGGGCTGGTTACGGGGAGACGCGGTTCCGCGAGCTGATCGCGGCCGGAAAAATCGGCTTCATCCGCAACGGCGATCGCACGCTCATCACAGATGATGAGATTCGTCGATTCCTCAAAGAGGAGATGCAGTACGAGGCGGAGGCTGGCCAGTGAATATCGATCAGGAACTGTTGGCGGGGCGCTTCGTCAAGGCGTCAGATCTGCCTGCCGGGGGTATGACCCTTCGAATCAGCAACGTTAAGTCCGAGCTGATGAACGACGGCAAGTACAAGCCTTGCGTTTACTTCTCGAACAGCAAGCAGGCCTTGGTTTTGAACCGCACCAACGCCAAGACTATTCGGACTATGTACGGCCCGCACAC
>JBKPNX010000137.1:0-14483 GCA_046732855.1 Pseudomonadota bacterium
TCGTCGAAAGGGAAGAACCCTTAACGGTGCCTAGAATATCGCCTGAATCCAAATCCGCCGCCATCAACCGCGCACAAGGTAAAGCGCCGGCACCACCGGCGCATTTGGATGTAGCTTCAAAGAAGATCTGGCGTTTGATTACACGTTTAAATGAGTCACCGCGCAATCGAGCGTGGATCCACGGCGCTGGCTTGGCCTTTGATTTTGAGCCGATCCATCACTACCGGAACTTCCAGGCATCCGATTTTCAAGCGCTGTTCTCAGATTGGCAATGCGTTGGAGACGACCTGCGGCTGGCATTCGGTTGGTACGGCAATCAGATAGATAACTTCGATGACGACCCGAAGGAAGACATCCGGTGCCGCTGGTCAGAGTCATCGCCAGCGAAGCGCGACCAATCGCGACAACTTGCCAAGATCAACTGAAGCCGAAAGCACGGTCTCGCACCCCCAGCGGGAGATTCTGCCCCGGAGGTGGTTGGCGCGCTCCAAAATAGGGGGTTGATGTCCAGGATCCTGGCGTCAGGTGGCGGTTATCGTCACCGCCAGGATGCATCAAGGCCCGATACCCAGCGCCAGGGCATTGGCAGAGTACGACGCTTTACGACCCGGCACGTCAGATAAGATTATAGAATGGAATGACTTGCAGGTTAAACATCGACTAGAGCGTGGAAAATATGCTTCCGAGAGAGCCGAACGAAGGCTCGATGTCTCACAGAGGAATGCATTCTGGCTAAGCTTGGTTGCTCTGGGCTTGGCGGCACTCCTCGCTTATTTTGGGCCGAGCGTGTGGGTGGCGTCCGTAATCGCCCTCACAGGGGTGGGCGGTCCAACGGCTGCTACGGCACTCAGCCGGCTCGTCAGGCCTCCTGCACCCTAGGCGAGCGGGGAAGACACCGGCCGCCGGCCGGTAGTAGAGCGGTCCCCGCAGGGTGCGCAGATCCCAGAGGGCAGGATCCGACAATCATTGTACAGCTGATTGCCGGTGTACTGCTGTGCCCGCGTCTCGCTTGCTATCAGCAGCGGGAGCGCTAGCACCAGCACCAACGCCGTTGCCCTGTGGATCATTCTTGCTGCTACCTCATCGGGTCGTGTGCCTTGCCGTAACACCCTGCAGCTGATTCGTCACGTATGAACTGCGACTTGCGTTCTAGCAGCCCTGCCGACGGACGGTCCAAGCGCCCGCGCATTTGGCTGGTGTCGGCGATGCTTTGACGTGCAGCTTGCCATGCACGAGGTGGGCAGCCCGCTCGCCTAGACACTCAGCATGATACGAGGCCAAGGCGCGCAGCTCGTCCGGCGCGGTGATGGTGCTCTCGGTGCTCGGCCCGCAAGCAAGCGCTGCGCAACGCGCTGCCGAGCTGTCGGCGCATCGGTCGCGCGCGACGCGCTCCGGCCGGCGCAGGATGGCCCGTATTGTCTAGCGCGGACGATGTAGAACCACAAGCGGCGGCTAGTTATGTGTGCCGGATATCTGCACAGGCGGTCGCTCCGGCATGTCACAACCATGTCACACGGGCTGTTTGGGAGGTACTGGAATGTGGTGGAAATGCTGGCGAGCCCTGTCAACGCCTTGTCTGTGACATACCGCCGCTTTGCGTCGCTCAAAATGGCCTAAGACCTTGATTTTTTTGGCGCGCCCGGAGGGATTCGAACCCCCGACCCCCAGATTAGGAATCTGATGCTCTATCCTGCTGAGCTACGGGCGCCCGGTCAACCTTGTGTCTCGAGGTAGCGTCCCCGCACGTGTTGCGCAAGCTTTCTCAGGGGCACCCCAAGACAGGCGCTGGCCGCCTCTGAACTCGCTTGGCCTGTGCTGAGAGCTCGCGCTCGCCGTTGCGCGGCACGGCGCGGCGGCCCATGTTAGCGCGCGATGGCTGCGGTGCCCAATACCGGCGCGAACGTCCTCGCTGCGGCGGCGGGCATGATGGCGATCATGCTCGCGGCCGGCAGCGCCGAGGACGACGCGGAGCGCGTCGAGGGGCCGTTCGCGGCTGCCGAGGCGATCGCGGGCGACGTGGCCCCCCTGGCCGACGGGCGGACCGTGCGCCTTGCCGGGATCCGGGTGCCGACAGCCGATGGCGGGGAGAGCGGCGCGGAGCGGTTCGCCGAACTGGCGCGCGCCGAGCTGAGCGGGCTGCTCGCCGGGCAGCTGGTCACGTTGACCCTGGCCGACGCCGGCCATGACCGCTACGGCCGCCTGGTGGCGCAGATCGAGCGGGCGGATGGCGTGTGGCTGCAGGGTGCGCTGCTCGAACGCGGGCTCGCTCAGGTGCAGACCCGGCCGGGCGAGACGGCGCGCGCCGACGAAATGCTGGCGCTCGAGCAGAAGGCCCGCACCGCGCGTCGCGGCGTGTGGGCCGAGCCCGCGTTCATGGCGCAGGACGCGTCGGCGCTCGCGGCCAGCACCGGTCGCTTTCGCATCGTGCGCGGGCGCGTGCTGCGGGTCGCGCCGACCGAGCGCTACGTGTACCTGAATTTCGGCCCCGACTGGCGCGCTGACTTCACCGTGCGGGCGCAGAGCACCGAGCTCGCCGGACTGGACCTCGCCGGTCTCGCCGGCCGCATGGTCGAAATACGTGGCGTCGTGCTCGAGGCGGGCGGCCCGCTGATCGAGCTGTCCCATGCCCAGCAGATCCGGGTCCTCCCATGAAGGGATGCAAGCGCTTCCTGGTCGCGCTGCTGCTGACGCCCGCGCTCGTGCTCCCGGCAGCGTGCGCCCGAGTGGTCAATCCGGCGACCGGCCAGACCGAGTTCACCGCGATGACCCCGGAACAGGAGGTGCAGACCGGCAAACAGCAGCACCCGCAGGTCCTGCTCCAGTTCGGCGGCGCGTACGACGACCCGGAGCTGCAGGGTTAGGTCACGCGTGTCGGCGAGCAGCTCGCCGCCGTCTCGGAGCTGCCGGAGCTGGACTTCACCTTCACCGTGCTGGACAGCGACGTGGTCAACGCGTTCGCCCTGCCGGGCGGCTATGTCTACATCACGCGCGGCCTGCTTGCCCTGGCCGATGACGAGGCCGAGCTCGCCGGGGTGATGGCGCATGAGATCGGCCACGTCACGGCGCGCCATTCGGCGCAGCGTTACAGCCGCGGCGTGCTGGCGCAGAGCGGGGTTGCGATCGGTACCGTTCTGGCCGGCGTGCTCGGCGGCGGCGCCGCCGCCCAACTGGCGCAGCAGGCCGCCGGAGCGGGTGCCGAGGCCTATCTGGCCGGCTACTCGCGCGACCAGGAGTTCCAGGCGGACGAGCTCGGCGTCCGCTATCTCGCCCGGGGTGGCTACGACCCGACCGCCATGTCGAGCTTCCTCGCGAAGCTGGAGCGCAACGACCAGCTGATGCGCCGGATCGCTGGCCGGGATGGTGCCGACCCAGCGACCAGCTGGTTCGCGACCCACCCGCGCACGCCCGATCGGGTGCGGCGCGCGGCCGAGCAGGCGAGCGCCACGATGACCGGCGAGGGCCGCATCGGGCGGGACGACTACCTCGCCCGGATCGACGGCATGATCTACGGCAAGGACCCGCGCCAAGGCTATGTGCGCGGGCGAACTTTCGTGCACCCGGACCTGCGCTTTGCGTTCGACGTGCCGCCTGGGTATCGGATCGTCAACACCCCGGCCGCGGTGATCGGGCGCGCGCAGAACGGTCTGCTGAAGTTCGACGCCGTGCGCGTGCCCGCGGGCCGCGACGTCGGCGCCTACCTTGCCCAGGATTGAGCGCAGGAGCTCGGCGCGAGCAGGCTCGGCAACGTCGCCCGATCACTGGTGAGCGGGATGCCCGCGGCCACCGCCGTGGCTGCCGGTACGCTGGACGACGGTCGGCCCGTGACCGTGGTTTTGGCGGCGGTTCGCGCCGATGATGAGCGGCTCTACCGGTTCATGTTCGTGAGCCTCGGGCAGATGAGCGCTGCTCAGGCGAATGCCTATCGAGCGACGATCGGCAGCTTTCGCCGCCTGAGCGCCGATGAAGCGGCGGCGATCAAGGCACGACGACTGCAGGTGGTCACGGTCGCGCCGGGGCAGGGCGCCGCCGACTTGGCGCCCGGCATGGCGGTCGATGCCCTGCCGCAGGAGCAGTTCGAGCTGCTGAACGGGCTCGAGCCCGGCGCGCCGCTCGCTCCCGGTCAGAAAGTCAAGCTCGTGGTCGGATGATCAGGCCGAGGCTGGCCGCGCGCTCAGCCGCGCCGCGCCTTCTGCACGCGTCGATGTGGCGCGCGCGTGCTGCGACCGGCCACCCGTTCCGCCACGAAAAACGCCGGCGAGAGCAGGGCTACCACCATCTCGAACGGCCGCATCAGCTTCGAGAGCAGCAGCTCGCGGTGCGGAGACCGGGTGACCAGGTGCTTGAGCTTGCGCTTCTTCGGCTTCTTCCGGCTCGAGGGATCCTCGAAATTGTCGCTCGGGCTCACGCGCTGGATCGCCAGCATCGGGAACAGGGCATAGGTCGCGGGCAGCTTGGCATAGGCGGAGTCCACACCCTTGCCCGCGATCCGGCTGAACTGCAGCCCGGGCGAGCCCCAGGGGTGATCGCTCAGCCAGCGCAGAAGGCGCGGGCTGGCGATGTAGGCATGCGAGCACCCCGAGGAAGTTCGCAGCACGTTGTGCCGCACGAAGTACGCGGCGAGCGGCCAATGGCCGAGATAAAAGATCATCCAGTCCGGCGGCAGGCTGCGCAGCGCGCGCTCGATCGCGGTCAGGGTTGCCGGGCGAATCCGGCGCGTGAACAGCACGTCGTCCTCGCAGATCAGCGTGCGTTCGCACCCGCGTTTGAGGGCATCCAGCGCGACGTCGCGGTGGGAGGTCCAACTCCCGATGAAACCGTTCCTTGGATGCTTGTCGGGCCGGTAGAAGGTAACCCGCTGGCACAGGCCGATTTTGTGAAACTCGGCCGCCGCTTCGGCGGCGCGGTCGTCGCGCGCCTTGAGCGAAATGCAGTACGCCGCATCCAAGAACGACCAGTCGAGCGCGCGGCGGGTCTGGTCGCTTGAACCGGTGCAGTAAGGGCAGGAAGGGTCCACCGGACAGAGATGATAGACAGGCGCGTTCGACCACTCGCCAGGGTTTGAGCGCTCGCTCATGCTTGCTCTCGGCTGATGTGCCTGGGGCCGGCGTACGCCGGCTCACGGGCGCGGAACGCGCGGAAACTGCTGCCCGCGACAAAGCCGTCCTTGATCGAATCGGCGATGCCCTGAAAGCGCCAGCGGCCATAGCGGCCGAGCTGGTAGATGCCGTGGTCCTCCAGGAGCTGCATGGCCTCCGGTACCCAGCGCGAGCCCGGCCACGACCACGTATAGGCAACGTCGATCCAGGTCGGGTGAACCGCCTCCACCCGACCGATGAAACCCCACTCGCGCAGCTCCTCCACGACCTGCACGCAGAACTCCTCGATCGCCCCGTCCGAAGGCCGTTCGCCACCGCGGAACGACCGCTCCACGTAGAGACTGACCCGATCCCCCGTGCGCCGCGCCTCGACCGGAAGGAAAGCCGGGTCGACATTGCTGTAAAACCCGACGCGGTGGAACCCTGCCCGCGAATGAGGCAGGTAGAGCCAGTGGTCATCCGGGCAAGCCTGCCCTCTGGCGGCGCCGATATTGACCACCAGGACCGATGTGAACGGGTCGGGCCGTGCCCCCGTGGCCAGTCCGGCCAGCTCCATCGTCCGGTTCAAAGGCAAGGTCGACAACAGCGTTTGGTATTGCCGCGTGGCGCCGTCGGCGAGCGTCATGACACGGTCCTGCACGTCGATCTGGATCACGCGGTGCTCGAATGCAGGCCGGCAGTGTTCGGCCATGCGACGGGCCAGCCGATCGAGCCCGCCCTGCGGGTAAAGGAAGGTCGTGTTGTAGCCCACGGGCGCCGTGCCGGTGAACGCGCCGCGGAGCGCGAGGGCCAGATCAACCGGCGACTTGTACGCGTCCTGCGGCGCGATCTCGCGGTACAGGCCAGCGGTGTAGAGGTCGTGGAACGGCGCAAAGAACATCCGGTTCAGCGTCTCGCCGAAGCTTTCGACCAGCCAATCCGCCATGGTCGCGACCGCTCCCGGCGGGCGCGCCATCTCCGCGAGCGCCGCGACGATCACGGATTGGTCGAAACAACGCAGGTGGTTCTGAAGCGGGTAGGGAACGTATTGCCGGGTCTTGGCAAAATACACCGAGGACCGCCGCGCGTAGCGGTTGACCGGCCCGAGCTGGCCAATGAAGCGCAACACCGTCGGATCGCCGCCGAACAGCCAGTGACCGCCGCCGTGCTCGAAGCGGTAGGCGTCGTCAGCGTCCGGGGGCTGCTGGAGGACCTGATCGCTGCCGGGCTGGACGTAATAGGAGCAGCAGATACCGCCCGGGTGCGCGGCGGCCTCCAGCACGGGCAGACCGGATGCCATGCCGGCGGCGAGCCCGGTCATGCCCGCCCCCAGGATGAAAGTTCGTTCGCTCACCGAGACCTGCGGCCCCGTGCTTTGTGCAACCAAACATAGATGCATACGCCGCCCCTGGCAACGCGGGGCAGCAGAGGGAGCAGCGGGTGCGGCGACGGTGCGCGCTCAGCGCATCAGCTTGGCGTCGAAGCCGTGATCGCCGAAGGACAAGAGCGTCTTCTTGCCCTTCATCAGGGTCTCGAGCAACACCCGATGACCCCACAGCTGATGCAGATGGCCAAGCGTCTTCTCGGCATAGCCGATGTGCAGGTCGCGGCCATCGTGCTCGTGCTTTACGTAGAGGGCGCGGTTGTTGCCGTAATCGGCGTCGTAGATCCGGATCACCGGCTGGGCGTTCATGCCGACGGTGCGGATCAGGGTCTCCTTGATCTCGCGCCAGCCATCCTCGCCGGACACCTTGGTCACCACGAGATTGTCGCCGCGCGGCTCAAATTCAAACAGGTCGAGCTCGCGCATCAAATCCTGGGTCAAGAAGCGGCGCAGGAACGAGGCGTCGCGGTCGGTCTCGCGCACCTCGAAGATCTTCTCGCGGCCCGACTTGTTGGGCGCGCCGTAGGCCTCGAGCTCGGCTTCGGTCGGCTCGTCGAAGCGGCGCTCGATGTCGTGCCAGACCTTGAAGCCCAGGTGATAGGGATTGATCCCGGCCGGATGGGGCGAGAGCACCTGATTGTGCCGGACCAGGAACTCCATGTGGATCTCCTGGGGCAGATCGAGGCTGTTCATGATCTGGTGGTGCCAGTAGCTGGCCCAGCCCTCGTTCATGATCTTGGTCTCGATCTGCGGCAGAAAATAGCCGGCCTCCTCGTGCACGATGGTGAGCACGTCCTGCTGCCACGACTGGAGATGCCGATTATGGTCGCGGATGAACA
Source organism: Pseudomonadota bacterium (assembly GCA_046732855.1). Taxonomy (GTDB): domain Bacteria; phylum Pseudomonadota; class Alphaproteobacteria; order Geminicoccales; family Geminicoccaceae; genus JBKPNX01. The sequence continues at coordinate 7,299 of JBKPNX010000137.1, forward strand.
GGAGGAGGTCGTCCTCCGGCTCGAGCGGCACGGTGCGCAGGTCGGGCTCGACATACTCCGGGGGTCGATGAAGGCGCGCGAACGGATCGGCGCGTGGTTCGGCCGCCTCCAGTCGGCGCTGCCGCTGCTCCTTTGGGCTGAGCTTGCGGATCGCCGGGTTACGTCGGCAGTTCATCGACAGCGCGTGCGCCGCGTCGAGCAGATCTTCGACCCGCTCGAGACCGATCGAGGGATCCTCGATGTAGTCGCGGATGCGATCGGCGCGCGCCTTGAACTGCCCTAGCATCTGGTCGGCGCGCGTCGCGCTCGTGAACGTGAAGTTGTTCTTGAAGAAGTCGTTGTGGCCGTAGACATGCGCGATCGTCAGGATCTGCAGGCACAGCGTGTTGTCGCGCATCAGATAGGCCAGGCAGGGATTCGAATTGATCACCAGCTCGTACGGCAGACCGACCACGCCATGGTCGTACATGGTCTTGGTCTTCTCGTAGCTCTTGCCGTAGCTCCAGTGGGGATAATGCGCCGGCATGCCGTGGTAGGCGGTGTAGCCGAGCATCTGCCCGTGGTCGCAGATCTCGAACTCCTGCGGGTAGCAGTCGAGACCGTACTCGGCGACCCGCTCGCGGATCGCCTCGTCCCAGTACTCGAGATCCTTGAGGTTCCAGTTGGCCATAACGCTCCTACAGCCCCGGGCGCGGAGACGGGCCTGGCTCAGGCGTCAGCGCCGGCGCGATCACGCGACAGGAAAGCCTTGAAGCTCGGCCAGATGTCCTCCTTGCGCTCGATCAACACCGATTGGAAGTTGTCGGCCTCGAGGCGGCGGAACAGGTCGAGCATCGAGCTCTCGTAATAATGCGAGCCGAGCGGCTTGATCTCCCCGTAGCCGAACAGGTTGCACACCTCGCACAGCTCCTTGGCCGCCTTCAGCGCATTGGCGTTGTCGGAGTCGAAGTTGTCGCCGTCGGAGCAGTGGAACGCGTACACGTTCCACAGGCTCGGATGGTAGCGGTCGTAAATGATTTCCAGGGCCTTGTTGTAGCCCGAGGAGATCAGCGTACCGCCCGATTCGCCCTTATGGAAAAACTCCTCCTCGGTGACCTCGCGCGCCTGGGTGTGATGGCCGATGAACACCAGATCGACGTTCTGGTACTTGGTGCTGACGAACTGATAGAGAAGGAAGAAGAAGCTGCGCGCCAGATACTTCTTCATGCTGTCCATGGACCCCGAGGTGTCCATGATGCAGATCACGACGGCATTGGATTCCTCGCGGGTGTCCTCGACCAGGCGCTTGTAGGTCAGGTCCTCGCGGCGGAACGGAAACCGCTCCTGCTCGTCCTCGTCGCGCAGCGCGGCCGGACCCGGGCGCTGCCGCACGAGCGGCGGCACCTCGCTCGGCCTGGCGGTCGCCACCTTGCGCCGCACGCGCGACTTGGCGGTACGCCGGCGATCCAGGTGGACGCGCACGCCGACGCGCCGGTAGCCCTTGCGCTTGGCGATCCGCTCGGACATCACTTCGCGCAGGATCTTGCGCTCCATGTCCGGGAGCTCGAGATCCTCGAACATGATCTCGATCAGCTCCTCCAGGGTGACGTCGGTCTCGTAATAGTCGACCCCCGGCTGATCGCCGGCGCGGCCCGCGCCATCGCCGTCCTTCTGCGCCTTGCCGATGACCTGCCCCGGTTCGGTGCCGCCCTCGCCAGCGCCGGCCTGGGGCTGGTTGTCGCCGTACACGAAGCGGTATTCCTTGATCCCGCGGATCGGGACCTTGATGATCCGGTCGCGGTCGCGGCCGATGATCGATTCTTCCGAGATGATGTCGGCGATGTTGTCGCGGATCGCCTCGCGCAGCTTCTCGCGATGGCGCTGCCGATCGCCCGCGCTGCGGTCGGAGCGCAACGCGTCGGAGGATGAGAAGGGCCGGAAAACCGCCATGGTTGCTCTGTTTTCTCCCGTGCGCCCCGCTCAGTCGCGCCAGAGGTGGTTGGCGGCGTATTTCAGGATGGTGTCGATGCTGTCCTCGGGATAGCCGCTCTCGATCAGGTTCTGGACCATGGCGTCGTACTTCTGCTGCTGCTCCTCGTCGCGCGTGCGCGCCTTGGTGATGATCCGCGACAACTCGCGCACCGAGTTCATCAGCTTGCGCTCGATCGCCTCCTTAAGGGGTTCGTAAGCGATGTAGCTGATCCGCTCGCCGCGCCGCGTCGCCGCCCAGAGATATGCGATCACTTCCTGGCGGAAGCCGTCCGCGGCCGAGCCGATGATCGCGATCTGCTCCTCGATCGACTTGAGGAACGCCTCGTCGGGCTGCAGCTCCTCGCGCGTGTTGGCGTCGCGCACCTTGGACTTGGTGACGTACGCCTCGGCATGGTCGAGGTAGTTCTGGAACAGCGTCTCCGCCTGCTCCTTGTAGGAGTAGATGAACGCCCGGGTGATGTCCTTCTCGAGCATCTCGAGATAGGCCTTGTGCAGCGTGTCCTGGAGGAACTCCAGGTACTGTTTGCGCACGTCCTCGGCCAGATCGGCCTCGCGCACCATGGCGATCAGCGCCTCGCGCACGCTGATCGGATGGATCGAGGTCGGGTTTTGGCTGAGCGCGTTGTCCAGCGCCTTCATGATGAAGCGAGTCGAGATGCCGAACATGCCCTCGCGCTTCACGTCCTCCTGCAACTCGCGCGCGGACAGCTTCTTGGTGCGGCCTTTCTCGATCACCTCCTCGCCGTTGTACAGGCGCAGCTTGGTCATCAGGTCGCACTTGGCGGTCGGCTCGAGCCGGGTGAGAATCGCGAACATCGACGCGATCTCGAGGGTGTAGGGCGCAATGTGCGCGTCGAACTTGGAGCGCCTGAGGAACTTCTCGTAAATCTTGACCTCTTCCGACAGGCGCAGATTGTACGGCACGCGCACCACGACGATGCGGTCGAGGATCGCTTCGTTGGTGTGGTCGGCCTTGAATTTCTGCCACTCCGCCTCGTTGGAGTGGGCGACGATGCAGGTGTCGACGTACACGGTGCCGTGCCGGCCGGGCGCCGGCACGAAGCGCTCCTGGGTCGCGGTGATCATGGTGTGGAGATACTCGGTCTCGTTCTTGAAGACCTCGATGAACTCCACCATGCCGCGGTTGCCGACGTTGAACGCGCCATTCAGCTCGAGGATGCGCGGGTCGCCCTCGGAGTAGCGGTCGAGCTTGGAAATGTCCTCGGAGCCGATCAGGACCGAGGTGTCCTGGTTGTTGGGGTCGACCGGCGGCACCACGCCGATGCCGCGCCTGGCGCGCTTGGAGAACGACACCGTGCGGACCGGCATCTCCTCGTAGCGGCCGCCGAATTCATTGAGCAGGCGGTAGCGGGTGACGGGATTGAGGTCGCCCTCAATCTTGACCCCGAGCATCTCTTCGAACGCCGGGCGGAGATGGCGCGGGACCAGGGTGAGCGGATCGCCCTGCATCGGATCGCCATCGATCGAGTAAATGGGGCGCAGCTCCTCGAGCCCGCGGATCAGTCGATCGACCAGGGAGCTCTTGCCGGAACCGACCGGGCCCATCAGGTAGAGCACCTGGCGGCATTCCTCACCGCCCATCGCCGCGGAATGGAAATAGCGCACGATCTTGTCGAGCGTGCGCTCCATGCCAAAAAACTCTTCCTTGAAGAACCCGTATACCTTGATCGGCTCGTCGCCATAGATTCGCTGAATCCGCGGATCGTTTTCGGGATTGAGTTCGGACACGCCGGCATCGACGACCATGTCGTGAATGCGCCGATGCGACGATTTGGCCAAGCCCGGGTCAGCTTTGACCAGCTCCAGGTACTCGAGGAACGTACCCTGCCACTGCTGCTGCTGGCGTTGTTCCCGGTCTTCCTGGATTAGCTTGGCGAAATCGCTCGTCTGTTTGGCCATGCACGTCACCTCGCTGGCTCGTACGTCGTCCTGTGGACCGCTTGCTGCAGATTACCGCTTCGCGATGACGGTAACGTCAGCCGACCCATTCGTATCCCCGCGACCCAGAGCCTTGCCGCTCCGACCCGCCGTGATCGCACACTAGGGTTAAAGCTCTGACCATTGCGTTAAGGACACGAGATGTGGGTCGAAACCGCGTCGGCTGCGACCGACCCGGCGCTTCAGCCTACTCCTTAGATCTAGGTTGGCATCATCGGTTGACGACCGTTGCGGCGGGGCCACACCGCGCACGACGCGTCTTGGCCGTCAGCGACTTGCTGCGCGCGCAAGACGGTCATCATCCGAAGCGGTTTCTGCACGATCAAAGTTTGACAACTGGACGAAACGGACCTGCCAATTTCGTCCTCGACCAGAAGATTAGCAAGCAATTGCGCAACGTTCAACCATGTTAATGAATTCGACATTAGATCGAATATTGCAAAATTGTTGCGCGCCGGGCTGGGGAATCGGTCCGCTCGGCGGCGCCCGGCGGGGCCCGGCCCAGCCGCTCCGCGGGTCCCTGCGCCGTCCCTGACGCACGCTTTGCCAAGCGCGCATGGCTTGACTACAGTCCCCGAGCACCGGCTCTATCAACACCGGATCGGAGGTCATGCCGCGCGGCGTCCCGGCCGTCGGCTGCAGTGGGAGGCATCATGATCATTCACACAATATTCCGACTTGCCGGCGTCGCGGCGGTGGCCCTCGCCACGCTCGGCACCGCGCCTGCCCAGGCGGCGTATCCCGAGCGGCCGATCACCCTGATCGTACCTTGGGGCGCGGGGGGCGGGACCGACGCCACCGGCCGCATCCTGGCAAGCATGATGGAAAAGCAGCTGGGCGTACCGGTCAGCGTGGTCAACCGGACGGGCGGCTCGGGCGTGGTCGGCCATTCGGCGATCGCCACCGCGGCCCCCGATGGCTACACGCTCGGCGTCGTGACGGTCGAGATCGGCATGATGCACTGGCAGGGCCTGACCGACCTGACCTATGAGGACTACACGCCGCTCGCATTGTACAATGCCGATGCGGCCGGCCTGCAGGTGCGCGCCGACGCCGAATGGCAGACTGCGCAGCAGCTGCTCGACGCGGTGAAGGCCAACCCCGGCGAGCACAAGGCCTCGGGCACCGGCCAGGGCGGCATCTGGCACCTGGCGCTCGCCGGCATGCTGCAGCAAGCCGGCATCCCGCCCGATGCCGCGCCGTGGGTGCCGAGCCAGGGCGCCGCGCCCGGTCTGCAGGATCTGGTCGCGGGCGGCGTCGACATCGTACCCTGCTCGGTGCCGGAGGCGCAGGCGCTGCTCGAAGCGGGCCGGGTCAAAAGCCTCGCGGTGATGAGCGCGGAGCGCAACCCGACATTCCCGGACGTGCCGACCCTCAAGGAGGCGACCGGGCTCGACTGGACCGTCGCAGCGTGGCGCGGCATCGCCGGGCCCAAGGACCTGCCCCAGGAGGTGTCGGACAAGCTCGTGCCGCTGCTCGAGCAGATCTGGCAGAGCCAGGAGTTCCGCGACTTCATGGCCCAACGGGGTTTCGGCCTGGTGTGGCGCGATCCCGAGGGCTTCCGCCAGTGGATGGCGGCGAGCGACGAGAGCCTCGGGGCCGTGATGAAGGGGGTGGGTCTCGCCAACTGAGCGGTCGTGGACCGGCTCGGGGAGGGCTGCGGTGCGGGTCAATGATGCCGTGATCGGCGCGGCGCTCGTGCTGTTCGCCGCCGCCATGATCTGGTACACGCGCAACTTCCCCGAGATGCCCGGCCAGCATTACGGCCCCGCCCTGTTCCCGGTGCTGATCGGCATCGGGTTTCTGCTGACCGGCGCTGTCCTGATCGCGCGCGGCGCCGCCCGGCTGCGGACCGAGCCCCTGTTCAGCGGCGGCGCCTGGCTGCGCTCCGGTCCGCATCTGATCAATTTCATGGCCATCGTCGGCGGTCTGCTGCTCTACATCCTGATCTCGGACCGGCTGGGCTTCATTTTGACCGCGCTGCTGCTGCTGTCCGGCTGGTTGCTGCTGTTCCGGCGCGGCCGACCGCTCTCTTCGTTCGCCATCGCCCTCGGCGTCACGTTGGCCGTCGACTACCTGTTCAGCAAGCTGCTGCTCGTGCCGCTGCCGGCCGGCGTGCTGCAGCCGCTCCTCTACTGAACGGTCATGGCTGCGGTCGAACAGGCGTTCTTGCTGGTGCTCGATCCCTACGTGATCGGGGTCATCCTGCTGGCGTCAGTGTTCGGCTTGGTCGTGGGCGCGCTGCCCGGGCTGACCGCGACGATGGCGACCGCGCTCCTGGTGCCGATCACGTTCTTCATGGATCCGGTGCCGTCGATCGGAGCGATCATCGGCGCGAGCGCCATGGCGATCTTCGCCGGCGACATCTCGGGGACGCTGCTGCGCATCCCCGGCACTCCGGCATCTGCCGCGTACGTCGAGGACGCCTATCGGATGACCGGCAAGGGCCAGGCGGAGCTGGCGCTCGGCGTCTGTCTCGTGACCTCGGCGATCGGCGGCCTGTTCGGCGCACTGGTGCTGGCGTTCTCGGCGCCGGCGCTGGCCGAATTCGCGCTCAAGTTCAGCTCGCCCGAGTATTTCTGGCTGGCCTGCTTCGGCCTCTCCTGCGCCGTCTTCATCTCCACCGACTCGCCGATCAAAGGCGTGGTCTCGCTGCTGATCGGTCTGTTCATCGCGACCATCGGGATCGACATCACCGCCGGCTACCCGCGCTTCAACTTCGGCAACGTGGAGCTGATGGGCGGGGTCTCGTTCATCCCGGCGATGATCGGCATGTTCGCGATCAGCGAGATCCTGCGCTACGCGACCGCGATCACGCGGCCGGTCGAGGTGCCGCACCAGGCGATCGTGCACATCTTCCGCGGGCTCGGCCGGGTGCTCTGGCGCTACAGGACCAATTTGATGCGCGGCAACCTGATCGGCGTCGTGGTCGGCATTCTGCCGGGCGCCGGCGCTGACATCGCCGCCTGGATCTCCTATGCCGTGGCCAAGCGCTTCTCGAAGGAGCCGCAGAAGTTCGGCACCGGCCATGTCGAGGGGCTGGTCGACGCCGGCGCGGCCAACAATTCGGCGCTCGGCGGCGCCTGGGTGCCTGCGCTCGTGTTCGGCATCCCGGGCGATTCGATCACGGCCATCGTGATCGGGGTGCTGTACATGAAGAACATGAACCCCGGGCCGACGATCATGCTGCACGCGCCCGAGTTGCTGTATTCCGTGTTCGTTACGTTCTTCCTCGCCAACATCCTGATGATGCCG
>JBKPNX010000138.1:0-8493 GCA_046732855.1 Pseudomonadota bacterium
CGCGGGCTGAAATAGCGCTCCTTGGCGCGCGTGCCCTCCTCGTCGCGCCGGATCCCGGCGATCAGGCCCTGGAAACCGTGGCGGGCCAGCGCGGTGTTGAGCCCGGCGGTCTTGCGCGCCGCCGAGCGCGCCGCCGGCGGCAGGCTCGGGTCCATCTGGTCGATCGGCGGGCAGGGCTCGACCAGCAGCTTAAGGCCCCACTCCTCGCTGTAGCGCGCGCGGAAATCGTACATCGCCTTGAACTTCTTGCCGGTGTCGACGTGCAGCACCGGGAGCGGCACGTGGCCGAAGAACGCCTTCCTGGTCAGCCACAGCACGACGTTGCTGTCCTTGCCGAGCGACCACAGGATCGCGAGCTTGTCGAATTTGGCGTACGCCTCGCGCAGCACGTAGATGCTTTCGGCTTCGAGGCTGTCGAGATGGTCCATCGGGGTCGGGCTGGCTCTGGTTATGGGCACGCCGCTTCCTAACGGAACGGCCGGCCGCGGCAAAGCGGCAAAAAAGCGCGCCGGCCATGACGGATCGGCGGGCGCGCGGTTTTCCCGTGCCAGCCGCCGCTCACTGCACCCTAACCCTTCGGGCCGTTCCGATCTCGGCGGCGGGCTGGAGCGTGACACATCGCTTTGCCAGCAGGCGGCGCCGCCTTGGCAAGCCGGCGCGTGCCGAGGGGCACAGGGGCCAGTGCTTCCGGCGCGGCGTCCACCCGACCGTCAGAGGTAACGGCGGCGCAGCGAGGTCTTGACGCTGTCGAGCAGGACCGCAAGCAGCATCAGGCCGCCGCGGATCACCTGCATGTAATAGGGCTCGAGCCCCATGACGTTGATCGCGGTATCGATCGCCGAGAGCAGGAGCACGCCGGCGAACACCCCGGACAGCCGGCCGACTCCGCCGCGCAACGACACGCCGCCGATGACCACCGCAGCGAACGCCTCGAACAGCATGCCGAGCCCGAGATTGGGGGTGGCGCCATTGGTCCGCGCCGCGAGCAGCCAGCCGGCGATCGCCGCCAGCACCCCGGACATGATGAACGCGGTGTAGAGGACCCGCTGGACGTTGATGCCGGCGCGAAACGGCGCGATCGGGTTGCCGCCGACCAGATAGACGTAGCGGCCGAACTGGGTGCGGGTCAGCACCACGTGGAACGCCACGTAGGCGAGCACCAGGATCACCACGAGCAGGGGCAGCCCGAACACGTCGGTGGTGGCGACCGCGCGGAAGTCCGGGGGCAGGCCGTACATCGAGCGACCGCCAGTGAGCACCAGGCCGAGGCCGCGGATCGCGATATAGGTGGCCAACGTCACGATGAACGCGTTGATCTGCAAGCGGATCACGAGGAAGCCATTGAACGCGCCGGCGGCCGCCCCGAAGCCGATGGCGAGCGCCAGCGTGAGCCAGGTGTCGAGCTCGTGCCCGGACGCCGAGCCGCGGCTCGCGGCGAGCCAGGCGGCCAGCATGGCGGCGAACGCCATGACCGATTCGACCGAGAGATCCATGTGGCCGGCGATGATGCAGAACGACAAGCCGATCGCGATCAGACCGACGAAGGTCGCGTGCTGCAGGATGTTGAGGAAGATGCCGAGCTGGAAGAACTGCTCGATGCTAAGGGAGAGCACGGCCAGGATGATCGCGAGGATCAGCCAGACCAGATGGTCGAGCAGGAAATTGATCAGCCTGATGCGGTCCGGCCCGAGAGGCCGCTCGGTGCCGCGCGCTCGAACCGCCATGCCGAATCACGCCCCAAAAGTCGAGGTCCGCTTCAGGCTTAACCGCCGGAGCAGCGTTCGCCAAGGCGGGACGGACCCGTGCTGCCTCCCGCGTTGAGCAGGCCGCCGCGGGGCCACCTCCGGCAGCCCGCCCGCCGTCCCCCAGAGCGCGCGCCGCGGCTCAGCGCGACGCGCGGCCCAGGGCTCGCCTTACTGCTTCACTGCTTCTCGCGGAAAGTCTCGTGACAGGCGCCGCAACCCTGCTTGCCGAGCACGCCGAGCGCCGGGCCGATCGCGGCCATGTCGCCGCCCTGCGCCACCTGCGCGAACTTGGCGCTCTCCGCCTCGAACTTCTGCGCCGCCTGCTCGAAGTCGGTCCATTTCTCCCAGATCACCGGCAGCGCCCCGGACTTTTCCGAGGTCTCGCCCTTGGCCGTGCCCTTGGGGAACAGCTGCTTCAGATTGGCGGTCAGGAGCTTGCCCTGCTCGGCCAGTACCTGAGCGTTCCCAGCGACGTCGCCGAAGCTCACTTCGCCCTTTACCACCGCAGCGATCATGGTGATGTGGGCGCCGTTGGCGTCCATGAACGCTTTCCGATATTTGACGACGCTGACCGGCTCGGCGGCGGCGAACGCCGTCGCCCCGAGCGAGCTCGCCAACACGCCGGCGGCGAGCGCGCTCCACATTCCACGCGGTCGAGACATGCTGTCCTCCCTGGCGATCCATTAATGCTCTTCATGGTTGCAGACTTTGCCGGCCATGGGAACCGCCTTCGATCCGGATTTCAAGGACGCTTAGGGGATTTGACTTATTGCTCCAACGGTGCCCAAAAGAAGCCCCGCGCCGTATCCGGCGCATCCGGTCCGCAACCACATGCCGACGGTGACGCGCTTGAGACCACGCTCACGAACTCCTCGCGCATTGGTGAGAAAGCGCGGCCCGCACGCCTGGGGTCTGTGGTCGGGATTGCTCGTACTGAGCGCCGGGTCGGTGCAGGCGGCGATGCCGGAGCCGCCGATCGTCGCCTTCGACCGCTTCGTCACCGAGAGCAATCCGGTGTGCCAGTTCCAGGGCGCCGCACAATGCGTCGACCTCGCCTGGCGCTTTGCCGACGCGAACGATGATGGCGGCTTGTCGCTCGATGAGCTGGGCAGGCTGCGCGCTGACCTCGAGGTGTGGGCGATCTGGCGACAGGCGGAACTCGCCGATGTCGAGCGCACCGGGATCGCGTTCGGTCTGTGGCTGGTGGACTCGATCGGCCTGCAATATCTGCATTCCGCATATGATACGGACGGCAACGGTCTGATCAGCCGCAGCGAGCTGCTCGCCGACGTGCATCTCGACCAACGCCCGATCGGCGTTGTCCTGCTCGATCCGGCGGCGGTCGATCACGCCGGGATCGCGCGTCGGCTCGGCCTTCCGCCGAGCATCCTCGAGCGCCTGCGGCTGGGTCAGACCGAATAGCGAGCGTCACCGAGGGCGCCGAGAATCGTTCTGCCCTGCTGCGGCAAGGCGACGCACCACGGCGGTTGGCCTTGTCTGAGCGGCCGTGACGATCAGCCGGGCAGCATTCGCCTGATCAGCGACCGGATCGCAGGCTCGTACTGCTCGCCGGTCATGTTCGTCACGGTCGGGCGGCCGTCCTGATCGCGGGCGAGCGTGAAGGTTCTTTGGCTGAAACCGACGCACGGGTTGCCGTTGCCTTCTCCGGGCTCCTGCGCGCGGTCGCGAAACATGTAGCGCGCATCGACGACGAGCCGATCGGGCGTGTCCTCGAGCACGTCGATGCGCGAGAAGCCGTCGATGAACGGGCGAAAGCAGCTCGCCCCACCCTCGCTCGCGTGCCGCTCGTAGTACCGTCTGATGGCCTGCTCGATGGCGGCGGAGGGCCCGAAATGTCCGCTCTCGATCCGCGGGCCCGTACAGCCGGCGAGCAGGACGAGGACGATCAAAAACGGGACGGCAAAGAACCTCGGCAAAACTGTCCTCCGCTCGATTGGCAAGCCCTGCGCGATGTCTGCGGCGTTCCAGACGTACCCGTGGACGGCCCTGGTCGCTGCAGGGCATTGGGCGGATCAGCCGTCGCCGCCGGTGCACCGTCGCCCGCATGTCCGGCAAGGCGCCGTCATACGTATCGGAGTCCATGCGCCCTCGCCACAGATCGGCTAACATCGCCGCCGTGACCGAACCGGCGGAGGGAGAGACGAAAAGGTGAAGCGCAGCACGCTCGATCGTCTGCTCGAAGCTCGCGCCGCCAAGCGGCCGGCGGCGCATCTGCGCTGGCTGAAGGACGGGAACGAGGCTCTGGTAATAGCCGGTGAGGCGGTGATCGGCGGACCGGTGCCGCCGGACGTCCTGGCGGCGGTACGGGCGGCGCACCGGCGCGACCGGGGACGAACGGTCGAGACCGAGCGCGGGCCGCTGTTCATCCATGTGTTCAACCCGCCGCTCCGCCTGATCGTGATCGGCGCAGTGCATATCGCCCAGGCGCTGGTGCCGATGGCGGCCGTCTGCGGCTACGACGTGACCGTGGTCGATCCGCGGCGCGCGTTCGCGAGCGATGCCCGCTTTCCCGGGGTGAACGTGCGCCAGGACTGGCCGGACGAGGCGCTGGCGGAGTTGAAGCCCGATGCCCGCACTGCCGTGGTCACCCTGACCCACGATCCCAAGCTCGACGACCCGGCGCTGGATGTGGCCGTGCGTTCGGATGCCTTTTACATCGCCGCGCTCGGCAGCAAGCGGACCCAGGCCGCCCGTCTGGAGCGCCTGGCGGAACTCGGCCATGACCCCGCGACGCTTGGCCGGATCTTCGGGCCGGCGGGGCTGTCGATCGGCGCGGTCAGCCCGGCCGAGATCGCGCTCTCGGTGATGGCCGAGATGACCCAGGTCCTGCGCCAGGGCGGCGACGGCTGAGCCGGCGGCCCTGGCCTGCCCTTGACCGGCCCTGCCCAAGACCCGACTCTGAAGCGGGAGCCTCAACTGCACGCCCTGGTCGCCACTCCATGAAGTTCGGCGCGATACCTCTCGATGAGGCCGAGGGCGCGATTCTCGCCCATTCGATCAAGCTCGACCGCGTCGCCCTCAAAAAGGGCCGGCGGCTGTCGGCTGACGACCTCGCGGCGCTGCGCGCCGCCGGCGCGAAGCACGTCACCGCGGCCAAGCTCGAGCCTGACGACATCGAGGAAGACGAAGCGGCGCGGCTGGTCGCCGCCGCGGTCGCGGGAGCCAATCTCCAGATCGACAAGCCGTTCACCGGGCGGGTGAATCTGCATGCCGAGCAGGCCGGCGTGGTCGTGGTCGACCGGGCGCGGATCGATCGGCTGAACCTGGTCGACGAGGCGGTGACGCTTGGCACCCTGCCGGCATTCGCGAGCGTCCAGCCGGGGCAGATGGTCGCGACCATCAAGATCATCCCGTTCGCCGCGCCGGGCGCCGCCGTCGAGCGCTGTCTTGCGATCGCTCAAGAAGGCGGAGTCCTCGTCCGGATCGCGCCGTATCGCCCGCTCGACGTGGCGCTGATCCAGACGCGCCTGCCCGGCACCAAGGAGTCGGTGCTGGACAAGACCGTGGCGGTGACCGCCGAGCGCATCGCCGCGGCGGGCGGGCGGCTGATCAGCGAGGCGCGGTGCGCCCACGAGATCACGGCGCTGGCGGAGCGGATCCAGGCGAGCGGGGGCGACCTCCTGCTGATCGCGGGCGCCTCGGCGATCACCGACCGGCGGGACGTGCTGCCGGCTGCGATCGAGGCGGCGGGCGGCGTGGTCGAGCACTTCGGCATGCCGGTCGATCCCGGCAATCTGCTGCTGCTCGCGCATCTCGGCGACCGGGCGGTGCTCGGGCTGCCCGGCTGCGCCCGCTCACCCAAGCTGAACGGGTTCGACTGGGTGCTGGAGCGTCTGGCCGCGGGAATTCCGGTGACCCGGCAGGACATCATGGGGATGGGCGTGGGCGGGCTGCTGACCGAGATCCCGACCCGGCCGCAGCCACGCGAGGCGAAGCCCGCGCGACCCGGCAAGGTCGCCGCGCTGGTGCTCGCCGCGGGGCAGTCGCGGCGCATGGGTCAGGCGAACAAGCTGCTCGCGCCGGTCGACGGCCGGCCGATGGTGGCGCATGCGGTCGACGCCATGCTCGCCTCGCGCGCCGCCCCGGTGATCGTCGTTACTGGCCATCAGGCCGATGCGATGCGTGCGGCGTTGGCCGAGCGGCCGGTGATCTGGGCGCACAACCCGGACTACGCCGCGGGCCTCAGCAGCTCGCTCGCGGCCGGGCTCGCCGCTCTGCCGGAGGATACGGAAGGGGTCGTGATCGGCTTGGGCGACATGCCGCGCATCACGGCGGCGCAGATCGATCGCCTGATCGCCGCGTTCAATCCGCTCGAAGGCCGCGCGATCTGCGTGCCGACGGTGCGCGGCAAGCGCGGCAATCCGGTGTTGTTCGCGACCCGGTTCGTGCCGGAAATGCGCGAGATCGGCGGCGACGTCGGCGCCCGCCACCTGCTCGGCGAGCACGCGGCGGAAATGGTCGAGATCGAGTTCGACGACGACGGCGCGCTGCTCGATATCGACACGCCAGAAGCCCTTGCCACCCTGATCGGGACCCATGCATGAGCTTCGATGCACGTTCAGCGCGCGCCGAGTTCCCGGTCTTCGATCATCGCCCGCTGGGATTCCACTACCTCGACAGCGCCGCGACCGGTCAGATCTGCCGCGCCGCGGCCGACGCGCTCCTAACGTTCGAGACACAGAACCGCGCCAACGTGAAACGCGGCATTTACCCGCTCGCCGAAGCCGCGACCGAGGCCTTCGCCGATGCGCGCCGCGCCGTGGCCGACTACCTCGGGGTCGCCGATGCCGACGAGGTGATCCTCACCTCGGGCACGACGTTCGGCATCAATCTGTTCGCGCATGCTTTTGACAGGCGCCTGGTCGAGGGCGACGAGATCGTGCTGTCGGAGCTCGAGCACCACAGCAACATCGTGCCCTGGCAGCTGCTGCGCGAGCGCACCGGCGCGACCATCCGGGTGCTGCCGGTCACCGACGAGGGCCGGCTCGACCTCGATCGGCTGGATGATGTCCTGACCGAGCGCTGCAAAGTCATCGCGGTGACCCATGCGTCCAATGTCACCGGGGCGCTTACCGACCTCGGGCGCATCGTCGCCGCGGCGCAGGCGGTCGGCGCCCGCGTGCTCGTCGATGGCGCCCAGCGGGCGCCGCACGGTCCGCTGGACGTGCCCGGGCTCGGTGTCGACGCCTACGCCATTTCCGGCCACAAGATGTTCGGCCCGACCGGCGGCGGCGCACTGTGGGTGCGCGGCGAGCTGCTGGCCGAGCTGCCGCCGTTCCTGGGCGGTGGCGAGATGATCAATCGGGTGACGTTCGCACGGACCGAATACGCCCGCGCGCCGCATCGCTTCGAGGCGGGCACGCCGGCAATCGGCGCGGCGATCGGCATGGGCGCCGCCGCACGCTTCCTCACGTCGATTGACTGGCGAGACGCCACCCGCCACGAGCTCGGGCTGACCGAGCGCCTGCTGGACGGCCTGAACCGGATTCCGCAGATCCGGGTGATCGGGCCCGCGAGCCTGCAGGGCCGCATCGGGGTGATCTCGTTCGAGGCCGCGGGCGCGCATTCGCACGACATCTGCCACCTGCTGGGCGCCCGCGGCGTGTGTCTGCGCGGCGGCCATCACTGCGCGCAGCCGCTGATGGACCGGTTCGGCGTGGCCGCCACCGCCCGCGCCAGCCTCGCGCCGTACAACGACACCGCCGACATCGACACGCTGCTGGCGGGTCTGGACCAGGTGCTCGCGATCCTGCGATGAGCGATGAGCTGTATCATCAGGCCATTCTGGAGCTGGCGAAGAGGGCGCGGCAGGCCAGCCGCCTCGAGGCGCCGCAGGCGAGCGTCACGGTCGACAACCCGCTGTGCGGTGATCGCGTGACGCTGGATCTGAACCTCGCCGACGGCCGCGTGCGCGATCTCGGCCACAAGGTGCGCGGCTGCCTGCTCTGCCAAGCTGCCGCCGCCGCGATCGGCGAGCGGGCCCCGGGCGAGACGCCGGCGGCGCTGCGTGCTGTCGTAGAGGATCTGGGCGACGCAATCGCCAGGGCGCCGGAGACGGCGGGCCGGCGGTGGCCCGAGCTCGCGGCATTCGCGCCGGTGCATGCGCACAAGAGCCGGCACGAATGCGTCCTGCTGCCGTTCCAGGCACTCACGCAAGCACTGGACCGAGCCGAAGCGCACCTCCGCTGAGCCCCGGCTGCACGACAGCGCGCCGGCTAAGGCTCGGCAGGGCGGCCGCCGCCGACTTAGATGGTGGTGCTCTGCCGCGCTCTCTCCTATGATGCGCTCAAAAGGACAAGGGTGCTGCACCGCTGGTTCTGAAAGAGGGAAGGCACGGCATGAGGTGGCGTCGCGCAATCTTAGCAACCGCGCTGCTGGTCGGACCGTCTGTGGCCAGCGCCGACCAGGTGACGATCCAGGATTTCGTCGGCGAGTGGCGCGGCGCCGAGGTCAGCGTCGACGCCCCCGAGCAGGCGCCCAAGCTGGTTCCGTCCGATCTCGACATGACGATCACCGAGGCGAACGGGGGATTCCAGATCCATGCACTTGCGCTCGGGCGGGAGCCGGACGGCACCTTGGCGGCACGACCGCTGGAGGCGTCGTTCGCGCCGACGGAAGCGCCGGGGGTGTTCGCCTTCGATCCGGGCACCGGCTCGTTGCTGTCCAGCCTGTTCGCCGACCCGGCGGTCGGCAATCCGCTCAAGGGGGACACCCTGCTCTGGGCCCG
>JBKPNX010000139.1:0-46703 GCA_046732855.1 Pseudomonadota bacterium
GCCTCGATCACCTCCTCGCCCGGGCCGATCTCGCGCGCGAAGTCGATCGTGTAGGTGAGGCCCGAGCAGCCGGCGGTCTTCACCCCGACGCGGATGCCCGCCGCGCCCTCACCGAGCGCGCTCACGAGGTAGCGCACCCGCTCGATCGCGGCTGGCGTCAGCGACAACACCTGGTGGGCCATGGACCGGTCATTCCTCATGCGTCTGCGTTAGTTATGTCGTGAGCCGGCCGGCAAAAGCAAGGCAGGCGGGCTCAGGCCGGCCGGGCGGCGGTGGCCGGCCGCCGCGTGCGGACGTACAACCGACCCCAGGAGTCGACAAAACGATCGACGTCGTCCGGGGTGCTGGCCCAGCCCAGGCTGATCCGGACCGCGCTCGCCGCTTCGTCCGGGTCGACGCCCATGGCGGCGAGCACGTGCGACGGGCCGACCTTGCCCGACGAGCAGGCCGAGCCCGCGCTGACGGCGATGCCGGCGAGGTCGAACGCGATCAGCTGGGTCTGGTTGCTGACCCCGGGCATCGCGAGGCAGGAGGTATTGGGCAGCCGTTCCGCCCCCCGCCCGAACACCTTGGCAGCCGGCGCAAACGCGGCGATCCGCGCCTCGAGCCGATCGCGCAAGGCGCCCGTGCGCTCGCGCCAGTCGGCATCGGCCATGGCCAGCTCGCACGCGCGCCCGAAGCCGACGATGCCAGGCAGGTTCTCTGTGCCGGCACGCCAGCGCCGCTCCTGAGCGCCGCCGCGCAGCAAGGCGTCGGGCTCGGCTCCCTCGCGGACCACGAGTGCCCCCACCCCCTGCGGACCGCCGAACTTGTGCGCCGAGAGCGAAAGCAGATCGACGCCGAGCGCGGTCATGTCGATCACGAGCTTGCCGCCCGCCTGGACCGCATCGCAATGCACGCGCGCGCCCTGCCGGCGGGCGATCTCGACCACGTCCTGCACCGGCTGGATCACGCCGGTCTCGTTGTTGGCGAGCATGACCGAGACCAGCTCCGGCGCGAAACGCGCGAGCTCGCGCTCGAGCGCTCCCAACTCGACGCGTCCCTCGGCGTCCACCGGAACGCGCACCGCATCCGGCGCCGCCGCGAGCACCGAGACATGCTCGATCGCCGAGACCACGACCGGGCCGCGCACGCTGCCCAGCGCCTGATTGTTGGCTTCGGTGCCGCCGCTCGTGAATACCACCTGGTCCGGGGCGACGCCGACCATCGCCGCCACGGCAGCGCGCGCGCGCTCCAACGCGCGCCGCGCCTCACGGCCGAAACGATGGACCGAAGAGGGATTGCCGGTCTGCTCGAGGACCGCACGCATGGCCTCGACCACGGCCGGCCTGACCGGCGCGGTCGCGTTATAGTCGAGGTAAGACGAGTTGGGCATCACGGTCGCCCGGCATCACCCGGACGGAGGCGCTGCCAGCCGCTCAGGACGCGGCGATCCGGCGCTTTTTCGCGGGTGCCTCGGGCGCCTGCTCGGTCGGGCGCTCGAGCTGTCCGACCCGGAGGCTCAGCTCCTCGAACTCGAGGGTCAGCCGGTCGATCGCGCGCGACACCGGGTCGACGGTCACGCCAGGCTCGACCCCGTACGCGGGGAAGCAGCGCTCGGTTACGGCCGGCTGCGGCCCGACCTGACGAGCCGGCACGCCGACCATGGTGGCGCCGGGAGGCACCTCGCGCAGCACGACCGCGTTGGAGCCGATCCGCGCGCCCCGGCCCACCGTGAACGGCCCGAGCACCGCGGCCCCGGCGCCGATCACCACGTCGTCCTCGAGCGTGGGGTGCCTCTTGCCGGGGTTCAACGACACACCACCTAGAGTGACGTTCTGGTACAGGGTAACGTTGTCGCCGACCACTGCGGTCTCGCCGATCACCACGCCCATGCCGTGATCGATCAGCAGCCGGCGCCCGAGCTGGGCGCCCGGATGGATCTCGATGCCGGTCAGCCAGCGCGCGAACTGCGACAGCAGCCGGGCCGAAAGCAACCAGCCGCGCCGCCACAGCGCGTGCGCCACACGATGAATCAGCACTGCATGCAAACCCGGGTAGCACAGCAGGACTTCGAGCTTCGAGCGCGCCGCCGGATCGCGTTCCAGCACGGCTTGCATGTCATCGCTCAGGGTTTTGAACATAGCCTGGTGTCGCACTTCGGGATTGCATTTCGTGGCACGTTCACGCTAAGGGAGCAGCGTGCAACTATACTGCACTTAGGCCTCCCACAACAGCGTGTGTGCTCACCGCCGCGCCTCGAATATAAGCGCCTGGGGATTCGGGTCAACACGGTGACGAGAGCACGCGGCGGCACGGCGCCGGTCCGGCCGGCGAGGCCGCGTGCGAGTTGCCGGTGGCGAACGCTTCGCCCAAGGAGAGAACGATGCCGGAGGTGATCTTCAACGGCGCTGACGGTCGCCTGGAGGGACGCTATTACCACGGCAAGGGCGGTTCCGCGCCGCTCGCCGTGATCCTGCATCCGCACCCGCTGCACGGCGGCACGATGAACAACAAGATCGTGTACGACCTGTTCCACGTGTTCGCGCGCCGTGGCTTTTCGGTGCTCCGCTTCAATTTCCGCGGGGTTGGCCGCTCGCAGGGGAGCTTCGATCACGGCCAGGGCGAGCTGCGCGACGCCGCCGCCGCGCTCGACTGGATGCAGAGCTACAGTCCGAACAGCAGCAGCTGCTGGGTCGCCGGCATCTCGTTCGGCGCCTGGATCGGGATGCAGCTCTTGATGCGCCGCCCCGAGATTCACGGCTTCATCAGCATCGCCCTGCCGGCCAACATGTACGACTTCAGCTTCCTCGCGCCCTGCCCGTCCTCCGGGCTCATGGTCCATGGCGGCAACGACGTCGTGGTGCCCACCGACTCGGTGAGCAAGCTGGTGCAAAAGCTGCAGCAGCAGCGCGGCATCAAGATCGACCTCGAGGTCATCCCGGAAGCCGACCACTTCTTCAGCGGCCACCTCGAGCAGCTGGTCGCGGCGGTGGACCGCTATCTTGACAAGGCCCTGGAGGCAAGGCCACGCACCGCGGTGGCCGGCGCCCGGTAGGAGCGCAGCGCTATGAGCCGGCACCAGTCCGAATTCGCCCGCGCCGTGGTCGAGCGCGGCTTCGTGCATCAGGTGACCGACCTGGACGGGCTGGACCGCGTCGCGGCCGGCGAGCGCCTGGTCGCGTACGTCGGGTTCGACTGCACCGCCGACAGCCTGCACGTCGGCCACCTGGTCAGCATCATGCTGCTGCGCTGGCTGCAGCGGACCGGCCACCGCCCGATCGCGCTGATCGGCGGCGGCACGACCAAGGTCGGCGATCCGTCGGGCAAGGACGAGAGCCGGCAGCTGCTCGACGAGGCCACGATCGAGCGCAACATCCGGGGCATCCAGCGCTCGCTGGCAAGCTTCCTGACATTCGGCGAACGGCCGGACCAGGCGCTGCTCGCCAACAACGCCGAGTGGCTGGATGAGCTGCGCTACATCGAGTTCCTGCGCGGCTACGGGCGGCACTTCACCGTCAATCGCATGCTGAGCTTCGAATCGGTCAAGCAACGGCTCGAGCGCGAGCAGCCGCTGACCTTCCTCGAATTCAATTACATGATCATGCAGGCGTACGATTTCCTCGAGCTCGCCCGCCGCTACGACTGCCGGCTGCAGATGGGCGGGTCGGACCAGTGGGGCAACATCGTCAACGGCGTCGAGCTCGGGCGCCGGGTCGACGGGCGCGAGCTGTTCGGCCTGACCACCCCGCTGATCACCACGGCGAGCGGCGCCAAGATGGGCAAGACCGCCCAGGGCGCCGTCTGGCTGAACGATGACCGGCTGTCGAGCTTCGACTATTGGCAGTACTGGCGCAACGTCGATGACGCCGACGTCGGCCGGTTCCTGCGCCTGTTCACGGAGCTGCCGCTCGCCGAGATCGAGCGGCTCGAACGGCTCGCAGGCGCGGAACTAAACGACGCCAAGAAGATCCTGGCCGACGAGGCGACCAGGCTGTGCCGGGGCGAGGCGGCGGCCCGAGAAGCGCGGCAGGTCGCGGAAAGCATCTTCGAGCAGGGCAAGCCGGTCGGGAGCCAGGGACAGGGCGGGGTCGGCGAAGGTCACCTCGAGGGGCCGCTGCCCACGATCGATATCGACCGGGGGGAGTTCGGCGCCGGCGTGAGCGTCGTGGATCTGTTCCAGCGCAGCGGCCTCGTGGCGTCGAAGGGCGAGGCGCGGCGGCTGATCCGGGGTGGCGGGGCGCGCCTCAACGATGCGCGCGTGGAAGACGAAGGCCTGGTCGTCGGACCGGATCGCCTGGTGGATCAACAGGCGCTCAAATTGTCCGCCGGCCGGAAGCGGCACGCGCTCGTCCGCGTGGTCTGATCCACGATCAGCAGACGCTTCGCCTCCAGTCTCGGCTGCGAAGCACTGCGCAAGACGATGACCGGCGGTGCCCGAACCTATGCTCCGCCCTGCTCCGCCGGTCGGCGTCGGTTCAGTCGCGCGGCTGCGGTACGATCCGCATGTAGGGCTTGGGCGATTTCCAGCCATCCGGGTATTTGGCTTTCGCCGCCTCGTCCGATACCGCCGCCACGATGATCACATCGTCGCCGTTCTGCCAGTTGACTGGCGTCGCGACCTGGTGCTTGGCCGTGAGCTGGACCGAATCGAGCGCGCGCAGGACCTCGGCGAAGTTGCGCCCGGTGCTCATCGGGTAGGAAATCACCAGCTTGATCTTCTTGTCCGGGCCGATGATGTAGACGTTGCGCACCGTCGCGTTGTCCGCCGGAGTCCGGCCGGCCGCGGTGGTGCCGGCGCTCGCCGGCAGCATCTGGTACAGTTTCGCGACCGCGAGATCGCTGTCCCCGATCATCGGGTAGTTGGGCGCATGGCCCATCGTCTCCTCGATGTCCTTCGACCAGCGCTTGTGGTCGTCGACCGAATCGACGCTGAGCCCCAAGATCTTGCAGTTACGCTTGTCGAACTCCGGTTTGATCTTGGCCATGTAGCCCAGCTCGGTCGTGCACACCGGGGTGAAGTCCTTCGGGTGCGAGAAGATCACGCACCAGCTATCCCCGACCCAGTCATAGAACCGGATCCGACCAGCGGTTGTTTCCGCCTCGAAGTCGGGCGCCGTGTCGTTGATCTGCAATGCCATGGCGGGACCTCCCCTTACTGTATCTGCCAGCGCGCATACATACATGATGGCGACGCGAGAGGCTACATCCACACCCGCGCAATAAGGTTTGACTGCGGCACGATGAATCAAAAGCGCCAACAGCATGGGCCGGCGCACCCGCCGATCCGACGCGACGGTATCAGACGAACCGAACGGTCCTGCCGTCATGGCGCGGAGGAGCCCGGATTTGCGACCGGGAACGAGGCCTCGCGAGCTGGTCATCGGGGTGCTGATTTGCCATTTCCCTGGCGCCGTAGTAAGCGTGCGGATGCGGCGGGCGACGACGCGAGATGGCAATCGCGCTCACGACCCGCGGCGCGGCCCGGATGGAGCTTGCTGCCCACGTGCGTGTCAGCTGGCCTGCACGCCGTGTCGCCAGCTCAGCGCTGACTGATCGGAGCGCGGCCGGAGCCGACGTTAATGCCTCGTCATGAACTCGGAGCCCTGCTCGCCGGAACCGCGGTCGTCCCGGTGCTGGTGGTCGACTCGGTCAACACCGGGGTGGCGCTGGCGCGCGCCCTGGTGGCGGGCGGGCTTGCCGTGCTCGAGATCACGCTGCGCACACCAGCGGCGCTGGACGTGATTCGAGCGATCGGTCGCGAGAGCGAAGGAGCGGTGGTCGGCGCCGGCACGGTGCTCGACCCGGAGCAGTACCGGGCCGCGGAGCGGGCCGGCGCGCGCTTCGTGGTCGCCCCGGGCGCCACCGAACGTCTGCTGGCGTACGCCGAGGCGAGCGACACGCCGTTCCTGCCCGGCGCGGCCACCTCGAGCGAGATCATGACCCTGTTGGAGCGGGGTTATACCTGCATGAAATTCTTTCCCGCCGAGCCGGCCGGGGGAATCGCCTATCTCAAGACTATGGCCGGGCCATTGCCCGGGGCGCGCTTCTGTCCAACAGGAGGGATCGACGCGGTGCGCGCGCCGAGCTATCTCGCTCTGCCCAACGTGCTGTGCGTCGGCGGCTCCTGGGTCGCGCCCGGTGACGCCGTGGCTGCCGGCGACTGGCCAAGAATCACCGCGCTCGCCCGCGCCGCCGCGGCGCTGGGTGGCGCACGCGGTTAGGGAACGCCATGGCCGCTCTCACCCGGTCTCCCGCTTGGCGGGCACTCGAGCGCCATGCCGAAAGCATGGCTGCGGTGCACCTGCGCGATCTGTTCGCTGGCGACCGCGAGCGCTTCGCGCGGTTCTCGCTGCGCCTGGACGATCTGCTGCTCGACTACGCCAAGAACCGCGTGACCGAGGAAACCTTGGGCCTGCTGTTCGATCTGGCGCGCGCTGCCGACCTTGAGGGTTGGCGCGCACGGATGTTCTCGGGGGACCGGATCAATGTCACCGAGAACCGCGCGGTCCTGCACGTCGCCCTGCGCAACCGCTCCAACCGGCCGATCGTAGTGGATGGCAGGGATGTCATGGCGGACGTCAATGCGGTGCTGGCCAAGATGCGCGAGTTCAGCGAGCAGGTGCGCAGCGGCGCCTGGCGCGGTTACACCGGCGCGGCCGTGACCGACGTCGTCAACATCGGGATCGGCGGCTCGGACCTGGGGCCGTGCATGGTGTGCGAGGCGCTCAAGCCCTACCAGCGGCCCGACCTGCGCCCGCATTTCGTATCCAACGTCGATGGCGCGCATCTGCACGACACTCTCGCGCCGCTCGAGCCGGCGCATACCCTGTTCGTGGTCGCGTCCAAGACCTTCACCACCCAGGAGACCATGACCAACGCCGCCTCGGCCCGCGCCTGGCTGGTCGAGCGCCTGGGCGACGAGGCCGCGGTGGCGAAACACTTCGTCGCGGTCTCAACCAACGCCCAGGCGGTCGCAGCGTTCGGCATCCGCACCGAGAACATGTTCGAGTTCTGGGACTGGGTCGGCGGCCGCTACTCCCTGTGGTCGGCGATCGGGCTGCCGATCGCGCTCGCGGTCGGCTTCGCGCGCTTCGAGGAGCTGCTCGCCGGCGCGCACGTCATGGACGAGCACTTCCGCACCACGCCGCTCGAGCACAACCTGCCGGTGACCATGGCGCTGCTCGGCGTCTGGTACCGCGATTTTCTCGGCGCCTGCAGCCACGCTGTGCTGCCCTACAGCCAGCACCTGCACCGGCTGCCGGCCTACCTCCAGCAGGCCGACATGGAGAGCAACGGCAAATCGGTGCGGCGCGACGGCACGCGCGTCGACTATGCCACCGGGCCGATCGTCTGGGGCGAGTCGGGGACCAACGGGCAGCACGCGTTCTACCAACTGCTGCACCAGGGCACCGAGCTGGTGCCCGCCGATTTCCTCGCCGCCGCCG
Source organism: Pseudomonadota bacterium (assembly GCA_046732855.1). Classification (GTDB taxonomy): domain Bacteria; phylum Pseudomonadota; class Alphaproteobacteria; order Geminicoccales; family Geminicoccaceae; genus JBKPNX01. Next base: position 7,428 of record JBKPNX010000139.1, read on the forward strand.
AAAGCCTCACGCCGCTCGGCGATCACCAGGACAAGCTGCTCGCCAACTTCTTCGCCCAGACCGAGGCCCTCGCCTTCGGCAAGACGGCGGACGAGGCGCGCGGCGAGCTCGAGCGCGAGGGGCTGTGGGGCGCCGAGCTCGACGTGCTCGTCCCGCATAAGGTGTTCGAGGGCAACCGACCGACCAACTCGATCCTGTTCCGGCGCCTCGATCCGGCCACGCTGGGCAAGCTGATCGCGCTCTATGAACACAAAATCTTCACTCAGGGTGTGCTCTGGAACATCAACTCGTTCGATCAGTGGGGAGTCGAGCTGGGCAAGCAGCTGGCCAAGGTGATCCTGCCGCAACTGACGGATCCCGAGCCGGTGACCAGCCACGACTCCTCGACGAACGGACTGATCAATCACATGAAGGCGCTGCGCGCCTCGAGCTGACTGGATCCCATGGCTACCGCCGCACTGGACGTTTTGCGCGTTCCGCTGATTACCCCCGACGCCTTGCGCAGCGCGATCCTCGACAAGCTGACCTACGCGGTCGGCAAGGACGTCGCCCACGCCCACGGGCACGACTGGTACATCGCGACCGCGTTTGCGGTGCGCGATCAGGCGGTCGACCGCTGGATCGCGACCACCCGCAGGATCTACGGGACGCGCCAGAAGCGGGTCTACTACCTGTCGGTCGAGTTCCTGATCGGCCGTCTCCTCAGCGAGTATTTGTGTAACCTGCAGCTCACCGACACCTGCCGTGAGGCCTTGGCCGGCGTCGGCGTCGATCTCGACCGGATCAAGGAGCTCGAGCCGGACGCCGCGCTCGGCAACGGCGGTCTGGGCCGGCTCGCCGCCTGCTTCATGGAAAGCATGGCGACGGTGGGCATCGCCGGCTTCGGCTACGGCATCCGCTATCAGCACGGCCTGTTCCGGCAGCTGTTCAACGACGGCTGGCAGGTCGAGCAGCCGGAGGACTGGCTGGCCTTCGGCAATCCCTGGGAGTTCGAGCGCCCCGAGGTCACGTACGAGATCGGCTTCGGCGGCATGGTCGAGAGCACGCCGGGCAACGGGCGCTCGACGCGCCACGTCTGGCGGCCGGCCGAGCGGGTGCGCGCGATCGCCTATGATACGCCGATCGTCGGCTGGGAAGGCCGCTGGGTGAACACGCTGCGCCTCTGGTCGGCCGGCCCCGCGGACCTGATGCGCTTCGACCAGTTCAACAGCGGCGACTACCTGGGCGCGGTCGCCGACCAGGTCAGGTCCGAGAACATCGTGCGGATCCTCTACCCGAACGACGACACGCCGGCTGGCCAGGAGCTGCGCCTGACCCAGGAGTACTTCTTCACCTCGGCCTCGCTCCAGGATCTGCTGCGCCGGCATATCCAGCAGGAGCACAGTCTCGCTTCCTTGCCCGAGAAAGTGGCGATCCAGCTGAACGACACCCATCCGGCGATCGCGGTCGCCGAACTGATGCGCCTCCTGGTCGACGAGCATGGTCTGGCCTGGCGGGAGGCCTGGCCGATCACCCGCGGCAGCATCGCCTACACCAATCACACGCTGCTGCCCGAGGCGCTCGAGAGCTGGCCCGTGCCGCTGATGGAGCGTCTGCTGCCGCGCCACATGCAGATCATCCGGCGGCTGGACGACGACCTGCGCGAAGTGCTGGCCGAGGATATCGACCGCGGCGCGGTCGCGCTGATCGATCCCGCCCACGGCCACCGGGTGCGCATGGGCCATCTCGCGTTCTATGGCGCGCACAAGGTCAACGGCGTCTCGGCGCTGCACACCGAGCTGATGAAGCGCACGGTGTTCAAGGAGCTGCACCGCGCGTTTCCCGGACGGATCACCAATAAGACCAATGGCATCACCGCGCGCCGCTGGCTGCGGCAGTGCAATCCCGACCTGTCGGATCTGATCAGCGAAGCGATCGGCACCGGCTGGCTGACCGATCTCGAGCAGCTCGAGGCGATTGCGCCGCTCGCGGAGGACGGCGCCTTTCGCGAGCGCTTCGCGCGCGCCAAGCGGGCGAACAAGGAGCGGCTCGCCACGCTGATCGCGGAGCGCACCGGCGTCGGGGTCGACCCGGCGGCGATGTTCGACGTCCACATCAAGCGCATCCACGAGTACAAGCGGCAGCTGCTCAACATCCTCGAGGCGATCGCCACCTACCAGGCGATCCGCGCCGAGCCCGAGGCGGAGTGGACGCCGCGGGTCAAGATCTTCGGCGGCAAGGCCGCGGCGTCGTATCGTCAGGCCAAACTGATCATCAAGCTGATCAATGACGCGGCGCGCGTGATCAACAATGATCCGATCGTCGCGGACCGGCTCAAGGTGATCTTTCTGCCCAACTACAACGTCAGCCTGACCGAGAAGATCATCCCCGCGGCCGATCTGTCCGAGCAGATCTCGACCGCCGGCATGGAGGCGTCCGGCACGGGCAACATGAAGCTTGCGCTGAACGGCGCGCTCACGATCGGCACCCTCGATGGCGCCAACATCGAGATCCGCGAACTGGTCGGCCACGACAACATGTTCATCTTCGGCCTGACCGCCGAGGAGGTGCAGCTCCGCCGGGCGAACGGTTACCAGCCACGCCTCGAGGTCGAGGCGGCGCCGGCGCTCGCCGCGGTTTACGATGTGGTCGGCTCGGGCGCGTTGTCGCCCGACGATCCCGGTCGGTTCCGGCCGCTGATCGACCAGCTGCTCGGCCACGACTATTTCATGGTCAGCGCCGACTTTGCGCGCTACGCGGACACTCAGCGCAAGGTCGATCAGACGTTTTGCGATGCCGAGACGTGGTGGCGGCGGGCGGTGATCAACACCGCCAAGGTCGGCTGGTTCTCGTCCGACCGCACCATCCGCGACTACGCGAGCGAGATCTGGGGCGCCCTCCCGGCCCACCCTTGAGCGGAGCGCGACCTCCCGGCCGCCGGCGGGGTCGCACAGCGCAGACATCGCGCCCTGACCTGTGCTAGGCCCTGATCGCTGCGCGAACGCGCGCACGAGCCCAGGGAGGGCGCCATGGCCAATCCAGATCATCGCAGCCACGGCCTTGCGCGGCATACCATGGCCTATGTGCTCGCCGGCGGCCGGGGCAGCCGGCTCAAGGAGCTGACCGACAAGCGCGCCAAGCCTGCCGTGTTCTTCGGCGGCAAGAGCCGCATCATCGACTTCGCCCTGTCGAATGCGATCAACTCGGGCATCCGGCGGATCAGCGTGGCGACTCAGTACAAGGCGCACAGCCTGATCCGGCATCTGCAGCGCGGCTGGAACTTCTTCCGCCCGGAGCGCAACGAGAGCTTCGACATCCTGCCGGCCTCGCAGCGGGTGTCGGAAACCCAGTGGTATCTCGGCACCGCCGACGCGGTGACCCAGAACATCGACATCATCCGCAGCTACGACCCGCAGTACATGATGATTTTGGCAGGCGATCACGTGTACAAAATGGATTACGAGCTGATGCTCGAGCAGCACGTGAACTCGGGCGCCGACGTCACGGTCGGCTGCATCGAAGTGCCGCGGCAGGACGCGAGCGGCTTTGGCGTGATGCACGTCGATGCCCGCGACCAGATCGCGTCCTTCCTCGAGAAGCCGGCCGACCCGCCGGGCATGCCCGACAACCCCGACAACGCGCTCGCCAGCATGGGCATCTACGTGTTCGAGCGCGAGGTCCTGTTCGAGCAGCTGCGCCGCGACGCCGACGACCCGCATTCGCGGCATGACTTCGGCGGCGACATCATTCCACACCTGGTCAAGCACGGCAAAGCCGTCGCCCACCGCTTCACCAGCTCATGCGTGCGCGGCGACAACGAGCCCCAGGCGTACTGGCGCGACGTCGGCACGATCGACGCTTATTGGGAGGCCAACGTCGATCTCACCGATTTCATCCCGGCGCTCGATCTGTACGACCAGGACTGGCCGATCTGGACTTACGCCGAGATCACGCCGCCGGCCAAGTTCGTGCACGACGAGGACGGCCGCCGCGGCATGGCGACCAGCTCGCTGGTCTCGGGCGCCTGCATCATCTCGGGCAGCCGGATCGACAAGTCGCTGCTGTTCACCGGCGTGCACGCGCACTCGTACAGCGTGCTCGTGCACGTCGTGGCGCTGCCCTACGTGCAGATCGGCCGCGGCGCCCGCCTCAAGAAGGTAGTGATCGACCGCGGGGTCAGTATCCCGGCCGGCCTCGTGGTCGGCGAGGACCCCGTGCTCGACGCTCGGCGCTTTCGGCGCACCGACAACGGCGTCTGCCTGATCACCCAACCGATGATCGACCAGCTGGGGCCTTGAGCCGTTTTGCGTGCGAGTTCTTGGCCTCGCGTCCGCGGCTGCGAGGTCTGCCCGTCATCCAGGCCAGCTGGCTGCAGTTCGACCAAAGCCACGGCTGCCCAGGTCCCATGCCCCGATCCCTACGAGCCCAAGCACCTCCGTGACCTCGGGTGCCCGACGGGCATGGATGCTGGCAAACGCTGACCTGCTGCCGTGCGCTAAGTTGCCCCCGCAAGCCGCGCCGCTGCTTTCGGCAGCCGGGGCAGCCGCCCGCCAGTGCAGCGGCCGGCGCACAGATTGCCCAAATCGCATGGACCAGCGGTACCGCCACGCATGGCCGTTGATGGTCAGCAAGTCGTTAGCAGTGGCCGATCTCACACGACCGCTCGAGCTCGCTGCGCGCGCGGAGCGCATGGGCCCTGCACATTCTGTGCGGATGCGGAGGATCAGGCGGGTCGAAATCGGTGCTCAGGCGCTGCGGCGGCAGTCCAGGCAATCGGGCACCCAACCCGGCCGCCCGCGGAGCTGCCGGTCCAGATCGCGTACCCGGTGGACACCGCTTCCTCGATCACCGCGCAACTTATGGCAAGCATCTCGCACATGCTCAGACCCTGCCCGCCGCCCAGGCGAGTAGATGGTCCAGATGCTTCGCGCTGGCCGAGGTTGGCAATGCCGCCAGCACTGCATCGCGCCCTGGCCCAATCGACTTGTCTTTGGACAGACCGTCCTCGTGCCGCTCGACGCCAGTGGCAAGGCGGCTCGTTACGATGCGTCAGACGCGAAGGCAGCGGCGCATCCGCACTCGATGCACCCGAGCCGGCGGTGACGCCGGGCCGCGGCTACATGCGGTCCGCTTCGAAGTCGGCGCAGGACAAGCCGAACTCGTCAAGGCCGTCCTCGAGGTAGTCGCCGAGTAGCGGAATACCGATCAGATAGCGCACGGGATGCTCCTCCCGCAGCTCTGCGGCCGCGCTCATCAGGTCTTCCCATTCGTCGAGGCTGTAATCGCCCCGACCGAGCAACATCAGCGCGATCAGGTCCTCGAGCTCATCCTGGTTCAGGTTCCGCAGATAGCTGCTCAGCTCGGCAAGCGTCGGGTCATCCCGATAGTCTTCGAGCACCCGGGTCATGCCGTCGTAGGTCGGGTTGGAGCCAGTGTCCATCCACTCCGGCGCCACCTTGACGTCGAACTCGCGTGCCTTGATCACGACGTAACAGACTTTCTCGGTGCTGATTCTGAGCGTCGGCATGATCGCTCCCCGGGAGCATGCGGCGGGCCTGCTCCTCGAAACGGCGCTGCGACAGGCGCGGTTCCCAGCCCGGCTCCCGTAGCACGGGAGCACCTGACGCGAGCGCAGCCGACCGATACTCTTTGCTCCTCTACGCGGATCCGACAACACAGAACCGCTCGGAGGGGATGGTCATGTCGACGACGGCTGAAGCATACGGTGGGCCGAAGAGAGAAGCCTTCCGCCCTATCCATCTCGCGGTCACGGCACTGGCATTGCTGGCATGCACGTTCGAGCCGCCGCCCGCGGCGCCTCCGCCAGGTCCGCGGCTGCCTTTCGGCCTGCTCGTCCCCCCGCTTGCTCCCCTGGTCGACAGCTCGTCGACCAAGGAGTTCGAGGATCCCGGCGGTTTCGTCGCGTACCACGGCATGGGCTGCGCCGAGTCCGACCAGTCGCGGGATCCGGTGACCCTGCTCGTGAAGCAGAGCCAGGTGATTCCGGGCACGCTCAGCCACGCCGCCGTAATCCTGAACGGCTGGCACTTCACCTACCTCGATGGCGATCATGAGGTCCTGGGCCTGGCGACCGGCCTGTTCGACATCCGACGAGCGGTGCAGGACGACGGCAGCCATCTGCTCGAGTGGAAGGCGTTTGGCGTGATTCGGGACGGCAACTACGACGATCCGTTTCGCTGGTGCTACCACTTCACGGTCGTCGCCTGGGACGGCGCCGCCTACGCGGCGCAGGTCGACCAGCGTGACGCGCGCGGCCTGATCGGCGACGCGCAGGGCCGGGAGGTGCCCTTCGGCTGGCAGACCGCGCTGTCGTTCCACCCTTCCTTCGTCGAGACTTATCCCGCCGGCAGTGCCGTCGCCATGATCCTGCCGCGCGGCTTCGGTTTCGCCTGGCCGGAGGAAAACGAGGATCACAATCTGTTGCAGCTGGCGTACAATCTCGATCCGGGCGCGCCCTTCATCGCCGATGGCCGGCAATACTCGACCCTGAGCCCGGCTCTCGATGGCGTTGATCGGGCGGGACGGGCGTACTACAGCTGGGAAAGCAAGACCGTCTTCAAGGACAACGCGCTCAGGCGCCCTTACCTCACCGGCGAGCTCGTCTCGGTCGCTGCCGGCTCCGGCGTCGCAGCGGTCCAGCCACCGTTCACCATCGTGCCCTTCGAGGACCAGCCCGGGATCTGCGCCGCCTTGGTCCAGGACGGTCTGGACCAGCGCCGGGTCCGAGGGCTCTCCTACGATGTCGCGATCCCCGTGCTGACCGGCTGGGAGCTGTCCTACGGATGCAGCGATGACGAGGTCGAGGAGATCGGTGCCTGGATCGGCGGCTTCGCCTACGATCCGGCGACGTCCGAGCTGCGGTCCGACGGTTCGCTCGCGTACGCCGTCCGGACGGTCCTGCACGATCAGGGCGGCGTCGACGTCCAGCATTCGCGTCATCGCGTCGGCGTGCTCGGGTTTCGCAAGCAGCCGCCGCTGCCGCCCGCGCCGAGCCTGAACATCCTTCCCGACGTGCTGCGCTTTCCCTATCCCGACCATCTCGGCCGGCCGGCGACGACGCGCAACGCGCTTCTGACCAACTTCGGCAACGCCCCCGCCGACCGCCTTGCCGTGGCCCTGATCGGGCCCGATGCGTCCGCGTTCCAGCTGGTCAGCCAGCATCGACCCACGCAGACCGTGGCCCCCGGCCGGGATGAGCTGTTCACCATACGCTTCGTGGTGCCCTGCGGCGACCCGGGGCGGGCCCTCTCGTTGAGCGCCGCGCTGCGCATCGAGACGACGGAGGGTCGGTTCGAGGTGCCGCTCATTGGGCAGCCCTACCCTTGCGCGATTTCGGAGGGGTAAAGCGCGGCCGTAGCTCCTCACGGTTCGCGTGCGGGCGCGCTCGGCTGATCGCGCCGGATGGCAGCTGGCGCCGTCAGGCCCGGCCGGCCTCAGCGCGGTCGATTTCGCGCAGCGAGGTCTCCCGGATCCGGGAATCCCGCACGGTTCGAATGACGGACCGCTTGCGGCGGCCGCGCTCAATCGGTCGTTGCGCTCTGCCGCGGCGTTAACTCGACGTTAAGGATAACCAAGGATGATCGGCCCATCGCCAGCATCCGCGATGGAAAGGCGTTCTGATGGGCAAGATCATCGCCGTCGGCAACCTCAAGGGCGGCACCGGCAAGAGCACCATAGCGGTGAACCTCGCCTGCCGTATGGCCGAAAAGGGGCGCTCGGTCGTGCTGATCGACGCCGATCCGCAAGGGACGGCCGCCGCCTGGCTGCGCGCCGGGCCGCCGCAAGGGCTGAGCCTGATTTCGCTGCCGCTCGGGCGGTCGCACGCGGATGCGTGGGCAGCGCGGATCAGCGGCAAGCGGGGCCGCTCCGACCGGATCGTGATCGATCTGCCGCCGCAGACCGGGGCCTGTTTCGAGGCGGCGCTGGGCATCGCGGATCTGTTGATCGTGCCGCTCACGCTATCGGAGGTCGATCTGCACGCGACCGCGCAGGCGCTCGCGGTGCTGCATCGCACGCGCGGGACGCGCGACGGCCGCCCGGCCTGTCTGCTGGTGCCCAGCAAGGTCGACCGGCGCACCTCGCTCGGGCGGCAGGCGCGCGGCTCGCTCGCGGGCCTGGGCTGGCAGGTCGGGCCGGCGTTGGGCCAGCGGGCGGCGCACGGCGAGGCGTTCAAGGCTGCCCGGTGGATCGGCGCGCACGCCCCTGACACCGCGGCGCATCGGGAGGTGCGCATGCTGGTCGACGAGGTCGAAGACCAGCTGGAGCGTTGTCCGGAGCCCGCAGACGATCACCGGCCTATCCTGGTCGAGGCGGATGCGCTGGTGCCGGCGGCAGTCGGGCAGAAGTCCGCCCCCGCCGCGCCGGCTCGCATCGGCGCCTTGTGCCTCAGCCTCGTGACAGGGGTGCTGGCCAAGTTACGGCAAGGCGAGCAACAGGCCCTTCATTGAGCGAGCGCGGCGCGGTCGGCGGGGAAGTCGGCGTCCACACGAAGCGCAGGCGGAGACGCTTACGGCCCGCATTCCGGGCGGCTGTGAGCTCTCCTCGACGCCAAGCAGCTCTCCTCGACGCCCAAACAGCTCTCCTTCGACCCCAAACAGTTCTCCTCGACGCCAAGCAGCTCTCCTCGACCCCAACAGCTCTCTCCTCGAGAGCCAAGCAGCTCTCCTCGACCCCCAACAGCTCTCCTCGACGCGAAGCCAAGCGCCTCCGGCCCGACAAAGCGGAACGACCAGCGCCAGGCGCCATGAGGGCGCAAGCGCCCTCGTCGGGCCAAGCCCCGCAAGGGCGGGCTCGCTGCCGGCCGCTCCCCCTGCCCTGCCCGGATCCGCGCGCGGCGTCCGATGCGTTCCAGACCCGAGCGCTTCTGGTCGGGTCGTCTCCGCTTGGGCCCGGGCCGTCTCGCGCTGGCGGCAGGCCGTCTCGTTGAGAGCCGGGTAGCGGGCGTTTCAGGCTAGTGGTCGAGGTCGTCTCGCCTGGGAGCGGGTCGCCTCGCTTGGGGGGCGGGACGCCGCGCTTGGGGCCGGTCGTGTCGCTTGGGACCGGACCGCTTGCGGCAGATCGTCTCTTTTAGGGCCGGGTAGCGGGCGTGTCAGGCTAGTGGTCGAGTCGTCTCGCCTGGGGGGTCGCCTCGTTTGGGGCCGGTCGTGTCGCTTGGAACCGGGCCGTCTCGCGCTTGCGGCAGATCGTCTCGCTTGGGGCCGGGTAGCGGCCGTCTCAGGCTAGTGGTCGAGGTCGTCTCGCCTGGGGCTGGGTTGCCTCGCTTGGGGCCGGTCGTGTCGCTTGGGACCGGGCCGTCTCGCGCTTGACGGAATCATCTCGCGCTTGGGGCCGGGTCGCCTCGCTTGGGGCCGGGCCGTCTCGCGCTGGCGGCAGATCGTCTCGCTCAAGGGCCGAGCGTCTCATGCGTAGGCCGGACCGTCTCGCCTGGGGGCAGGTCGTCTCGCTTGGGCCCGGGGAGCGGGCGTCTCAGGCTAATGGTCGAGGTCGCCTCGCCTGGGGCTGGGTTGCCTCGCTTTGGGGCCGGTCGTGTTGCTTGCGATCGGGCCGTCTCGCGCTGGCGGCAGATCCTCTCGCTCAAGGGCCGAGCGTCTCATGCGTGGGCCGGGCCGTCGCACGCTTGACGGAATCATCTCGCGCTTGCGGCCGGGTCGCCTCGCCTGGAGCCGGGCCGTCCCGCGCTGGCGGCAGATCGTCTCGCTTCGCGGCCGCGTGGTGGTCGTCTCAGGCTTGGTCGAGGTCGTCTCCTTGCCGCCGGACCGTCTCCTGCCGGGGCCCGGGTCATCTCGCGCTCGTGGTCGGGTCGCTTGGCTCGCGGTCGTCTCAGAAGCCGTACAGCGCGGCAGGGTTGTCGACCAGAATGCGCCGGCGCACGTCTTCCTCCGGCGCCCACTCGATCAGGAGATCGAGCAGCAGCGCCTCGTCGCGCACCTGCGGGTCGGTATGGCCGGGGTGCGGCCAGTTCGACGCCCATAGCATGCGCTCGGGCGCGGCGCGCACCAGCGCCATGGCGAGCGCGCTCACGTCCTCGTACGCCGCGGGCCCGGAGCGCGAACTCTCGTACGGCGCCGACAGCTTCACCCAGGTCCGCCCGGTCTCCAGCAGGCCGAGCAGGCAGGCGAAGGCCGGGTGGTCCAGCGGCACCGGCTCCATGAAGCGGCCGACGTGGTCGATCACCAGTTGGCCGGGCAGGCGGCGTAGCAACGCCTGGCGCTCGGGCAGCTCGCGCCCGTTGCACTGCAACTGAACATGCCAGCCGAACGGGTGCACGCGCGCCGCCATCAGCTCGAGGATGTGCCACGGCAGGACGCCGCCCCTGAGCATATGAAAGCGGATCCCGCGCGCCCCGGCCGCGGTCAGGCGCTCGAGCTCCGCATCGCTCACCGACTGCTCGACGACGACGACCGCGCGCGCGGCATCCCCGAGTTCGGCGACCGCGTCCATGGTGCAGCGATTGTCGATGCCGTAGGCGGACGGCTGGACCACCACGACGCGCTCCAGCCCGAGGCGCTGCTGCACCTCGCGGTAGTCGGAAACGCGCGCCGGCGGCGGCAGGAACGCCGCGGTCGGCGCCACCGGATAGCGCTCCGCCGTGTCGTAGAAGTGGATGTGCGTGTCGGTGGCGCCCGCAGGCGTCTCGAGCCTCGGCCGATCCTGCATCATGGCGATCCTCTCCTCAGCGCCGACTCACCAGGACCGGTCGCCGGCGTTCGTGCGCACGCCCGCGCGCCTGGCCGCCGCCGCACGATGCCGGCCCTGGCGCGGACCTTCCCGACCCACCGCGGCGCTCCGGACCATCGTTCCCGACCACCGGGGCGCTCCAGACCATCGTCCTGACCATCGTTCCTGCCTCACCGGGCGTCCAGACCATCGTTCCTGACCACCGAACGTTTCCAGACCATCGTTCCCGACCACCGGGCGTCCAGACCGATCCTGATGGCATGGCCGCAGTGATCCGCGGCTGCGCCGGCCCCGCATCAGCATTGCCCGGCCGCGCGCCGTGCCAGCGGCATCCACCGGCGCGAAGCGAGCTCGGCGCATCGGCACCAGCATTAACTGATCAGGACCACTTTCTGCGAGCTTTCTGCATTCGACGGGTCCATGCGAACGTGGGAATCCGTCCGCCGCGCGAGCGCATCGGTGGCGCGAACTGCCAGGATCGCGGGGACCGTCGAAGCCAGGCAGCCTGGGCGCCCATGTCGACCGAACTTCAATCCGACACTCATGGACCTGATTCCGGGCATCGACAGAGTAGCGTGCCCAGGGCGGATGGCCGTCGGACCCGCCGCCAAAGCGAATCACCCGCAAGACAAGCGAATCAACTGACGTTCCGACCGAGAGGGGCCGTCGAGCGCCGGTCTGGCCCGCGAGGCGCGACTGCTGCACGCAAACCGACATGCTGCGGTGCACGAGCATCAGCCGCGCCGGAAGGGCAAGGCGCGTGGCGGGCAGCCAAAGACATGCGGAGCAATTGACGTTTGGACCGAGATGGGTCGTCGAGCGCCGCTCTGGCCCGCGAGGCGCGACTGCTGCACGCCAGCCGCCATGCTGCCCTAGGCGAGCATCAGCGCCGGAGGCGGGCAACGCGCGTGGCGTGCTCGGCGTTGACCGCGCCCGGCGGGGCGCGACCCCGGACGATTTCGGCGACCTGACGCGTGGTCTCGAGCGCCTGGTGCGCGATTGCCGGCGGCACGAGGCCCCCGATGTGCGGCGTCGCGACGACGTTGGGCAGACGGGCGAGATGCGCTGAGGGCATCTGGTCCGGCGCGCGGCCCACGTCGATCGCGCAGCCGGCGATCCGCCCCTCGAGCAGCGCCGCCTCGAGCGCCGCTTCGTCGATCAGGTTGCCGCGCGACAGGTTGATCAGATACGCGCTTCGCTGCATCCGGCCGAGCTCCGCGCTCCCGATCAGGTTCTCGGTCTCGGCCGTGGCCACGGCGAGCACCACCACGAAGTCGGACTCGGCGAGCAGCGCGCCGAGATCGGTCTGCGTCAGCTCCGGCGCGGCCACCTCGACGTGAGGGTCGTTGATCAGCACGCGCATGCCCAGCGCCAGACCGAGCGCAGCAAGACGCCGGCCGATCTGGCCGTAGCCGATGATGCCGAGCGTGCTGCCGCGCAGCTGGCGGCCCATGCGCGCCGAGGCGCCCGCGCCCGACCGATAGGCGCTCGTGGCCGCCGTAATGCCGCGCGCCAGGTCGACCATGAAGCCGACCGCGAGCTCGGCCACCGAGTCCATGAAGCCGGCGCTCGCGCGCGTCACCAGCACGCCGTTCGCCGACGCGGCGCCGACGTCGACATTGCGGATGTCGACCGCGCAGCGGACCAAGGCGACGAGCTCGGGCAGCTGCTCGAACACCGCCGCCGGCCCCTCGGTGAGACGATCGGAGACGATGATCTGGCACCCGCCCGCCAGCTCGATCAGCTGCGGCGTGGACAGGGCCCGGCCCGTCGCGTTGAGGCGGACCTCGCCGCAGGCGCGCAGCCGGGCCAGCGCCTCGTCGCCGTAGTACAGCGCGCGGGCCTCGTCGGCGTGGGTGAGGAGTATCGTCGGCATGGTCCCCCCGGTGTCGCTCCGCCGCAGGGTAGCGCCTCTGGACCCGGCGCGGCTACCCCGCAGCGCCCCGGGTCAGCCCGGCGCGGCTGGCCGCGTGTCGCGCCTGGCGCCGTCACAGCGCCCGTGAGCCGCGCCTGAGGGTTGGCAGGCACTCCAGATCGTGAAACGCTGCGGCTGAGGCGAAGTTTGGCGCAGGTCCAGGCCAACCGGCGCTCACCGATCAAGCAATGAGGAGGAGGCTTCATGTCCCGTTATTCGCGCCGCGGGTTCCTCAAGTCGTCCGCACTGACGCTTTCGGCTGCGGCGCTCGCTCGACCGACGAAGCTCCTCGCCCAGGCGACCGGCGCGCCTGCCCCGATCTACGATCTCGTGATCAAGGGCGGCGAGGTGATCGACCCGAGCCAGAATCTGCGCGGCAAACGCGACGTCGCGATTCGCTACGCCAAGATCGCGGCGCTCGAGCCGGAAATCCCAGGCGAGCAGGCGGCCTACGTGTTGCCGGCGGATGGCAAGCTGGTGCTGCCGGGCCTGGTCGACATGCACGTCCATGTGTTCCCCGAGGCCTCGGCGCTCGGCCTGCCGGCCGACGAGCTGGTGCCGCTCACCGCGACCACCACCTGCGTCAGCGCGGGCGATGCCGGCGGCAACAACTTCTCGGGCTTCAAGCACTGGGTGATCGACCAGAGCCGGACCCGCATCTTCGCCTTCGTGCACATCTCGAACATGGGCCTTGCCGGCTTCCCGGTGGGCGAGATGCTGAACATCGACTACGCCGGCGTGGAGCTGGCGGCCAAGACGGTCGCCGAGAATCAGGACGTCGCCATCGGGCTGAAGGTGCGCGAGAGCGAGAACGTGGTCGGCAGCAACGGTCTCGAGCCGCTCCGACGGGCGATCCAGGCGGCCGAGCTGGCGGGCACCGGCGCCCGGGTGATGTGTCACATCGGCGGCGCGCCGGGCAACCTCTCGGACCTGTTGGATCTGCTGCGCCCGGGAGACATCCTGACCCACACCTACAGCGGCGCCGGCAACAACGTCGTCCAGGACGGCAAAGTCCTGCCGGCGGCGCTCGAGGCCAAGCGGCGCGGCGTGGTGATCGACGTCGGTCACGGCGGTGGCAGCTTCGATTACACCGTGGCCGAGCCGGCGATCGATCAGGGTCTCACCCCCGATACGCTCGGCAGCGACATCCACGCGGTCAGCGCGAACACCCCGGGCATGCCGTTCATGCCGTGGCTGATGAGCAAGTTCCTGAACATGGGGTTCAGCCTCGAGGACGTGATCCGTCTCGCGACCGTCAACCCGGCCAAGGTGATCGATCGGGTCGACAAGCTCGGGACCCTGCAGAGCGGCGCGCCAGGCGACATCTCGATCCTCGAGCTGGTCGAGGAAGCCGTGACCTTCGTCGATACCAAAAAGAACGAGCGCAAGGGCGAGCGCTATCTCAAGCCGGTCACCGCGGTCGTGGCGGGAGTTCCGTTCGGCCGGCCGTTCCCCCAGCCGTTCGCCCGTCCCTAGCGGCCGAAGACGACGGGTCGGGCGGCTAGGATCCGCGGGCGCTGCGGCGTCGCCTGTCTCCGCCACGGACATGGCGGAGACTAATGGCGGACGCTGCCGCTATCCCGGGTGACGGGTGGTCGGGGACCGGCCGCGCTGCCGGGCATGCACGACGATGCCGGCGGTCACGGCCAGGGCGGCCATGCCGATGGCCAGGTAGCCGAGGCGATGGACCCAGGGGGCGAGCGCACCGAGCCGTTCGCCGAGGGTGTAGACGCCGACGCCCCACACGCTCACCCAGAGCGCGGCGCCCACCGCGTTGTAGGCGAGAAATCGCCACCAGCTCATGCCGACGCTGCCGGCGACGATCCCGTTCAGCTGACGCAACAGCGCAAAGAAGCGCGCGACCAGCACGACCTGACCGCCATAGCGCCGGAAGAACGTCTCGACCCGAGCGAGGCGGCTCTCGGTGATTCCGATGCGGGCGCCGTGGCGGACGATCAGGCGCCGGCCGCCGAAGTGCCCGATGGCAAAGCCGATGTTGTCGCCGATCACCGCGGCGAGCCAGGCACAGGCCAACAGCGGGAACAGATGCAGCTCGCCCTCGGCCGCGAGGGCCGCGCCGGCGATCAGCATGGCCTCGCCGGGCAAAGGCAGGCCGAACGATTCGAGCAGCAGGACGCCGAATACCGCGGCGTAGCCATAGCGGTCCAGATAAGGCGCAGCCAGGCCGATCGCGTCGTGCAGCTCGCTCAATGGACCCGCCAGGAGGTCGATCGGGTGCGCCAGGCGCGCTCAGCGCCCGTGGTAGCGCGGCGCGCGGCGCTCCAGGAACGACGCGCGGCCCTCCCGGGCATCCTCGGTCGCGCCGCACACCGCCCCGGCGTGGCTCTCGAGGGTCGCCGCGGGCGTGTCCGGCAAGGCCGCATCGACCAGGCGCTTGGCGGCCTGGACCGAGAGCGGCGCATTGGCGGCGATCTGCGCCGCCAGCTCGCGGGCGCGGGCGAACAGGGCGTCCGCCGCGACCACCTCGCTGACCAGGCCCCAGGCCTCGGCTCTGGCCGCGTCGATCGGCTGGCCCGTGAGGATCATCTGCTTGGCCCGCCCGGCCCCGATCAGCCGCGGCAGGCGCTGGGTGCCGCCCCAACCGGGCAGCGCCGCGATCGTCACCTCGGGCAGGCCGAGCCGCGCCTCCGCGCTCGCGATCCGGATGTCGGCGCACAGCGCCAGCTCCAGCCCGCCGCCGAACGCGATGCCATTGAGCGCGGCGATCACCGGCGGAGCCAGCGCCGCGAGGCGGTCGAACAGGGCATGGCCGCGCAGGCCCCAGCTGCGGCCGAACTCGAGTGGCGCGAGCGCCGTCCACTCCTTGATGTCCGCGCCGGCGCTGAACGCGCGCCCCGCACCGGTCAGGATCACCGCGCGCACCGCACGGTCCCGCTCGATCGCTGCGAGCGCCTCGCCCAGCGCATCGAGCATCGCGCCATCGATCGCGTTCAGCTTGTCCGGGCGGTTCAGGGTGAGCGTGAGGGTCGTCCCGGCGCGCTCGATCAGAATGCGGGCATCGCTCACGAAGGGCGCCCTCGCCTGCGCGCCGGCCTCAGTTCCAGACCCATCGGCTCGGGCCGGAACAGACGCGGGTCCATCGCCGTGAGACCGGGGCTGACCGCGAGCGGGAAGTCCGCCTCACTCAGCACGTCGCGCTCGAGCTCGATGCCGGGAGCGATCTCGGACACCGTCAGGCCTGCCTCGGTCTGGGTCAGCACGCAGCGCTCGGTCACCACGGTCACCTCCTGACGCTGCGCCCGGCCGCGCCGGCCGCTGAAGGTGACCTGCTCGACCTCGGGCACGAGCTTTTTGATCTTGCCCTCCTGCCGGATCAGAAGGCGCCCGTCCTCGATCGCCACGTCCAGTCCCGCGGTCATGAACGTGCCGCCGAACACGAGCCGGCGGCCGCGCGCCGTGATGTCGATGAAGCCGCCGACGCCAGCGGTCAGGTACGGCCGCTTGGCGAGCTTGGAGACGTTGACGTTGCCGGCCCGGTCGATCTGCAGGAACGACAGGAAGCCGCAGTCGAAGCCCGCGCCCTGAAAGAAGGTGAACTGCTGGGGCGAGGGAATGATGGCGTCGGCATTGAGCGCGCAGCCGAACGCGAAGCCGGTGACCGGCACGCCGCCGACCGGCCCCTGCTCGATCGTCCAGGTGACCTGGCCGTGCAGGCCTTCCTCGATCAGGATGCGCGGCACCAGCGCCGAGACGCCGAAGCCGAGCGCCGCGATGTCGCCGACGGCGAGCTCCATTGCGGCCCGGCGCGCGATCACTTTCTCGATGCCGAACGGCTCGGCCGCCAGCGCGCCGAGATCGACCCGGACCTCCCCCGACAAGGCCGGATCGTAGGGCGTCTCCGTCGCCTGCATCTGGTCCGGGTCGGCGACCACGATGTCGACCAGCGAGCAGGGCACGTGAACCTCGCGGGTGGGCAGCGGGCCGGCCGTCTCGAGCCGTTTGACCTGCGCGATCACCAAGCCGCCGGCGTTGCGCGCGGCGAGCGCCAGATCGAACGTGCCGAGCGGCGCGGCCTCGTGCTCCATCGAGACGTTGCCGCGCGCGTCCGCGGTGGTGCCGCGGATGATCGCCACGTCCGGCCGGAGCGAGCGAAAGTGGAGCCACTCGCCGCCGTCGAGCTCGACCACGCGCACGAGGTCCTCGCGCGCGGCGCGGTTCATCTTGCCGCCTTCGCGGCGCGGATCGACGAAGGTGTCGAGCCCGACCTGGGTCAGAACGCCCGGCCCGCCTGCCGCCCCGGCGCGCAGCATGTCGAAGATCACGCCGCTCGGCAGATTGTACGCCTCGATCGCGTCTTCCAGGATCAGCCGCCAGATCGCCGGCATCGGCAAAGACGAGGGCCCGCTCGGGTAGCTTCCGGCGATCACGCGCTTGAGCAGGCCCGGCTGCGCCAGATGGTCGATCCCGGGAATGCCGTACATGTCGCCGGTGCCGATCGGATGCAGCGTGGTCAGCCCGCGCGGCCGCCCCTCGCGCGCGAAGCGCGCGCCGATCGCGCGCACCATCCGGTCCGGCGCATTCAGGCCGCTGGATGAGCTGATCGCGACGACGGCGCCGTCCGGGATCAGACGCGCGGCGTCATCCGCACTCATTGCCTCCGGCAACGGCAACTATCTCACTCCCGTGCTGTGCCCATTCATCATGGCACGGATCGGACGCTCGGGCGATGCCTGCTGTCGCGGCCGCGGCCCGGTAACGCAGTCAAAGCGAGCGTTGCACGGTGGCGGCGTCACCTCGGTAGGTCGATTTCTGCGCGATTTGCCATCCAGCCTCGCCTTGACCTGCAACGGCATCGTTCGGTCGAGAGTGGATCTTGCGGGAGTGGACGGTGTGCGCAAAGCTTCACGACCGGGCCGGCGCGAAGGATCTTAGTGCTCACGCCGGCCGCCCTTATGCCTGCATCGGGACAGTGCCATGGCAGCGGCCGTCCTGACCACACAACGCCTGCGCCTGCGGCCGCGCACTATGGCGGACCTCGAGGCGTGCGTCGCCATGGATCTCGATCCCCATGTGTCTCGCTTCATCTACCGCCAGCGCCCGGATCCCGCAGAACGGCGCGCGGAGTTGCGTGCCCGCATCGCTGCAGGATGGCCCACGCCGGGCGGCATCTGGGTGGTCGAGTGGCAGGATGCGCCTGATTTCCTCGGCTGGTGCGGCCTGTTCCCGCTCGAGGACTCCGGCGTGATCGAGATCGGCTATCGCTACGTGCCCAGCGCCTGGGGACGAGGAATCGCGACCGAGGCGGCGCGTGCCGTGCTGGATCACGGCTTTCGCTCTCTCGGCTTCGATCCGATCGTCGCGGTGACCCACCCGGCCAATCTCGCGTCCCAGCACGTGCTCGCGAAGATCGGGCTGATGCCCTGCGGCATGGCCTGGTATTACGGCCAGCGGCTCTACTGCTTCCGCCTCAGCCGGACCGAGTACCTCGCCGCCGCGACCAGCCCGGAAGGCGCTGAGCCGACATCGCAAGGGTCACCCCGCCGGAAGGGCGGACGCTGACGGGCGGTCCGCTTGCTGGCCTTCGTTGATCGCGGACGCGAGCCGAGGTGTCGCGCAGGCGTTCCGGCGCCGGCCTCCGTTCCCGTCGCTATTGCGCGCCGTAGTTCACCGTCAGATAGTCCAGGATCGCCGCCACGTCCTTCTCTTCGATCGGCGCGCCGTAGGGTCCGATCATCTTCTTCACGGTTGCCTCCCATTTCGCTCGATCGAGAAACGGCGAATTCAGCACGATGTAGTCGAGGCTGTGGCACCCGGAGCAATTGATCTCGACGGTTTCGCGTGCGGGGCCGTCCTTGAGCTGAATGTTCTGCTCGTCCGCGACTGCCGGGCTGGCCAGCGCCGCCGCGGCGAGCCCGATCAGGCTGTAGCGCTTCATCGCTGCCCTCCCTATGCGGCCGTGAGCTCCAGCTTCTGCACTGGGTTGTGGTGGTAGCCGGCGGGGTTCCACAGCGGTTGCATGGGCTGGCTCGCCCCGAGCTTGTTGGTCGCGCGGACCATGACGCTCACAGGACCCGCCTGGGGCTCGAAAGCGTACGTCCAGGGTCGGAACGAGTACTTGCCGAGATCCTCGCCGAGCTGCGCCGGCCGCCAGCTCCTGCCGCCGTCGAGCGACACTGCGACCTCCTCGATGCCGTAGCCCCCGTCCCACGCGATACCTTGCGCCTCGACCGTCTGTCCCGCCTTCAGCTTGGCGCCGTCGGTCAGGTTGGTGATCAGCGAGTTGACGACCATCTCGGTGATCGGCGTGTTCGTCGCCGTATCCTGGGTCACGAAGCGGTCGACCAGAGCGAACTTGCCGAGCGGAATGCGATAGGCCGATTTCATCCAGAATTCGCTCAGCGGAGACGAGCGCACTTCGATCGAGGTCAGGTGCTTCACCCAATAAGTGCCGGTCCAGCCGGGCACGACGACCCGCGCCGGAAAGCCGTTCCAGTGCGGCAGCGGCGCGCCGTTCATTCGCCACGCGATCAGCGTGCTGTCGTCGAGCGCGCGCCACACCGGGAGGCTCTTTACGAAATCCGGGGTCTTGTCGACCACTCCCCTGTCGGCGCCGTCGAACGCCACCTCGACCGCCTCCTTGGTGACGCCGGCCTTGGCGAGCACGTCCTTGAGCTTGACGCCTTTCCAGCGCGCGTTGCCCATCGCGCCATAGCCCCACTCGATCCCCGGCACATGAGGGTTGGCCAGGCCGCGCCGGTTGCCTGAGCACTGGTTGACGGCGACGATCTCCGCCTCGGGAAAGCCGCGCTCGAGCTCATCCATCGTGACCTCGAAGGGATGCTCCGCCGCGTCGCCGCCGACTTTGAGCTTCCAGTTGCGCAGGTCGATTTCCGGAATATCCGCGAGATGATAGCGCACGAAGAACGCGTCGTTCGGCGTCAGAACCTGGTTGAAGTATTGCAGCGGCGTCTCGTAATTGGGTGGGCGATAGCTCAACTTGATCAGTGGCTTCTTGCCCGGAAGCGCCTCGAGCGCCGCGCTGGCCAGCACGCCGGCCGGCACCCCCGGCGAGACCGGTGCGCCGACAGCCGCCGCAAGACGCGGCATGATGGCTGAGATGCCCGCAGCGGCGAGCCCGCCGCCGAGATGCAGCATGTCACGTCGTGAAACCATGATGCCCCCTCGTGGCCGTCTTCGTTTGCGGGCGGATGACCTCACGCTGCGCCCGTGGATCAGCTCAACCGCTGAAGCTCATCCCCCCAGCTGAGATCATGAGTGCCGCACGGTCGTCGCCGAAGTCAAGGAACGTACTCGACCAGCCACGGTCGACACTGCCTCAAAAATGCGCCCAACGCTGCCGTCCTAAGGCGACCCGGTCCGGCGGTGTGGGCAAGCTCCGGGGCGCGCTTTACATGCCGTCGCGCCGGGCTAGGTTCTGACCAATGTGTGGCCGCTACATGCTCACCACGCCGGTCGATGCGCTGAGGCAGCTGTTCCTGTTCAAGGAGCGGCCCAACCTGCCGCCGCGATACAACATTGCGCCGACCCAGGACGTCCCGATCGTTCGCCGCACGCGCGATGGCGCGGGGCGCGAGCTGATCATGGTGCGCTGGGGTCTCGTGCCGTATTGGGCCGCCGATCCGAAGATCGGCAACCGGCTGATCAACGCGCGGTGCGAGAGCGTGGCCCGTACGGCGGCGTTCCGCGAGGCCTACCAACGCCGCCGCTGCCTGGTGCCGGCGGACGGCTTTTTCGAATGGCAGAAGAACGCCAACGCCAGGGTTCCGCTCCTCGTGCGGCGCAAGGACCAGGCGCCGTTCGCCTTCGCCGGGCTGTGGGAGCGCTGCCCGCAGCCGGGCGGCGCCGTGCTGCGCTCGTGCACCATCATCACCTGTCCGGCGAACGAGCTGGTCGCCCCGGTGCACGATCGCATGCCGGTGATCCTCGCGCCCGAGGATTACGCGCGCTGGCTGGATCCCTCTGAAGGAGACGGACGCGCGCTGCTCAAGCCCTACCTGGCCGCCGAGCTGGAGGCTGTTGCGGTAAGCCCGCGGGTCAACAGCCCGCAGCACGACGATCCCGAGTGCATCGCGCCGCTCGCGGTGCAGGCCAGTCTGCTGTGAGGCGCTCGTACGCGCGGCTTGCCAGCGAAATCAGATTTCACGCCCCATCGATTCGTCGTAGAACGGCATGACCGTCGTGGTGCCGCGGGCGTCGTCTTCAGCCGTCGAGCGCGCATAATTCAGGGAGAGAGCGCCGAGCGCTGCCCGGCCGATGATCGATGCAACATGAGAGCAACGCGGCGGGCAACGCTCAAATCAGGCCCGGCGCCGGGGTGGAAATCGAAATCAAGCTGTGCGGCGAGCCGGACATCTTGAAGAGTGCGTTCTCCGGGGCGCCGATCCGCGATCGGGCCAGAGGCCGCGCCGCAACCAAGCGCCTCGACAACGTCTACTACGACACGGAGGACCAGCGCCTGCGCGCGCGCGGTCTGGCGTTTCGCGTGCGCAAGGAAGGGCGGCGGTACTATCAGACCCTGAAGTCCGAGAACGCCGAGGGGTTGGCGGCTTATCGCGGGGAGTGGCAGAATCCGCTCCGTTCGGGCGAGCCGGACGTCGCGCTGATGCCCGAGGGCGGCAGGGCGGCGCTGGACGGCGCGATCGACCCGGCCGAACTGCGACCCGTATTCGCGACGCGCGTGCAGCGCACGGTGCAGCGCGTCGAGACCACGGATGAAGACGGCGCTTCGAGCCTGATCGAGGCTGCGCTCGATTTCGGCGGGATCGAGGCGAATGGCGCGAAGCTGCCGATTGCGGAAGTCGAGCTCGAGCTGCTCGAGGGCTCGCCCCAGGCCCTCTATGCGCTGGCGCTGGAGCTGGACGCGTTGGTCCCGCTGCGGCTCGAGACCCGCTCGAAGTCGGCGCGCGGCTACGCGCTCGCCGCCGGCGCACCGCCCGCCTGGCACAAGGCCGAGCCGCCGGCGCTCGACGCGGACGCGACGGTCGACCGGACGATGCAGGCGATTTTCCGCAACTGCCTGCAGCACTGGTGCGCCAACGAGGCGGCCACCCTCGACGGCAGCGATTCCGAAGGCGTGCATCAGATGCGGGTCGCGATCCGTCGCCTGCGCTCGGCGTTCTCGCTGTTCGGCCGACTGATCGACCCGGCGCAGCGCACCTGGCTCTCCGACGAGGCGAAGACGATCGTGAGCGGCCTCGGTCCGGCGCGCGACTGGGACGTGTTCCTCGCCGAACTGCTCGCGCCGGTGCGCGCGGCGCGGCCGGACGATGCGGCCCTCTCCCGGCTGGCCGCCGCGGCCGAGGCGGCGCGGGCGAAGGGCTATGAGCACGCGCGCGCGGCGATCCAGGCCCGCACCTATACCCGCTACATCCTTCAGTTGGGTCGCTGGATCGAAGCCTGCGGCTGGCGCGATCAACTGACCGAGCGCGGGGCGGCATGGCTGGATCGGCCGATCGTCGAGTTCGCGACCCATCTCCTCGGGAGGCGGCAGCGCAAGGCATTGAAGCGCGGGCGGCAGTTCGAGCAATTGTCGGCCGAGGAGCGGCACCGGCTGCGCATCGCGCTCAAGAAGCTTCGCTATGCGACCGAGTTCTTCGAATCTCTTTATCCGAAAGAGCAGACGAAACCGTACCTCGCGGCCTTGAAGAACCTGCAGGACGGCCTCGGCCACCTGAATGACGTCGCGGTCGCGCAGAGGCTCATCAGCAGCCTCGTCGACGAGCGGGAGCCGAGCGAAGATGGCGGCGGCGTGCAGCGGGCTGCGGGCCTGGTGCTGGGCTGGCACGGCCGCGGCGTCGCCGACCTGGAGCCTGCGATCCTACACGCCTGGCAGGAATTCGCCGAGCGCGAGCCGTTTTGGCGCTGAAGCGAAAGGACCACCGCTCATGATGGTCGTGCTGGTCGCCAATACCAAGGGCGGGTGCGGCAAGACCACCGTCGCGACCAATCTGGCCGCCGCCTTGGCCAGTCGTGGCCATCGCACGGCGCTGGCCGATGCCGACCGGCAGCGCTCCAGCCTGGAATGGGTCCGCCTGCGTCCCGGCACCGCGGCGCCGATCGCCGCGCTCGACTGGTCGAAGGACCTGAGCCTACCCCCGAAGGGCCTCGATCGCCTGGTCATCGACGCGCCCGCCGCGATGAAGAAAAAGGACGCGTTTGAGCTCGTGCGCATGGCCGATGTGATCGTCGTGCCCGTGCTGCCTTCGGTGTTCGATCAGGGCTCCACGACCGCATTCCTGGCGCGGCTGAACGAGCTCAAGGCGGTGCGCAAGAGCCGCAAGCCCGTCGGGGTTTTGCGCAACCGGGTGCGCGCGCGCACGCGCGCCAGTGTCCGCCTCGCCCAATTCCTCGCCGAGATCGAGCACGCCGATCTCGGCGCGCTGCCGGATCGTGCGATTTACAACGACGTCGCAGCCGAAGGCCTGTCGATCTTCGATCTGGCGGGCACGCGCCCTGCCGCCCTGCAACAGGACTGGGCGCCCGTGCTGGACTACGTCGCGCTGGAGCGCAGCCCCCGCGGTCGCGCGATGGCGCCGCAAGACTGAGGAGCGCGGGCGGGCGCCAGGGCGCTGATGGTGCTGTTCGGCGACGTGGCTGATCCTGCCCGACGCTACGACGTCCTGGTCATCGGCGGCGGCAACGCCGGCCTGTGCGCCGCCATCACCGCTCGGGAGAGCGGCGCCAGCGTCCTCCTGCTCGAATGCGCGCCGCGCCACTACCGCGGCGGCAACAGTCGGCACACGCGCAACCTCCGTTACCTGCACGACGCCGCCGATGGGATCATGTCCGGCGCCTACCCCGAGGACGAGTTCTGGGACGACCTGCTGCGTGTGACCGCGGGCAAGACCGACGAGCAGCTCGCACGTCTGGCCATCCGCTCCTCGGCCGATCTCGTCCAGTGGCTCGGCGCCCGCGGCGTGCGCTTCCAGCCCGCGCTCGGCGGCACGCTCCACCTCGGGCGCACCAACGCGTTTTTCCTCGGCGGCGGCAAGGCGCTGGTGAACGCCCTCTACCGCACCGCCGAGGCGCTCGGCATCGAGATCGTCTACGGCGCGGAGGCGGAGGATCTCGCGATCGGAGGCGGCCGGTTCGTCTCGGCGAGCGTGGCGCTGAACGGCGCGAGACACGACGTGCGCGCCAACGCTCTGGTCGCCGCCGCGGGCGGATTCGAGGCGAACATCCCGTGGCTCAGGCAGTATTGGGGCGATGTCGCCGACAACTTCATCGTCCGCGGCACGCCCTATAACCAGGGTCGGCTGCTGCGCACGCTGCTGGACCGCGGAGCGAGGCAGGTCGGCGATCCGACCCAGTGCCACGCGGTCGCGGTCGACGGGCGCGCGCCGAAGTTCGACGGCGGCATCGTCACCCGCGTTGACTGCGTGCCGCTCGGCATCGTGGTCAACCGAGACGGTCGGCGCTTCTATGACGAGGGCGAGGATTTCTGGCCAAAACGCTACGCCATTTGGGGGCGACTCGTGGCGCAGCAGCCGGGCCAGATCGGGCATGTGATCGTCGATCGGAAGGCGACCGGCAAGTTCATGCCGCCGGTGTTTCCGCCGGTAGTGGCGAACACGATCCGCGAGCTCGCCGGCAAGCTCGGGCTCGCTCCGGCTGTCCTGGAGGACACCGTCGCGCGGTTCAATGCCTCGGTCCGGCCCGGGCGGTTCGACTGGACCGCGCTCGACGAGTGCCGCACCGCAGGTCTCGATCCGCCGAAGTCCCACTGGGCGTTGCCGCTCGATGCGCCGCCGTTCTGCAGCTACTCGCTCCGGCCGGGCATCACCTTCACCTATCTCGGGGTCGCGGTGAACGAGCGGGCGCGGGTGATCATGGCCGACGGCAGCCCTGCCAGGAACATCTTCGCCGCCGGAGAGATCATGGCCGGCAACGTGCTCGGTCAGGGCTATCTCGCCGGCATCGGCATGACCATCGGCAGCGTGTTCGGCCGGATCGCGGGGCGCGAGGCGGCGCATGCCGGCAGCTGACGTGGTCGCCGAGGCGGCGCATGCCGGCAACTGACGTGGTCGCCGAGGCGGCGCGGCAGATGACCATCTGCAACGCGTGCCGCTACTGCGAGGGCCACTGCGCGGTGTTCCCGGCGATGGAGCTCAGGCTGGCGTTCGCCGCCGCCGACCTCGAATACCTCGCCAATCTCTGCCACGACTGCGGCGCCTGCTACCATCACTGTCAGTATGCGCCGCCGCACGCGTTCGCGGTCAACGTGCCGCGCGTCTTCGCCGAGTTGCGGGCCGAGACCTATCGCGACTGCTGCTGGCCGGCGTTCCTCGCCCCTCTGCTCGAGCGCAACGGTCTCGCCGTCAGCCTGATCACGACCGCCTGCCTCGTGCTGTTCCTGCTCGGCACGTTCCTGCTGGTCGGGCCCGCGGCGCTGTTCGCCGTGCACGCCGGGGAGGGCGCCTTCTACGCGCTGATCCCGCATCAGGTGATGGTGACGATCTTCGGCCTGGTCGCGCTCTACGCCGTCCTCGCTTTCGTCATGGGCTTTCGCCGCTTCTGGCGGGACACGGGCGCAAGCCCCGCCGGAAGTGCCGGCGTGGCCCCGGTATGGGAGGCGCTGCGCGACGCGTTCCGTCTGAGGTACCTGGAGGGCGGCAGCGACGACGGCTGCACCTATCCGAACGAGCGTCCGTCGCAGGCCAGGCGCATCTTCCATCACCTGACGTTCTACGGCTTCCTCTTGTGCTTCGCCTCGACCTCGACCGCGACGCTCTATCATTATCTGCTCGGCTGGCAGGCGCCCTACCCTTTCCTCAGCTTGCCGGTCGTGCTCGGCACGCTCGGCGGCATCGGCCTGCTCGCTGGCCCGGCAGGACTGCTCTCGCTGAAGCGGCAGGCCGACCCGGAGCCGTTCGCTCATCCGCACCGCGCCATGGACATCGCGTTTCTCGTGCTGCTGCTCCTGTCGAGCCTGACCGGCCTGCTCCTTCTCCTGCTCCGCGCCACGCCCGCGATGGGTCTGCTGCTGGCGGTGCACCTCGGGGTCATTCTCGGCCTCTTCCTCACCCTGCCGTATGGCAAGTTCGTCCACGCCATCTACCGGTTCGCCGCGCTGGTGCGCTACGCGATCGAGCGCAAGCACCCGCCGCCGCCCGCGCTGCCCGACATGGCTTGATTCCAGCCGGTCCGGACTTTTTGGGCGCAGAGCGGACGTGCCATGGGCAGGGGTCGACCGGTAGGTCATGACCCGAAGCTGCCGAGAAAGTCAGGACCCGCCGGCGACCACAGGCCGGAACGACGTGCCGCGTGGCCGCACCGCCCGAGCGGGACTTCCGCACGAACGCGGAGGTATAGGGCTCCTTGGCCGACCAACCCAAATTGCCGTTGTTCGGCGGCTCCAGCCCGGGGCCGTCCGTGGTCGGCACCCTGGTCTCGCTTCCTCACCACGCCGAGTGATCTGGAGCTTTGTGCCGTTGACCAGGGCCTCCAAGGCCTCCCTGATCGATAGCAACCATCGTGAAGGCTTCAGACCACGCCCCGGGCCTGCACGATATGCTATGGTCAGGAACAGGCGAATCCAGCGCGATCAGCGTCAGGAGACGATAGCGCCTTGACCCAGGTCGACATCAAGATCTGGCCGCCGCCGCACTGAGCTACGAACCGACCGTCAAGGAAGCGTCACGATGGATTTTGGGATCACCTTCAAGGGTGTCGTCCGGCCGGAAAGGGCGCGGGCGCTCGTACGGCAAGCGGAGAATGCCGGCTTCACCCATTGCTGGTTCTACGACAGCCACATTTTGTGGCGCGAGAGCTTTGTCGCCATCGCGATGCTCATGGAGCACACGGCGAAGATGCGCTTTGGCCCGTGCGTCACCAATCCGAACACCCGGGACTGGTCGTTGGCGGCGAGCCTGTTCGGTTCCCTGGCGCTGCAATCAGGGGGGCGATTCGACCTCGGGGTCGGGCGCGGTGACAGCGCGGTTCGGGTCATGGGCAGGAAACCTGCAACACTGGCCCGCCTCGAGGAATTCGTCCAGGTCGTCAAGGCGCTGGTGCGGGGTGAAGAGGCGCACTACGCGGGTTGTCCAGAACCGGTGAGGTTCCCCTGGGCCGAAGGCTACGACATGCCCGTCTGGATCGCGGCCTACGGTCCGATGGCGCTGGGTTCCGCGGGGCGGGTCGGCGATGGCCTGGTCCTGCAGCTCGCCGAACCCGGCATCTGCAAGTGGCTCGCCGATCAGGCGATCGAGGCGGGCCGCAGGGCCGGCCGCGACATGTCCGGCTATCAGGTCATGTCCGCCGCACCCGCGTATACCGGGCCGATCGAGGAAGGGCGCGCGAGGACGAGATGGTTTCCGGCCATGGTCGGCAATCATGTGGCCGACATCGTGGAAAAATATGGCCGCGACACCGATGTCGTCCCGTCAAGCCTGATCGCTTACATCGAGAAACGCCGGGGCTACGACTATTCCAAACATGGCGAAAGCGACAACCCTTATCTCGACTTCATCACGGATGACATCGTCGACGGCTTTGCTGTCCTGGGCGAGCCGCAAGATCACATCGCCAAACTGAAAGCGCTGGAGAACGCCGGCATCACACAGTTCAACATCTATCTCGACAACGGCAATGAAGAGAAAATCATCGCCGACTACGGGAATACGATCATCCCTGCCATGACGTAGTGAAGTCAGTTGGCGACTTCAGCTGAATCGCCTTATCTATGAGTGCACGCTCCTTGAGCCCTTCGGCAATGAGCTCGAAGCCTGGAGGCGGCGCAGATCCGGCGCCCCGCCGCTCGCGTTCACGGACCCTGGGTGACATCTTGAGCCGCGGCGCAGCCCCAGAGCGACTGGAGCAGCGACGATGTGACAATTACACCGCCGGCTCCCTCGAATATGGGAACGATCCCGGTCCTCTCCGGCTTTACCCGGCAACCGTCTCGGTAGCGTGCTGACCGGTTGGTTCAATCCAACGGCGGGCACCTGTCCCGAGCAGCCGAACCCGGCGACCTTCACGATAACTAAGCGACTTTGACCGCACGCGGCCGCGCTGCTGGCGCACTAGCGGGCTAATCCGCCGCACCTCAAACGCCGAGAAGATGGACGAGGATGACTCCGGGGTGTTGGATAGCGGTAGTGCTTGCCGGGTGATGGTTTGGACCTGCAAGGGCGCCTTGAGACACCTTGCCTTGTGCCGCGCAGTGCTGGTGCTTGCGGCTGGCCAATGGCCGGAAGTTACAGGGTGACGAACTGGGTGGTTCCGGCTACCTGGTAGTGCTTGCGGTTGGCCATTGGCGGGAAGTTTACAGGTCGCAGCAATCCTGCCCAGCCGCTTCAAAAGTGCTGCCATCCCCTCGAAGGCAGCTCGATCATCTGGCCGTCAGCGCCCAGAATCCGAAGATCGGAGCCCGCACGGATCGTGCCGATGCGGGAGAGCGGGAGGTCGAGCCGGCGCGCAAGGCCTTCGATCTCGGCCCGATGCTTCGGCGGCGCGGTGAACAGCAGCTCGTAGTCGTCGCCGCCGGCGAGCGCGGCGGCGCGGGCGCCGGGCAGGTTGCGCGCGACGTCCGACAGCGGCAGTGCTTCGGCCTGCACCTCGGCGCCGGCCTTCGAGACCTCGAGAATGTGCCCGAGGTCGGCGACCAGACCGTCCGAGACATCGATCGCCGCGCTCGCAGTGCCGCGCAGCGCCTGGCCGAGCGCAAGACGCGGCCGCGGCAGGCGGTAGCGCTCGGTCAAGTACGCGCGCGCCTCGTCCGCGACTTCGAACTCGTCGTGCAACACCTTCAGGCCCAGCGCGGCGTCGCCGAGACTGCCCGACACCCAGATGTCGTCGCCGGGTCGGGCGCCGCCGCGCAGCAGCGCCGCGCCCACGGGCGCCTCACCGATCGCGGTCAGCGACAGGGTGAGCGGCCCGGGCGTCGCGACGGTATCGCCGCCCAAAAGCGAGATCCCGAACGCCGCATTGTCGGCCGCTAGGCCGGCGCAGAACGCGGCGAGCCACTCGTCGCCGATCGCCCGGGCGCGCGCGAGCGCCAGCAGATAGCCGAGCGGCGCCGCGCCCATCGCCGCCAGATCCGACAAATTCACGCGCAGGAGCTTCTGCGCGATCTGACCCGGCGGGTCGTCCGGCAGAAAATGCACGCCGGCGACCATGGCGTCCTTGGTCAGGACCAGCTGGTGGCCGGGCGCGGGGTCGAGCAGCGCGGCATCGTCGGTCAGATCGAGCGCGCCTTTGGCGGTCGCGAGCGGGCGCAGGCGGCGCGCGATGAACTCGAACTCGCCTTCGGGCATGCCGGCGGCGCTCAGGCGGGCGCGCCGGCCGGATCGTCGCCGGCGGGGCGCAGCTGCGTCGCCAGGCGATCCAGCACCGCGTTGATGAACCGCGCCTCGTCGCGACTGAGGAAATCGTGCGCCAGCTCGACGTATTCGTTGATCACCACGCTTACCGGCACGTCGGGCTTGCTTGCCAGCTCGTGGGCGCCGGCGCGCAGGAACGCGCGCAGGAGATAGCCCGCGCGCTCGAGCGACCAGCCCTCGGCGAGCGTCGCCGCGATCATCGGGTCCAGCTCCGGCGCCTGGCGCCAGGCGCCGCGCGTCAGGCTCGCGAACCACGGCCGGTCGACCTCGGGCCTCGGGCCGCCGCCCTCGAGCGGCTCCAGCAGATCGGCCAGGCGGTGCTGCTCGAACTCGAGAATCACCGCCTCGATCGGGCGCCCGGTCAGATCGGCCTGATAAAGCGCCTGGATGGCGCCGAAACGGGCAGCGCGCCGGCGCGTCATGGCTGAAAGCACCGTTTGAGCTGAAGGAGCGCCAGCGCGGCGCGCGCCGCGGCGCCGCCCTTGTCCTTGCCCGCGGGATCGGCGCGCACGCGCGCCTGCCGGCCGTCGTCGGTGGTGAGGATGCCATTGCCGATCAGCGCGCCGCGCTGCACCGCGAGCTCCATCAGGCCGCGCGCGCTCTCGCCGGCGACGACGTCGTAGTGGCTGGTCTCGCCGCGGATCACGCACCCGAGCGCGACGAAGGCATCGTAGTCTCCGCGATCCAGTGCGAGGCGGATCGCAGCCGGAATCTCCAGCGCGCCGGGGACGGTGACGCGGTCGAAGGTCGCTTCGGCGTGTTGCAGCGCCCGCGTCGCGCCCTCGAGCAGCAGATCCGAGATCTCATCGTAGAAGCGCGCCTCCACGATCAGGAGGTGCGGCCGCGGGCGGCCGCCGGTCGGATGACCCGCGGGCGGGCCGTCCCCTACCATGCCCCTCCCTTCTCGCCATGCAGGTGGCGATGCTCCACCACGCGCATGCCGTAGCCCTCGAGGCCGATGATCGGGCGCTCGCTCTGGGACAGGAGGATCATGTCCCTGATCCCCAGGTCCTTCAGGATCTGGGCGCCGATGCCGTAGTCGCGCAGCGGCGGCACCCGCGGCGATGGATGGCCGAGCCGCGTCTTGATCCGATCCGAGATGCTGGTCGGCGACGGCTCGCGGATCAGCACCACGACGCCGCGACCGGCGGCGTGGATCTCGGCCATTGCCGCGTGCAGCATGCCGGCGCGGCCGTCGTTGTTCTCGCCGAGCACGTCCTCCAGGACGTTCAGCGCGTGCACCCGCACCAGCACGGGGCCCGGCGCTTCCAGATCGCCTTTGACCAGCGCGATGTGCTCCACCCCGGTCAGCACGTTGGTGTACACCTGCAGCCGGAAATCGCCGGCGAAGCGGGTGTGCAGCGTGCTCGCAATGTCGCGCTCGACCAGCTTTTCATAGCTCAGCCGGTACGAGATCAGATCGGCGATCTTGGCGACCTTGAGGGCGTGCCGCTGGGCGAAGGCGACCAGATCCGGCAGGCGCGCCATGGTGCCGTCGTCGTTCATGATCTCGCAGATCACGCCGGCCGGATTGAGCCCGGCGAGCCGGGCGATGTCGACCGCGGCCTCGGTGTGCCCGGCGCGCACCAACACGCCGCCATCCCGCGCCATCACCGGGAAAATGTGGCCGGGCGTGGCCAGATCGGCGCGGGTCGAGCCGGGGTCGATCGCGACCTGGACCGTGCGCGCCCGGTCGGCTGCCGAGATGCCGGTGGTGATGCCCTCGCGCGCTTCGATGCTGACCGTGAACGCGGTCGAGAGGCGCGATTCGTTGCCCTGCGCCATCAGCGGCAGCCCGAGCTGCTCGACCCGCTGGCGGGTCAGCGCGAGGCAGACCAGGCCGCGGCCGTGCTTGGCCATGAAATTGACCTTGTCGGGGTCGCAGTGCTGAGCCGGGATCACGAGATCGCCTTCGTTCTCGCGACTCTCGTCGTCGATCAGGATGAACATCTGGCCGCACTTGGCGACCTCGATGATCTCCTCGATCGGGCTGAGATACTCGGAGAACGGCATCGCGCTGCGCCCCGTGCTCAAACCTCACGGCGGAACGCGAGCTGCCGGGCGACATAGCGCGCGAGCATGTCGATTTCGACATTGACGCGATCGCCAATTTTGCGCTCGGCCAGGTTGGTGGCGCGCCAGGTGTGCGGGATGACGTTCAGCGCGAAGCGGTCGGCGCCCGCCTCGTTCACCGTGAGCGAGATGCCATCGACCGCGATCGAGCCTTTCACGGCGATCAGCGGCCCCAGGCTGGCCGGCACCCGGACCTCCAGGCGGTGCGAGGCGCCGGCCGGGTCGAGCGCCAGTATCTCGCCGACGGCATCGACATGACCGAACACGATGTGACCGCCCATCTCGTCGCCGACCCGGAGCGAACGCTCGAGGTTGACCGTGTCGCCGACCACCCAGGCGCCGGCCGTGGTCACCTCGAGGGTAGCGTCCGAAGCCTCGACGACGAACCAGTCGGCGCCCTTGTCGATCGCGGAGAAACAGATGCCGGAGGTGGCGATCGAGCTGCCGAGCGGGATCTCCGCGAGCGGCAGGCGGGTCCCGATGGTCATGCGCGTGCCGCCCCCGTCGGCGATCTCGAGCACGCGCCCGACGTCGGTGATGATCCCGGTGAACATGACGCTCCCTCAGTCCCTGTCCACGATATACGCATGCATCACATCGCGTGCCAGCGTCAGGCTGTGCGCCCGCGCCAGGGTGAGGCAGTCGGCCAGCGCCTCGACGCCGAGCGGGCCGATCGCGGGCAGACCGTCGCCCCCGATCAGAAGCGGCGCCTGCGACCACACCAGCCGGTCGACCAGACGGGCGCGCAGCAGCGCTGCGGCAAGCGCGCCGCCCCCCTCGACCAGGACCCGGGTGAGCCCGCGCGCCGCCAGCGCTTCGACCGCGAGGGCCAGATCGATGTGTTCCCCGGGCGGCGCCGCCGGCACGGCCAGCACCTCGACGCCCGCGCGCTCGAGCGCTTCGCGCCGTCTCGGGTCGGCGTCGGCGCGCGTGAGCACCCAGGTGGGCACGTCGCGCGCGGTGCGCGCGAGGCGGCTGCGCGGGGGAAGACGCAGGCGGCCGTCGAGCACGATACGCACCGGAGAGCGTGCCTCCAGGCCGGGCAGGCGACAGGTCAGCTCCGGGTCGTCGGCGAGCGCGGTGCCGCTGCCGACCATGATCGCGTCGTGGCTGGCGCGCAGATGTTGACCGCGCTGCCGCGCTTCCTCGCCGGTGATCCAGCGGCTCGCTCCGGCGCGCGTGGCGATGCGGCCATCGAGCGAGGTCGCGAGCTTGAGCGTGATCAGCGGCCGGCCGGCCCGCACGCGCAGGAAGAAGCCGGCGTTCAGGCGCTCCGCCTCGTCCTGGGCGAGCCCGACTGCGACTTCGACGCCGGCCTGGCGCAACTGCTCGATGCCGCGGCCATCGACGCGCGGATCCGGGTCGCGCGTCGCGATCACCGCGCGCCGGATGCCGGCATGAAGCAGCGCCATGGTGCAGGGCGGCGTCTGGCCATAGTGCGCGCAGGGCTCCAGCGTGACGTACGCGGTCGCGCCCAGCGCCCCGCCGCCTGCCCGCCTCAGTGCCTCGAATTCGGCATGCGGCCGGCCGCCCGGCTGGGTCCAGCCGCGGCCGACGACCTGGTCGCTCTTGACGACGATGCAGCCGACCGCGGGATTGGGCCAGACCTGGCCGAGGCCGCGCTCCGCCAAGCGCAGCGCCACCGCCATGAACTGGGCATCGCGCTCATTGGGCGGCGACGTCGGCATTGGCTTCGGCCGAGCCGCGCTCGCTCTCGGCCGCGATGCGCGCGATGAAGCGCTCGAAGTCGCGCACTCCGGTAAAGTCATGATAGACCGAGGCGAAGCGGACGTAGGCGACCTGATCGAGCTCGGCGAGGCGCTGCATGGCGAGCGCGCCCAGGCGCTTGGCCTCGATCTCGGTCTCGCCGCTCAGCTCGACCTCGCGCACGATGCCGTTGACGATGCGGTCGATGCGCTCCTCGTCGATGCCGCGCTTGCGCGTCGCGATCATGATCGAGCGCTTGAACTTCTCCCGATCGAACGGCACGCGCTTGCTGTCGCGCTTGATCACGGTCAGCTCGCGCAGCTGGATGCGCTCGAAGGTGGTGAAGCGCGCGCCGCAGGCGTTGCACTGGCGCCGCCGGCGCACCGCGCCCGCCTCTTCGACCGGCCGCGAGTCCTTGACCTGGTTGTCATCCGAACCGCAGAACGGACACCGCATGGCGGGTCACCCTTGCGAGATGTGCCCATAGACCGGGAACCGCGCGCACAACCGCTCCACTTCTCCGCGCACCCGCTGTTCGACCGCGCGGTTGTCATCCGGATGCGCGGCAAGGCCGTCCAAGACCTCGACGATCAGCCGCCCGGTCTGCTGGAACTCGGGGAGGCCGAAGCCGCGCGTGGTCGCGGCCGGGCTGCCGAGGCGGATGCCCGAAGTGACCGTCGGCTTCTCCGGGTCGAACGGGATGCCGTTCATGTTGCAGGTGATGCCGGCGCGCTCGAGACTGTCCTCCGCCGCCCTGCCGGTCAGGCGCTTGGGCCGCAGATCGACGAGAAGCAGGTGATTGTCGGTGCCGCCCGACACCAAATCGAGGCCGCCCGCGACCATCGCCTCGGCCAGCGCTCTGGCGTTCTCGACCACCCGGCGCGCGTAGCTCTTGAAGTCGGGGCGCAAAGCTTCCCCGAACGCCACCGCCTTCCCCGCGATCACGTGCATCAGCGGACCGCCCTGAAGGCCGGGGAACGTCGCGGAATTGAGTTTCTTGCCGAGCTCCGGGTCGTCGGCGAGGATCAGGCCGCCGCGCGGCCCGCGCAGGGTCTTGTGCGTTGTGCTGGTGACGACGTGGGCGTGCGGAAACGGGCTCGGATGCAAGCCCGCGGCGACCAGACCCGCGATATGCGCCATGTCGACCATCAGATGGGCGCCGACCGCATCGGCAATCGCGCGGAACTGCGCGAAATCCAGGACCCGCGGATAAGCCGAGCCGCCCGCGATGATCAGCTTCGGTCGATGCCGCTCCGCCAGCGCGGCAACCTCGTCGAAGTCGATCCGCTGGTCCTGCCGGCGCACGCCGTAGCCGATCGCCTCGAACCACTTGCCCGAGACGTTCGGCGGCGCACCGTGGGTGAGATGGCCGCCGGCGGCAAGCGACATGCCGAGGATGGTGTCACCGGGCCGCAGCAACGCCAGAAACACCGCGAGGTTCGCCGACGCCCCGCTGTGCGGCTGCACGTTGACGTACGCGCAGCCGAACAGTCGCCGCGCCCGCTCGATCGCCAGCTGCTCGGCGGCATCCATGAACTCGCAGCCGCCGTAGTATCGGCGCCCCGGATAGCCCTCGGCGTATTTGTTGGTCAGCACGCTGCCCTGGGCTTCGAGCACGGCGGGGCTCGCGAAGTTCTCCGACGCGATCAGCTCGATCTGCCGCTGCTCCCGGCCGACTTCGCCGCGGATCGCCGCGGCGACTTCCGGATCGTCCTGGCTGAGATGGCGTGCGAAGAAGTCCTGGTCGGGATCGAGGCGGGGCGCGGCTCGGCTCAAGGACATGGAACCCCCCAAAGGACAGACGAGGTTATGGCGCGGACGTCTTGGCCTTGCGGTGCGCGTAACGACCACCGGCGAAGCCTGGCTTCGGCAAGGCAAACAGGCAGTCGTGCGCGACGTCATGATCGGTCACGAGCGGGATCACATCGATCACGGCGACTCTCCTTGGCGCTGAGCGTGATGTATCGTACGCGCGCGCCTTGGGCAACGCGCTCGATGTCACCCGGCTCGTCTGCGAGTACAAGGATGACCCCAGGCTCACGAAGTCCCGCAGTTCAGGCCTATTGGCTGAGTTTCTGTCGCGCCGGCTCGGTCTCGTCCCATCAGCGCTACGACGTGTTCCCGTTCGGGGATACCCCTGCGCTGGCGGACGAGCTGCTGGCCCTGGTGCTCGCCGGGCCGAAGCGAGCCACCGCAGGGCTGGTCATCGACTTCGAGCGCTTGGGCGATCTCCTGCCGGAACCGGACGTCCACGCTGTCGTGCTCGAGGGGCGAGGAGAACCCGGTTGCATCATCAGAGCGACCGAGGTCACGGTGCGACCGTTCGATCAGGTGGATGCCCGCTTTGCCTGGGACGAGGGCGAGGACGACCGGACGCTCGCCTCATGGCGCGCGCAGCATCGTCGTTACTTCACGCGTCAGTGCCCTGGGTGGGGCATCAGCTTCGATGAGCACATGCCCGTGGTCCTGACACGCTTCGAGCTGGTCTGGCCGAACCGACCGCAACCTCAGTGACCAACTTGACCCCAGATGGGGTCAAGCGTATACGCGAGGCGCCGGAAACGGAGCAGACATAGCCGACCTGAAGGTACGCAATCTCGACGATCGCGTGGCGAGCGCACTCAAAGCGCGCGCTAAGGCGAGAGGCGTTTGGCCAGAGGACGAGGTCCGCCGGACGCTCACGGCCTCGGTGCCATTGTTCGCGACGAGCTGGTAAGGCGGGCAAAGGCGCTGCACGCCGCGGCGGGCGGGGCGCTCGGCGAGCCGGAGCTCGACAGCGCGCGGCTCGTCCGCGAAGAGCGCGACAGCGGGGGCTGAGCGGCTGCTTGGGCGCACGGTCAAGCATGATTGGAGCGATCATGGCCGACATCAAAGTCCGTAACCTCGAGGACCGGATCGCGGACATCCTGAAGACCAGGGCCAAGCAGCGCGGCATCTCCCTCGAGGAGGAGATCCGGCGGACTCTTGCCGCGTCGGTCAATGCGGACATGGAGGCGTTCGCCCGGCGCGCCGCAGCGGTGCGCGCGGCCACGGCCGGGCAAGAAAACGATCCATCGGCGGACAGTGTCGCAACCATTCGCGAGCAGCGGGATGCCTGGGGCTGAGACCATCCCGCTCGCAACGGTGCTGGATGCGTCAGTCGCGGTCCGCTGGCTCGCGATGGAACCGGGGACGGCCGCGGCGGTCGCCTTGATGGGACGTCCGACCCGATGGGTTGCGCCAAGACTCTTGCTGACCGAGGTCGCCGGGGCCCTCCACCGCAAGATAAGAGAGCGCCGGATCCGAGACATCGCGGCAGCAGAAGCGCTTGATGTTCTCCTGAATGCCGTTGCTCGGGGCGAGATCCGATTGGCCGAGGACGAGCGATTAATGGCTGCGGCACTCACGCTGGCGACTCTGATGGCGCATCAGGTCGCCGACTGCGTTTATGTCGCTCTTGCGGAACATGAGGGAGCAGGCCTCGCGACCGCCGATCAACGACTGGCGTCTTTGGCTGAGCGACGCGGCGTCGCCACGATGCTGCTGTCATAGCCAGATAAAGCATGACTGACCATAACAGCGGCAGAGTGACCCCGGGCGCACTGAGTCTCGACGAGCTGCGCGCGTTCGCCGAAGGCGGGCAGCGGCTGGAGCTGGATGAGGGCTGCTGGGCCGCGGTCGAGGCCGCGGCCGAGGTGGTCGCGCGGGCGGCGCGCGGGAGCGCGCCGGTCTATGGCATCAACACCGGCTTCGGCAAGCTCGCGACCGTGCGCATCGCGCCGGATCAGATCGAGGAGCTGCAGCGGCGCCTGGTCCTGTCGCACATGTGCGGACTCGGTCCACCCCTGCCCGATCCCGTGGTCCGTCTCGTCCTGGCGCTGAAGGCCGCGAGCCTCGCGCTCGGCTATTCGGGCGTGCGTCGGCAGACCATCGAGCTCCTGCTCGCGCTCTTCGAGCACGATGCCCTGCCGGTGATTCCGGCCAAGGGATCGGTCGGCGCGTCGGGCGACCTCGCGCCGCTTGCCCATCTTGCCGGCGTCCTGATCGGCGAGGGCGAGGTCAGCCTCCGCGCCACCGTCATGCCGGCGGCCGAGGCGCTCGCCCGCATCGGCGAGCGGCCGCTCGCGCTCGCCGCCAAGGAAGGCCTGGCGCTCCTGAACGGCACGCAGGTCTCGACCGCGCTCGCGCTGCTCGGCCTGTTCCGGACGCAGGCGGTGTTCGATGCCGCCCTGGTCGCCGGCGCGATGAGCGTGGATGCGGCGCTCGGCAGCGACGTGCCGTTCGATCCGCGCCTGAATGCGGTGCGCGGCCAGCCCGCCCAGGTCCGGGTTGCCGACCGGTTGCTGGGATTGCTCGCCGGCAGCGCGATCCGCGCTTCGCATCTGGTCGAGTGCGAACGCGTGCAGGACCCCTACAGCCTGCGCTGCCAGCCGCAGGTCATGGGCGCGTGCCTGGAGCTGCTGGACGGCGCCGCGGCGGTGCTCGAGCGCGAGGCGAACGGCGTCTCCGACAATCCGCTGGTATTCGCGCCCCGGACCCCCGACGAGCCCGGCGCGATCCTTTCGGGCGGCAACTTCCACGGCGAGCCGGTGGCGCTCGCCGCCGATCAGATCGCGCTCGCGCTGGCCGAGATCGGCTCGCTCGCGGAGCGCCGGATCGCGCTCCTGACCGATCCCAACCTCAGCCAGCTGCCGGCGTTCCTGACCCCGCAGCCGGGCCTCAATTCCGGCTTCATGCTGCCGCAGATCGTGGCGGCGGCGCTCGCGAGCGAGAACCAGCATCTCGCCCATCCCGCCGCGATCGACAGCCGGCCGACCTCGGCGAATCAGGAGGACCACGTCAGCATGGCGACGCACGCGGCGCGCCGGCTGCTCGAGATGGCCGACAATGCCGCGCACATCGTGGCGATCGAGCTGCTCGCCGCCGCCCAGGGTATCGAGCTGCGCCGACCGCTCGAGAGCAGCGCGCCTTTGGAAGAGGCGCTGGCCAAGGTGCGCCGCTACGCGGCGTTCCTGACCGACGACCGGCCGCTCGCCGCCGAGATCCGCGCGCTCGCCGGCGCCGTCCTGGCGGGCGCGTTCGCCAGCAGCGCCTGACCGCTACAGCGGGGTCGTCCGCCGATCTGCAGTCGTTTGGTCTCGGCGGGCGCAGACGTAGACCCTGCCGGGCAGGCGGCCGAGCGTCGCAGGCGCGGCGCAGGGCGCACGGGCGTCGTCGCCGACCGTCCCGGCATCGATCGGGCTCATCGCCGGCAGGGGCGGACGACCCTGGCGAAGGCGGCTGATCGTGGTCCCGCTCCGATCGGGGTTGGATCTCATGCCGCCCGGTCTTGTCCTATTGCTCCGAGCTGCGCATTCTCGGGGTGCTCCTGCGGGCGTACCGCACGCGCCGCCGAGGGGAGACCGGGGAGGAAGGCATGCTGGATCTGGGGATCGAAGGACGGCGGGCGATCGTGTGCGCATCGAGCCGTGGCCTGGGGCGCGCCTGCGCGATGGCGCTTGCTCGCGCCGGAGTGGAGCTCGCGATCAACGGCCTCGACGCGGCGCGCCTCGCCGCGACCGCTCAGGCGATCCGCGAGGAGACCGGCGCCGAGGTCACGCCCGTCGCCGCGGACGTGACGACCAGGGACGGACAGGCCAAGCTCCTCGCCGCCCAGCCCGATCCGGACATCCTGGTGACCAATGCGGGCGGGCCGCCGTTCAAGGATTTCCGCGAGCTGGCGCGGGACGACCTGCTGAAGGGCGTCACCTGGAACATGGTCACCCCGATCGAGCTGATTCAGGCGACCATCGATGGCATGGTCGAGCGCCGCTTCGGCCGGATCGTCAACATCACCTCGATCTCGGTGCGCATGCCGGTCGCGGGCCTCGACCTGTCGTCCGGCGCGCGCGCCGGATTGACCGCGTTCCTCGCCGGGGTCGCCCGCCAGGTCGCGCACGCGGGCGTCACGATCAACAACGTCCTGCCGGGCTTCTTCGACACCGACCGCTACTGGGCGGGCGTCGAGGCGACCGCGAAGGTCCAGGGCAAGACGCGCGAGCAGTTCGGCAAGGAGCGCGCGGCCACGGTGCCGATGCGCCGGATCGGTGATCCGGCCGAGCTCGGCGACGTCTGCGCGTTCCTGTGCAGCGCGCGCGCCGGCTACATCACCGGCCAGAATTTCCTGCTGGACGGCGGCCTGTTCAACAGCGCGTTCTGAAGCGCTCCGGCTGAATCGCCGCCAAGCTCTGAGCAGGGGTGCCCACGTCGGCCAGACCCGCCCGCGGCGGTCGACGCTCGCTCGCACGGGCGCGCAGGGCTGATGGGCACACTTTTGTAGAAGGCGGCGCCGTCAACCCGCGGGCGCTGACGCGCTGCGCGACCAGGCCGCACGATCGCCTTGCCCGTGGCCCCCCGGTTCGCTAATGAGGGGCCGCGCGGCGCGCCAAAGCTCTCAGGCGGCGCATTGGCAAGCCAGGAGCCCGCGCGGGTGCGCCGGAGTAGCTCAGGGGTAGAGCGGCTGATTCGTAATCAGTAGGTCGGAGGTTCGAATCCTCTCTCCGGCACCAAAAATCAATGCCCTGATCGATACCGAAGCAACGGCCAGCGATCACATCGCAGTCAATAGACCGGCTGGCGGATGAC